>DQCI01000134.1:1151-17332 GCA_003545125.1 Paracoccaceae bacterium
CTGGATGCCCGTCCGGGTCGGCACGCACAGATCACAGCTCAATGACGGAGCTGAAACGCACAACCACATTCGGCGTGCTCGATCCACGCGACCATCGCGTCAGAACAGGTGGTAGCGAAGACACCGGATGAAGATGCGGGCGCCCGTTTCGATGATCGGGTCCGGAAAATCGTAGTCCGGGTTGTGGAGTGCGGGGCTCTGCTCTCCGGCACCCAGCAACATCATCGCCGCCTTCGTTTGATCGCCGTAGCGGCCGAAATCTTCCGAGGCCCGCATCGGCAGGTCGCCTTTCTGGGTCCGGATCCCTTCGGCATCGAGGGCGGCCGCCAGCAGTCGGGTTGCGTCCGGCTCGTTTTCGCAATGGCGAAACACGTCATGCCAGGTGATTTCAGCCTGCAAACCGGACCTGCCCGCCACGTCGGCGACTTCCGTCTCTGCCGCAGCGACGAGCGCGTCCATAGCCGTGTCGCGTTGCGTGCGCAGCGTCACCCAAAGCTCCGCGCGCCCCGGTGCGATGCCGAAGGCGGGCTCGCCGATCCGCGCGTGCGTGACCGTCACCAGGGAAAACCCGGGGTCGGCCTGCGACCCGCCCTGCCCCAGATCCGTCAGCGCCTGCATCAGGCGCGACATCGCCGGAACCGGGGACAGCCCGGTCTCCGGCTGGGAGGCGTGCGCGGTCCGGCCGGACAAAACGACCCGCATCCCGCGCGAGGCGCAGTTCATGATGCCTTCGTCCAAGACCGCAGCCCCAAGCGGAACGCCCGGCATATTGTGGAGCGCCAGGGCGAAATCCGGGGTGATCTCCCTGAACCGCGGATCCGCAATGACCTTCGCGGCTCCAGACCCGTCTTCCTCGGCGGGCTGGAACAGAAGGATGGCGCGCCCACGTTCAGGGCGGTTGCGTGCGAGCCACCGGGCAACGCCGGCCAGAATGGCCGTATGCCCATCATGCCCGCACAGGTGCGCCTTGCCCGGGACCGTCGAGCGATGGGGCCTGTCGCCAAGCTCCTCGATCGGCAGGGCGTCGATGTCGCAGCGCAGAAGGATTGCGGGACCTTCCGCCGGGCCTTCGAAAACGGCAGCAACTCCATGACCGCCAAGCCCGGCAAGGACACGGTCCGGGGCGCTGGCTGTCAGCATCTCGACGATGCGGGCCGCGGTCGCGACCTCTTCGCCGGACAGTTCCGGGTGGCGGTGCAACTCACGCCGCCAGGCGGTGAGGTCTGCGATGTCCCGGCCGTCGAGGTAATCGGATCGGGGCGCCGTCTCGGGTCCGGTCATTGATAATCCATCCTTCCACTTTTTCCTGCGCACGACCTCCGGAAACGGGCTTGTCAGAACACCTCGATCAGCCCCGCCGCCCCCTGCCCGCCGCCGACGCACATCGACACCACGCCCCAGCGCGCGCCGCGCCGGCGTCCTTCGAGCAGGATGTGCCCGGCCAAACGCGCGCCCGACATGCCGTAGGGGTGGCCGATGGCGATCGCGCCGCCGTTCACGTTGAGCTTGTCGGGCGGAATGTCGAGCGTATCGCGGCAATGGACGAGCTGGGCGGCAAAGGCCTCGTTGACTTCCCAGAGGTCGATGTCCTCCATCTTGAGGCCGGTGCGGTCCAACAGCCGCGGGATCGCGACGACGGGGCCGATCCCCATCTCTTCCGGCGCCACGCCTGCGACGGCAAATCCGCGCAGAGCGCCCAGCGGGTCCAGCCCACGCCGCACCGCCTCACGTGCCTCCATGACCACCAGCGCCGCAGCGCCGTCGGAGAGTTGTGAGGCATTGCCGGCGGTGACGGTTTTGCCCTCGCCCAGCACCGGCGCGAGACCCGCAAGCGCCTGCGCCGTGGTGCCGGGTCGGGTGCATTCGTCGGCCTCCAACCGCACCGCCTCCTTGCGTGTTTCCCCCGTCGCCTTGTCGGCGACCAGCTTCACCGCGTCCACCGGCACAATTTCGTCGGCAAATACACCAGCGGCCTGCGCCCGGGCTGTGCGCTGCTGGCTTTCAAGCGCATAGGCGTCCTGCGCCTCGCGGCTGACATGGTAGCGCTCGGCCACCACCTCAGCCGTTTCCAGCATCGACATGTAATAGCCGGCCTGCACCGACGGGTCGCGGTAGCGGTGGGCATTCCAGTGGCTGTTCTGCACCAGCGAAATGCTCTCCAGCCCACCGGCAAGCATCACGTCCACGCCCTCCTGCGCGACCATATGCCCGGCCGTCGCCAGCGCGTTCAGCCCCGAGGCGCATTGGCGGTCGACGGTCTGGCCGGCGGTGCTGTCGGGCAGGCCCGAGGCCAGCGCGATATGGCGCGCGATATCCACGCCAGTCGACCCTTGCGTGAGCGCCGCGCCGAACGCCACGTCTTCGATCTCGCCCCCCTCGAGGCCTGCGCGCGCCACCGCCGCGCGCACCGCGTGCGCCGCAAGGCTTGGCCCTTCGAGATTGTTGAAGGCGCCACGATAGGCCTTGCCCAGCGGGGTGCGCGCGGTCGACACGATGACGGGATCGCGCATGTCTCAGATCTCCTCCACACCGCACCAATCGGCGATGAACAGCGCCGTGGCCTGGGTCACCCGGCGCATGCTTTCGAGTTCGACCCGCTCGTTGAACCCGTGGATCGCCTCGGCACGCGGGCCGTAGACCAGGGCGGGCGTGTCGGCGTAGAGGCCGAAGAAGCGCGCATCGGTGGTGGCGGTGATCGCGAGACGGTCGAGGGCTGCCCCGGTGATCGCGCCGTGCGCCGCGTCGAGCGCGCCGATGGCCTGCGCGGCGGTCTCACTCTTGTCCTCCGACAGCGCGTAGCCCTCGGCCTGGAAGCCGTGATAGACGATCTCGGGCAGGGAATTCCTCAGGAAAGCGTTCTCACGCGCCGCCTCCATCAGCACCGCTTCGATCTCGGCCTTGGCATCGCCCATATCCTGCCCCGGGAACAACCCCATACGCACGTCGAACACGCACCAGGCGGGCACCGAACTCGTCCAGTCGCCGCCCTCGATCTTGCCGATGTTGAGGTTCAGCGCGTGCTCGTGGTGGGCATAATCGGCGTGCCGATTGTCGGCAACGTTCCAGCGCGCCTCCATCTCGTGCAGCGCGGCAATCAGCGGGATCGCCGCCTCGATGGCGTTGGCGCCGCTGCCGGCATAGGCGACATGGGTGGGCAGGCCCTTGAGATGAACCTGGAACCACAGCACGCCCACCTGCGCGGTTACCAGGCTTTCGGCGAACGGCTCGGGGATCAGTGCCGCATCGGCCTTGTAGCCACGCGCAAGGCAGGCAAGTGCGCCGTTGCCGGTGCATTCCTCCTCGACCACCGATTGGACAAACACATCCGCCGCCGGGGCGAGACCGACCCGCCTGAGCGCATCGAGCGCAAAGAGGTTGGCGGCGAGCCCGGCCTTCATGTCGCCGGCCCCCCGGCCGTACATCCAGCCGTCGGCGATCCGCGGCTCGTAAGGCGGGCTGTCCCACATGTCGAGCGGGCCTTCGGGGACCACGTCGATGTGACCGTTGAGGATCAACGAGTGCCCCGTGCGGGTGCGGCTGCGGTGGGTGCCGACGACGTTGACCGCGTCGTCATAGGGGCCGAGCACGGGCGAGAAGCCGGGCAGCGCGCTGATCTCGGCGATGTCGATCTGCCAGCGGTCGACATCGTAGCCGCGCGCGTCGAGCGCCTTGGCCATGACATCCTGCGCGCCCTGCTCGTGCCCCCGGGTCGACGGATGTGATGTGAGCTCGGCGAGAAAGCCGGTCTGGTCGTCGAAGGCAGCATCGACGGCATCGAGAAGACGGGCTTGCAGATCCTGGTCCATGGGGTGCCTCAGAAAGTGGGGATGTCGCCGTCGGGCAGGATGAGCGGCGCGCCGGTCGCCTCGGCCACCTCGCCCGCACTTACGCCCTCGGCCAGTTCGACGAGGCTGAAGCCCGCTGGCGCGATGTCGATCACCGCCATCTCGGTGAACACCCGCGCGACACAGGCCCGCGCGGTGATCGGAAGATCGCACGCCGCTTTGAGCTTCGGGTTGCCTGCCCGGTCGGTCTGGGTGGTCAACACCGCCACCCGCCGGGCCTTTTGCGCAAGCTCGATGCCGCCGCCCGCGCCGGGGGAGAACTTGCCTGGGATCTTCCAGTTGGCGAGATCGCCTGTCTGGCTCACCTCGAAGGCCCCCAGCATGGTGAGATCGAGCCGACCCGAGCGGACCAGCGCGAAGGAAGTGGCGCTGTCGAAAAAAGCCGAGCCCGGAACGGTCGACACATAGGCCCCGCCGGCGTCGATCAGGTTGCGGTCGGCCCGGTCCGGCGGCAGTGTCGGGCCGATGCCCGAGAGCCCGTTTTCGGTGTGCAGGCAGACCGGGAAATCGGACGCAAGATGATTGATCACCTTCGTCGGCAACCCGATCCCGAGGTTCACCACCATGCCCGGTTCGATCTCGCGCGCGGCCCGCGCGACCATTCTGGTTCTAGCGTCGGACAACGGCATATTCCTCCGTGAGGGCGCCCAGCTCGACCACGTGGTCGACGAAAGGCCCGGGGGTGTGGACGTCGTCGGGCGGCAGTTCGCCCAGCGCCAGCACCCGTTCGGCCTCGGCAATCACCCGGGGCGCCGCCATCGCCATCAGCGGGTTGAAATTGCGCGCGGTAGCGACGTAGTCGAGATTGCCAAAGGTGTCGGCTCTGTCGGCATGGATCAACGCCACGTCGGCGCGCAGCGCGGTTTCGACGAGGAAGCGTTTTGCGTCGATCTCCACGCGCTGTTTGCCCCGGGCCAGCTCGGTGTCTTCGGCGATATCGGTGAGGATGCCGCCAAGTCCAGCACCGCCCGCGCGGATGCGTTCGGCGAGAATGCCTTGCGGGTTGAATTCCACCTCGATTTTTCCGGCGTTCATGAGTTCAATGGCGCGCGGGTTGAGGCCGATATGGGTGGTGATGAGCCGCGCGACCTGGCCCGAGGCGAGCAGGTGGTCGACACCCATGCCGGTCTCGTTGGCGTCGTTCTTGATCACCGTGAGGTTCTTGGGGCCCTGGCGCACAAGCTCGCGGATCAACGTGAACGGGGTGCCGGGCACGCCGAACCCACCGACCATCACCACGGCCCCATCGCCGATCCCGGCCACGGCCTCCTCAAGCGTGGTGGTCTTGTCGGGCAGTCTCATGCGGCGCTCTCCGCGCGGGTCCCGAGCGCGTCGAAGGCGGCGCCATCGAGCGTCATCGGCACATCGTCGGGATGCGCGATGAAGCCGAAGCGGGCGTAAAAGGCGCGCGCGCGCTTGTTGTGGCCATGGGTGGTCAGCGCCAGGTAGCGCGCGCCCCAGCCGGTGCGGGCGTGGTCGGCGACCGCGGCGAGAAGCGCCGCACCAAGCCCCCCCCCGCGCGCCGCAGGCAAAATCCAGAGATCCTGCACATAGACACCGGGCTGGCCCCGGGTGGTTGAGAAATGACGCACGCAGACGGCGACCCCGTCCGGGCGGCCACGGGTCTCGGCAATCAGCGTGTCGAACAATGCGTCCGGCCCGAAACCATGCGCCCGGATCGTGTCAGGCGTCGAGGCGAAGCGCGCACCGTCGCCGGTCTCTTGCGCAAGCCGGGAGAGCATGGCCGCAACGGCCTCGGCGTCTTCCGGGATGGCAAGGCGGATTGTCATGTCGCGTGTTCCACGCCAAGACCGGCCTCGGCGGCGAAGGCGTCGAGACTGTCTATGAAGATCTCCATGATCTCATCGATCTGCGCTTCGGTCACGATCAGCGGCGGGGCCACCATGAAATGGTCGCCCGCCACGCCGCCCCGGGTCCGCCGGGAATAGGTTATGAGGCCACGCTCATAGGCAAGCTCCACCAGCCTCGAATGGGCGTTGAGCGCAACCGGCAACGGCGCCATCGTCTCGCGGTCGGAGACGAATTCGAAAGCGGTGAGCAACCCCTTGCCGCGCACGTCGCCGATAAACGGGTAGCGGTCCATCAGACCGTGCAGGCGGGCCATCAGCACATCGCCCATTGCGGCGGCGTTGGCGGTGAGGTTCTGCTCTTCAAGCTCTTCCAGCACCGCGAGCCCGGCCGCGCAGGCCATCGGGTTGCCGGAATAGGTGTAGCCATGCTGGAACCCGCCCGAGTCGAGCACCGGCTCGACCATCCATTCCCCCGCGACCGCCGCGCCCAGCGGCGCGTAGCCCGAGCCCAGCCCTTTCGACAGCGCGACGATATCCGGCGTCACGCCCCAATGCTCGGCGGCAATGAACGCGCCGGTGCGCCCGACGCCGGTCATCACCTCGTCATAGATCAGCAGAATGCCGAACTCGTCACAGATCTCGCGGATGCGCCCGTAGTAGCTGTCGGGCGCCACCAGCGCCCCGGTCGAGGCACCGCCGATCGGCTCCATGAGAAAGGCGAGCACCGTCTCGGACCCCTCTTCGACGATCTTGTCACGCAGCATCTCTGCGTATTTCAACCCGCGCTCGTCTTCGCTGAGATTGTCGCGATCGAGATAGGTGGCGGGCGCGGGCACCTTCGGCATGCCGCGCATCATTGGCGAAAACGGTTCGCGCAGCGGGTCATAGCCGGTGAGGTCGAGCGCGCCGAGGGTGCAGCCGTGGTAGGAGGGATAGCGCGAGATCACCTTCCAGCGGTCCGCCTGCCCCTGGGTGATCTTGTATTGCCGTGCGAGTTTCACCGCACTTTCCACCGCTTCCGATCCGCCCGAGACGAAGAACACCCGGTCCAGCCCCTCGGGCATCATCTGCGCAACTTTGCTCGCCAGGTTTTCGGAAGGATCGGTGCGGAAATGCAGCCGGTAACCGAAGGTGGCGCGGTCCATCTGGGCTTTCATCTTGGCCAGCACCCGGGGGTTGGAATGGCCGATGTTCGACACCATCGCGCCGGACGTACCGTCGATGTAGCGTTTGCCCGATTGGTCCCAGAGGTAGATCCCCTCGGCCCGGTCAAGAAACGGGCGCGGCGCGCGGGAGATGTAGAACAGATGCGAAGGCGCGTCGGTCATTTCCCACCTGCCAGGTGTTTTCGCAGAAATTCGCGGGTGCGCTCTTCGTTGGGCGCCTTGAAGATCACCTCGGGCGGGCCTTCCTCGACGACCACGCCCTGGTCCATGAACAGAACTCGGTCGCAGACCGAGGCGGCGAAATCCATCTCGTGGGTGACGATGATCATCGTCATGTGCTCCTCCGCGAGTTTCTTCATCACCAGGTTGACCTCTTCGACCAGCTCGGGATCGAGCGCCGAGGTGGCCTCGTCGAACAGCATGAGCTTGGGCTTCATCGCCAGCGCCCGGGCAATCGCCACGCGCTGCTTCTGCCCGCCGGAAAGCTGCGAGGGGTAATAGTCGATCCGGTCGCTGAGGCCGACATGGGCGAGCTGCTCCTCGGCGAGCGCGTCGGCCTCTTCGGCGGTGATCCCCTTCAGCAGTTTCGGCGCCATCGTCACGTTGCCGCGCACCGTGAGATGGGGAAACAGGTTGAAGTGCTGAAACACCATGCCGATCTGCTGGCGCATCGCGTTGATGTGCTTTTCGTACTGGCGGTGCGGGAGCTGTTTGTTGACCTGTATGCCGTCGAGCCAGACCTCACCGCCGGTGAGCGGGTCGAGATCGTTGATCGCGCGCAGGAGCGTCGACTTGCCCGAGCCCGACGGGCCGATGATCGCGACGATCTGGCCGCGTTCCACGGTGAGGCTGATGTCCTTGAGGACTTCGAGCGCCCCGTACTGCTTCTGGGCGTTGCGGACTTCGACGAAATTCTGCGTCTCTGACATGTCGGGGTTCTCCGGGCTCAACGCGACAGCGCGATGCGGCGTTCGATCCGGCGCAGCACGGCTTCCAGGCCGAGATTGATGACGTAGTAGAAGGCGGCGGCGACAACGTAGAACTCGAACGGCCGGTAGGTGCGCCCGATGGCGCGCTGGGCCGAGAGTGTGAGCTCGCTCACCCCGATCACCGAGACCAGAGCGCTGTCCTTCAATAGCGCGATCATGTTGTTGCCGATCGGCGGGATCACGTCGCGCACCGCCTGCGGGATCACCACCTTGCGCAGCGCCTGGCCGCGCGACAGGCCCATGGTGCGCGCGGCTTCCATCTGGCCCTTGTCGACGGCGACGATCGCGGTCTGGATCAGCTCGGAATTGTACACCGCGAAGTGCAGGCCCAGCCCGATCACCCCGGCGACAAAGGCGGGCAGGTCGATGCCGATCTGCACCAGGCCAAAATAGATCAGGAAGAGCTGCAGCAGCAGCGGCGTGCCCATGAACAGAAACTCGAAGCCGCGAAACGGCAGCCGCACGATCCAGTGGGCATAGAGCGCGATGACCGCGAAGAAGATCCCGCCGACGAAGCTCAGCAGCGCCGCCCCGGCGGTGATCGCGATGGTCCAGAGCGCGCCCAGCAGGATGATGTCCATGAACTTGGGGACAACGGAGAAATCAAGCCCCATGGTGGCCCCTTTCTGTCGCGGCAAACGTCATGTGATGCGCGCCTTGCGGTCGAGCCAGGCGATCCCGCGCCCGACGCTGTAGATGATGATCATGTAGAGCAGGCCCGAGAGCAGGAACATCTCGAACGGCTTGTAGGTCGAGCCGATGTAGCGCTGCGCGGTGTAGGTAAGTTCGACCACCGCGATCGCCGCCACCAGCGCCGTGCCCTTGATGAGCGCGTTGATGTTCACGCCGAGCGGGCGGATCATCAGCCGGAACGCCTGCGGCAGCGTCACCTTGTGGAAGGCCTCGAACCGCGACAGCCCCAGCGTGCGGGCTGCCTCGGTCTGTCCCCGGTCGACGGCGATGATCGCCCCGCGCATCGTTTCGGTCATGTAGGCGCCGATATTCACGCCAAGACCGATCACGCCGGCCTCGAAAGCGTCGAGCTGGATGCCGATCTGGGGGCCGCCGAAATAGAGGATGAACAGCTGGATCAACGCCGGCGTGCCGCGGATCACGCTCACGTAGGCCGCCCCGAGCGCGCGCAAGTACCAGTGACGCGAGAGCCGCGCCGCCGCCCCGAGCGCGCCGCAGCTCAGCCCGAGAATGGTGGTGAGCACCGACAGCTCGATCGTCACCCAGGCGGCCTCGAGGAAGAACGGGTAGACACGCAGCATCAGGTCGAAGTCCATGTCCACGCCTTCCTAGTGGTGGTCTGTGCGGTCGAGGATTGGCAGGGCGCGGATCTCGCGCACCAGTGCCGTGGTCTCCTCGATCGCCGCTTTGAGAAACTTCGCCCCGGTCTCCGGGTCGGCGACGGTCGGGTCGCCCATCGTGCCGTCGGGCGAGACCTCCGACCACCAGCGCATCAGCATCGCCTTGCCGCCGCCGCGTGCGAGATCGAGGTTGAAGAAACGGCTCGCCGGGTCGTGCAGGTTCTGGGTCGCCGATTTCTCGATATTCACGTGCTCGGGCGCGAGGTGCATGTACATCGCCGCTTCGAACTCGCCGGCGTGGGCAATGCCCCCGGTTTCGGACTTGCGGTGTTCGTTGACCCGCTCCGCGCAGAGGTTCCAATACGAGGCCGAGACGCAGATGATGCCGGTTTCGATCACCGTCTTGCGCGCCGCGAGGTCGAGCACCGGGTGGTTCGAGCCGTGCGAATTGAGCAGGAGAATGCGCCGGAATCCGTGGTGGGCGAGCGATTTGGTGATGTCGGTGACGAAGGCGAGGAGCGTTTCCGGCTGGATCCAGATCACCCCCGGAAAATCCTTGTGATGCTCGTTGAACCCGTAGGGCACTGGCGGCATCACGAAAACCTCGTCCGGCGCGGCGGCCGCGACCCCCTCGGCCACGGCCATGCCCAGCACCGTGTCGGTGTCGAGCGGCATGTGCGGTCCGTGGTCTTCGGTCGCCGACACGTTGAGGATCACCACCCGATCCTTGTCGGCGTCGCGCACCTCTTCCCAGGTGAGTTTTCCGTAATGCGTGGTCATGTCGGGTGCGCGTCCGGGGATGCGGCCCGCCGACAGCTGCCGACGGGCCAGGGAGGTGTCAGCGGATGTCGGCGCCGATCCATTCCATGGCGATCTCGACATAGGTGCCGTCTTCCATCATCGCGTCGAGCGCTTCCTGCATCCCCGCGGCGAGCGCAGGGTTGCCCTCGCGGATCGCGATCCCGGCGCCGAACTCATCGGTCTCGAAATCTTCGATGACCGCGAATGACTGACCCTTTTCGGTCATCGCGAGAATCGCGGCGATCGAGTCGTTGACGATCACGTCGACGCGGCCGTTTTCGAGCTCGAGCAACAGTTCGGGCAGACCCTTGTAGGTGCGCACGCTGTAGCCCTGCTCGCGCGCCCATTCCTCGTGGGTCTCGCCGAGCGTTACCCCGACCTGCACATCGCCGAGCTGGCTTACGGAGGTGATGTCGCTGCCTTCCTGGGTGAAGATGGCGCGCTTGGTGGTGTAGTACGGGCCGACAAAATCGACCACTTCGTCGCGTTCCTCGGTAATGGTCATCGAGCCGACGATGGCGTCGTACTTGTTGGCCAGCAACCCGCCGATGATCCCGTCCCAGGCGGTGGTGACAATCTCGGTCTCGAGCCCCATCCGCTTGGCAATCTCGGTGCCGATGGCCGGGTCGAAGCCGACGACCTCGTTCTGATCGTTGACGAAGTTGAACGGCGGATAAGCGCCCGACATGGCGATGCGGATCACCCCCGCTTCCTTGATCGTGTCGAGTTCCTCGGCAGAGGCCGGCGCGGTCGCCGCGATCCCGGCGAGGGCGAGGCTGCCTGCGGCGACGGCGGCTTTGATGAGATTTCTGCGCTTGGTCATTTCACTCTCCTGTTGGGTTCTGTCGAAGCCCCCCGGCGATGCCCCCGGGCGGGTGACGGTCTCGACCGCCTTGCCGGAAACGCTTGCACGCCCCCAATTATCGCGCAAATAAATAAAGCGAATGATCAACATAGATGAGGTCTATGATGAAGCCCTATGAGCAACGGTTCCCTTGGCAGCTGGACTGGAATCTCCTGCGCACCTTCATGGTCGTGGTCGAACAACGCGGCATCTCACGGGCGGCGGATTTCCTCGGGCTCAAACAGCCCACGATCTCGTCTGCGCTGAAGCGGTTGGAGGCGGCGGCCGGCCAGCGCCTGATCATCAGAAAACCCAACGAATTCAGAGTGACACGCGCTGGCCAGGTGCTGTACTCCCAATGCTCCTCGATCTTCGGCATGGTCTCCCAGCTGCCGTCCCTGTTGGAGATCGGGGGCGAAGACCTGCGCGGTCACATCTCGATCGGCATCACCAGCCATGTGATCTCCGACCATTTCGACGCGGCCCTGAACAGCTTCACAATGCGCCATCCGAAGGTGACGTTTTCGTTCAACGTCGCCGAAAGCGAGGAGATCGTCGCGCGGGTCAATCAGAACCGTACGAGTCTCGGGATATGCCTGATGCACAAAAAACCGGCAGGCCTGAAAGCCAAGATCCTGTACCGGGAGTACTTCGGCCTGTTCTGCGGGCCGCGCCACCCGCTGTTCGACAGGCCGGAGATCGCGCTCGCCGACCTCGAAGGCGAGCCGTCGGTGTCCTTTCAAACCGAAGCCGAAGGCGGCCCATTGGAACCTGTGGCAAAGCTTCGGGCGCGCGCGAAGATCGCCGCCGGCTGGCGCGGGCTATCGTCCAACCTGCACGAGTTGCGCCGGATGATCGTTGCCAATGTCGGCATCGGCGCGCTGCCGCTCCACGTCGCCCGGCGCGACGTCGATCTCGGCCGTTTGCGACAATTGCCCCCCTACGACGATCTGCCACTGGTCAACATCTATCTGTTGACCAACCCGGCCCGCCACCTGTCCGACGCCGAGACGGCGTTCTTGGCGCTCTGCGGCGATGCCATCACCGAGGCGAACCTCGACGACCGCACCTACCAGTGACGGCACGCCGCCTTTTTGATGCGGATACCAAGACCACCGTCGTCGCCGCGCAAGGACCTCGATGCCCCCTCACCTTTCCGCATGGGTCCAACATGCTGTGGGCCCCGATTTCGGCATCGACTGACCAGCGGCCAACGCGCATGAGCTGGACGAAACCGGCGCCCAATGGAAGGGCCGGACCTCGGCGTTACGGAGATCATCCTTTCAGGCCGCCCATGGGGCGGAACCCGTATCGCGATGAACCTGCGCATTGAGGTGCTCGCGAAACCCCATCGCGGCAAACTCGAGCTGTCGGCTTCGTCCGCCACGCGGACACCGACGCAGCGCCGCCGCGCAATGAGCCGTCGTCCAAGCAAGTGGCCGCGGGACAATTGAAGAGAATGCCCGCACTGCGGGACAAATCTGCCGTTGACTGAAAGTCGGCTCCCAGCAGGCGTGAAACGTTCGGTGGTTTTCGCCGTGGCCGCAAGCCGCGGGAAAATCCACAGGACCCGCAGACCGGTTGAGATCAACAGAGAAATCGTATGTCACCCGCATGTTGAAACTGACCTGCCACGGGATACTTCCACCAGACAGAATTGGAGTCCGACCCAAACAAGGGACGGACAATGAAGGGATCAAGATTTACGGAAGAGAAAATCATTCACTGCCCGACAGGCGATTGCACGGCAATCTGCCGAGGCGGGGCATTCTGACCGAGCACGAGGCTGGCGCGAAGTGCGCTGATCTCTGTCGCAAGCATGGCATGTCGGAAGATACGTTCTACAACTGGAAGGCCAAGCTACAACTGGAAGGCCAAGTTTGGCGGCATGACGGTTTCGGATGCCAAGCGGCTCAAGGCGCTGGAAGACGAGAATGCCCGGCTGAAGAAGCTACTCGCGGAACAGATGTTGGAAGCGGCGACGATGAAGGAGCTGCTTTCAATAAAATGGTGAGGCCCGCCGTGAAGCGCGCGGCTGTTGCGCATCTGAGATCCCAGATGGGACCACCGGAACGGCGGGCCAGCAAGGTTGTCGGGGCGGATCGCAAGATGATCTGAGCTACACCCCATTTGTTGGTAAGCGGTATGCCGTTCCCACATTAGCCTAGTTTTTGAATGGAATGACGTTGTCGCCTTGCATGAAAGGAGAGGTGGCGTGGTTTGTTTGAACAGTTTCGAGCCGTTTCCTAGGTGGATTTCCCGCTCGGTTACGCCACGATCGGGATTCGCCGTGACGTGTTGAGATATGCCTGATCGGGCGTGCGCCAGTCCAGCGATGAGTGCGGTCTCCTCGTGTTGTAGAACCCCAGATAGCGGGTGAGGCCCTCCCGGGCGGCGATCACGCTGTCACAGACGCGAAGGTACTTGTGACAAAGGCCTCTGACAATTGCCCGCTAGCAACAGCGTTAACTGTGGCCGCGTTCCGGGCCAGATTGGAGTTCGTCAGTTTTTGCGCGGATTCGAGTGACGAGAAGGACCCGTGACGCCTTCGGAAAACGCTCACGACCGGACCTTCGAATTGTTGGGCGTTCACCGCACTCCGCACTCTGCAGAAATGCTTCGCTCTTCCCAACGGGCGGGGCAATCGTATGCCCACCCTTTGCCTCATGTTCCTGAAGGTTCCGTATGGGAACACCGCCACCGGCCGTTGGCTCAAAGTCGACTGGCGTGACATCACTCTGGGTTCCCTGAGCAACTGGTTCGGCGTAGCACCGGCAATTGTGTGCCTGCCCGGGGTGGCCGCCTTCCGGCGGCTCGTGCCATTGAAACACCCGGCCGTCATAGTCAGCATGAAGGTCACGGATTTTGGGGTCGTCCTGCGAGCGCCAGATGCACCGCTCTATGCCAAGCGCTTCCGAACGAAGCTGGTTGATCAATCCAGCGAATGCGCGAAGCAGCCGTTCTTCCATGGCCACCCGCAGCGGGCGCGAGCGCTGTGGATGGGTCTGATACTCGTTGAAGATGCCCTCTAGCCGAACACTCCAATGGTCCAGAATTTCGTCTTTCGCGTCCGTGACATCTCGCAGATCGGATTCGGTCACGGCCGGCACCGTGTCTGGTGGCGTCAGCGCATTCAGGAGCATCCGCGTGTTTTTTTCGATCACATGATCCAGGCGGCCCGCGAAATCGGCGCGCGGAGCTTCTTGGTTCGGGAGCGTTGATTTCATAGAAAAGGCGACACGGCGGCCATGGACCTGACCGTTGCGCCGAGCCAATTCGTACCGACCATGTCCCCCATGCCTGAGAAAACCCTCGAAACTGTCTTGCATGGGGCCTCCGCGCAGGTGCGTGGTCGTTCTTGATGCTCGTGGTTCAGAATACACTGCAAGACCGTTCGCTGCTCGGCCTTGCGAAGCAACGCCGTTGTGTGACCGTCGGTGTCCCGCTTTTCGATATCCCTTCCGGTATACCGGTGAAAAAACGGTCGTTTCTGCCCCCCCCGAGTGCCAGGTATCTTCAATGGATATGTGGGACAGAACCGCCAGGCCGAACCCGTTGAGTTCTGGCAGCTATCTGTCACTGCGGGCATGCCTGCGCCCAAGCCGTGGGAAAGCTGCCCTTCGACATGGTATGCAAAGGTCTCGAAAGGGCTCACCGCCGTCATTCGCGGCCTTCGCTTCGCAGCCGGGACACGACCCTGGAAATTGTCCCGCGCCGGATCCTTTGGTATCGGGTAGCCTGAGCCACTCCGAGGGAGGATGCCATGGCGCGCGATCTGGTCGATGTTTCGCTCGACGACAAATACACCCGCGACCGTGGTCGGATCCTGATCTCCGGTGTCCAGGCGCTCATTCGGTTGCCGATGCTGCAACGCGACCGCGACGCCGCGCGTGGCTACAAGACGGCGGGGTTCATTTCCGGGTATCGGGGGTCGCCGCTGGGTGGTCTCGACAGCGCGGCCTTTCGCGCGGCGGATCGGCTCAAGGCGCATGACATCACCTTCCTTCCCGCGGTGAACGAAGATCTCGCGGCCAGCTCGGCCTGGGGGACCCAGCAGATCGATGCGCTGCCCGGGGCAAAGGTCGAGGGCGTTTTCGCCATGTGGTATGGCAAGGGGCCGGGCGTGGAGCGGTCGACCGACGCGATCCACCACGGCAACTACGCCGGCACCCATGAAAAAGGCGGCGTGCTCCTCGTCTACGGCGATGACCATTCCGGAAAGTCCTCGACCAGTGCACACCAGAGCGAACAGACCCTCGCGGCGCTGTCGGTCCCGTCGCTCTACCCCGCGGACGTCGAGGAGTTTCTGCGCTTCGGTTTGCTCGGCTGGGAAATGTCGCGGTTCACCGGGCTTTGGGTCGGGTTCAAATGCGTCAACGAGACCGTCGAGCAGACCGCCACCGTGTCGCTCGATGCGGCTGGGGCCGATATCGTCGTGCCGAAACGCCACCCCGACCAACTTCCGCCGCAGGGGGTGAACATCAACCCGCGGTTCTTCGGGCCGGGCGAGGTCGAGCAGGTGGTGCAGCGGTACCGCCTGCCGCTGGTGCACGCCTTTGTACGCGCAAACCGGATCGACCGGGTCGCCAAGGGGGCTGAGCTGCCCAGGATCGGGATCGTCGCCGCCGGCAAGAGCTACAAGGACGTTTGCCGGGCGCTCGAGCTTCTCGGTCTCGACCCGGCGCGGATGGCAGCACTCGGGGTCGGGGTGTGGAAAGTCGGCTGCATCTGGCCGTTGGAACCGCAAGGCATCGCCGCTTTTTCCGGGCAGGCCGAGGCGCTCCTGTTCGTCGAGGACAAACATCCCGTGCTGGAGGATCAGGCGCGCGCGATCCTCTACGATACCGCCCGTCACCCGGCGATCTGGGGCAAGACCGACGGCCAGGGCAACCGGCTGTTTCCGTCCGACGTCGCCATCGATCCGCAAGAGACCGCCCGCGCCCTCTACCGGCTGCTGCGCGACCGGGGCCTCGCCGACCCGACCCTCGAGGCCGCTTATGAACGCATGGCGCCGGCGCCGCTCTTGAACCGGCCCACGGCCAGCGGCGACACCCGCGTGCCCTATTTCTGTTCGGGCTGCCCGCACAACACCTCGACCCGGCTGCCGGACGGGAGCCTCGCCTTCTCGGGGATCGGTTGCCACACCCTGGTGCTGTTCAACGGCACCGACACGACCATGCCGCCGACCCAGATGGGCGGCGAGGGCGCGAACTGGATCGGCCTCGCGCCCTTCACCGAAACGCCGCACATGTTCCAGAACATCGGCGACGGCACCTACTTCCATTCGGGCCTTCTCGCGATCCGCGCCTCGGTCGCCGCCGGGGTGAACGTGACCTACAAGATCCTCTACAACGACGCCGTCGCGATGACCGGGGGGCAGCCCATCGACGGACCGATCAGCGTCGGCCGGAT
>DQCI01000134.1:17412-17592 GCA_003545125.1 Paracoccaceae bacterium
GGTACAGCTCCGCCACCGCGACGACCTCACCGGGATCCAGACCGAGCTGCGCGATATCCCCGGCACGACCGCGATCATCTATGAACAGACCTGCGCCGCCGAGAAACGCCGCCGCCGCAAGCGCGGCAAGTTGGCCGACCCCGACATCCGCGTCATCATCAACGAGGCGGTCTGCGAGGG
>DQCI01000134.1:17621-23162 GCA_003545125.1 Paracoccaceae bacterium
CTCGGGATCAAGCGACAGATCGACCAATCGTCCTGCAACAAGGATTTCTCCTGTCTCAAAGGGTTCTGCCCGGCCTTCGTCACCGTTCGGGGCGGCACGTTGCGCAAGCCCGATGCCGCGGCCATTGCCCCCGAGCGGCTGGAAAACCTGCCGGCACCGGCGCCGCGCCCGTCCGCGACCCAATCGCTGATGGTCGCAGGTATCGGCGGCACCGGCGTCGTGACCGTCGGCGCGCTCCTGGCCATGGCCGCGCATCTCGAAGGAAAAAGTGCCTCGGTTTTCGACGTGACCGGGCTGGCGCAGAAGAACGGCGCGGTCTATTCGCATATCCGCCTGGGCGAAGCCGGGCAGGAGCTGGGGCCGCAACGGATCGGGACCGGCGAAGCCGATCTGCTGCTCGCGTTCGACATGATGGCCGCCGCCGACCCGGACGCGCTCAAGACCCTGGGTGCCGCGCGGTCTACGCTGATCGCCAACAGCGCGATCGCGCCCGCGGCGTCGTTCCAGTTTGCGGCGAGCGAGGCCGGGCTTCCGGACCGTGCGGCGATCCTCGACCGGTTCGCGGGGCGTGTCGGGGCGGGTTGCAGCCACATGATCGATGGCACCCGTATCGCCAAGGCGACCTGCGGCGATACCATCGCGATCAACATGCTGATGGTGGGCTATGCCTTCCAGCTCGGCCGGCTCGCGCTGTCGGCCGAAGCGATCGAGCGGGCCATCGACCTCAACGGCGTCGCCGTCGACTTCAACACCCGTGCCTTCCGGGTCGGGCGGCTCGTGGCGGTCGATCCGTCGTTCGCGGATCCCTCGCCCGACGACAGTTCGGCGGTGGTTGGTCTGGGGGATGGCCTGAGGGACGGCCTGGGGGATGGCCTGGGGGACGGTCTCGAATTTCACGCGGGCCTCGTCGCCGCATACCAGAATGCGGCATGGGAGGATCGGTACCGCCGCGCGATCTCGCGCCTGGCCGACGCGGAGGCGGCCAAAGGTGTGTCCGGCCTCACCGCCGCCGCGATCCCGGTCCTGTCGCACCTGATGCGTTACAAGGACGAGTACGAGGTCGCGCGCCTGCTGACGGACCGGCACTTCGAAGACCGCCTTGAGCGCACCTTCGAGGGCGCCCCACGATTTGAGTTCAACTTGGCGCCGCCGATCCTGGCGCGGACCGACGCGCGCACCGGCCGTCCCGGCAAACGTGCCTTTGGCCCCTGGATGCGCGGGCCGCTCCGGGCGGTGGCCGGGTTGCGTAGCCTGCGCGGCACGATGGCCGACCCGTTCGGATGGACGGCTGAACGCCGCATGGAGCGCGCCTTGATCGATTGGTACGAAGGTCTGATCGACCGATGTGCGCAGGGGCTGGGCGCGGGATCGGCCGAAACCTGGACCGAGATCCTGCGCGCGCCCGACGCCATCCGGGGTTTCGGCCCGGTCAAGGCCGCGAACGCGGCGCGCGTCCGCGCGCGCGTGGACGCCTTGTTCGCCCAGCTGTGATGTGAACGAACGCCGGATGTCGCCAGGGACGTCGCCGGGACGATCCGGGGCGCGTCCGGTCGGCGTTTCGACGGCAAATCGGCCGAACGCGGCGTTGCCGAAATCAGACTGTCCATCGCCCAGGCCCAAACGCCGCGCATGTGGGTCGCAACCCGATCAGTGCCGCCCCTTTCGCGCGGCAGGCCGACCCGGCACAGGCCGCTTTGTCACCCGCCGAGGACCGACATGTGCCGCATGACCGCCGGGGTGGACCCTGCGCGGGTGTCGAAGAAATGATGTCGCGGTTTTGCGGCAAGCGCAGTCCGGATCAGCCCTCCGATCCGCTCCGGGGCATCGCGGAGCGCCGCGCGCAGATCGACGGCGCCGTCGTCGCCCATGCACGGGTAGAGTTTTCCGGTCGCACTCACGCGCAGCCGATTGCAGCTGGCGCAGAAGTTGCAGCTGAGCGGGGAAATGAGGCCGAGCAAGCCGCCGGTTTCAGTGATGTGCAGATAGCGCGCCGGGCCTCCGGTGCTTTTTCGGTCGGGCGAAAGGGTCCAGCGCTTGCCGAGGTCGTCTACCAGCCTGTCGAGCCGCAGGAACCGGTCGGGGCGGTCCGTTCCGGTCTCGCCCAGCGGCATTTCCTCGATCAGGCTCAGGTCCATGCCACGGCCATGGGCGAAGCGGATCAGGTCATCAATCTCGGCCTCGAAGGCGCCTCGCGACGCGACCGCATTGAGCTTGACGCGCAGCCCGGCCGCCTGGGCCGCATCAAGCCCCGCCAGCACTTTCGAGATGTCGCCGCGCCGGGTCACAGCGCGGTAACGCGCAGGGTCGAGCGTGTCGAGCGAGACGTTGACCCGCCGCACGCCGCAGGCGGCGAGGTCGCGCGCGAAGCGGCTGAGCAGGGTGCCGTTGGTCGTCAGCGTGAGTTCCTCGAGCGCCCCGGTGTCGAGGTGGCGCGACAAAGCGGAAAAAAGCTGGATCACGTCGCGGCGCACCAGCGGCTCGCCACCCGTGAGGCGCAGCTTGGTCACGCCGCGGCGGATGAAATCCTCCGACAACAGGGCCAGCTCTTCGAGGCTCAGAAGCTCGGCTTTCGGCACGAACCGCATGCGTTCCGACATGCAATAGGTGCAGCGCAGATCGCAGCGGTCGGTGACGGAAAGTCGGAGATAGGTGATCCGGCGCCCGAACGGGTCGGTCAGCCGGTCGGAAGGGGTGTCAAACGGCATGGTGAAGCGTCCGGGCAGGAGATCGGGAAAGGGTGGCCGGCACCGTACCGGCCACCCCGTTGCGCTCACTTGGCGTCAGCCGCGTTCGCCATCAGGTAGTCCATCACCAGTTGGCGTTCGCTGTCTTCAAGGCCGGCGCGTTCGAACATCGACGGGACGATGCCTTTCCACTGCTGCTGGGTATAGTGCGTCACCTCGCGCGGGGCGTGGCAGACGGTGCAGCGTTCGAAGAACATCTTCTCGCCCGGCGTCATGTCGGCATAGAGTGCGGCAGTCAGCTCCTCGAGACGGTCGAGGCCAAGCTTGTCCTCGTCGATCTCGGCCAGGTCCATGTCGTCGATGATCGCCGGCTTTTCATAAGCCATGTTCGGACCTTCCGGGTCCTCGCATTTGCGCATCTCGACCAGCACGGTGTTGGCCGTGGTCGCCTGCGCCAGACCGGACGACGGCTGGGTCGAGGTCAGGAAGTTGACCAGGCCTGAGTTGCAGCGGCCCTTGCTGTCGAGCGACGGCCAGGCCCCCTCGTAGATCGAGACCACACCCGGCATGATGTCATCGCTGACGACAGCCCCGGCGATCACCGTGCCGCGGTCGTTGAAGAGCTCGACCAGATCGCCATCCTCGATGCCGCGCGAGGCGGCGTCTTCGGTGCTGATCCGGACCGGCTCACGGCCTTGCACCTTGTAAAGCGCGCGCAGTTTTTCGGACTGGTCCATCTGGCTGTGCAGGCGGAACCACGGGTGCGGCGACACGACGTGCAGCTGGCCAGGCTTGGCGTTGCCGAGATACTCGTGCTTTTCCATCCAGACCGGCATTCCTGGGCAATCGTCGATCTCCATGCCCGCGATGCTCTCGGAGAACATCTCGATCTTGCCGGAGTCCGTGTGCAGCGCATTGGCTTCGGGGTCTTCGTAGAAAGCACCGTGGCGGGTCCACTTGCGGGCCGCTTCCGGCACCGGCATCCGGGCGTAACCCTTCTCCCAGAACGCGTCGAACGGCACATCCTCGGCCGCGCCGGAGGCTTCGTAGGCGAGCTTGATGTGGTACATCTTGTCTTCGCTCTCGGTGAACTGGGTCCAGAGCCCCAGTTTGTCGGCGAGGCCTTCGAAGATCTCGTAGTCCGGCAGGCTCTCGCCGATCGGTTCGATCACCTTCTTCATCGCGTAGACCTTGTCGTTGGAATAGGTGCCACCTGAGGTGATGTCGTCCTGCTCCAGCGTGCTCGAGGCAGGCAGCACGATGTCGACCCAACGGGTCGCCGCCGTCCACCAGACATCGACGCTGACGATGGTTTCCACTTTTGCGAGCGCCCGGATCAGCCGGTTGGTGTCCTGCTGGTGCGACATGAAGTTGTTGCCGGCGTTGAAGATCATCTTGACGTCGGGATAGGTGTTCGTCTGACCGTTGTAGAAGAACTCCATCCCTGGGTTTTCCAGCGCCTCGGTGATCCGCGAGGCGGGAACGATCTTGGTGACGAAGTTGCGCCCCTGGCTCATGCCCACTGGGGTGCGGTTGCCGCCTTGCGGCATGCCGCCGTTGCCGTAGTGCCACGAGAACCCGAGGCCTGCGCCGGGCTTGCCGATCTTGCCGGTCAGTGCCTGGAAGTTGACGATGGCCCAATAGGCCATTTCGCCGTGCTGGGCGCGCTGGATGGCCCAGGAAGCGGCAATCTGGGTGGTCGAGGTGGCGAAGAGCTCGGCGAGTTCCTTGATCCTGGCCTCGTCCATGCCGGTGATTTCGGCGGCCCAGGCCGGCGTCTTCGGCGTGCCGTCGTCCTCGCCTTTCACATAGGCGATCCAGTTGTCGGCCCCGACGGTGTACTTGTCGAGATAGGCGCGGTCTTCCAGCCCCTGCTCGAGCACATGGTAGGCCATGGCGAGGAACAGCGCGGTATCGGTGTTGGGGACGATCTTCAGCCACTCGGCGCCGAGGTATTCATCGCTCGCCGTGCGCTGCGGGTTGATCGAGATGAACTTGACGCCGGCGTCGCGGATCTCTTCCCAGGGTCCGTACATGCCGTGATCGGCCACCCGGTATTCGACGCGGTTGTTCTTGATCGGGTCGGCGCCGACGAGCACGAAGA
Organism: Paracoccaceae bacterium; assembly: GCA_003545125.1. Lineage (GTDB taxonomy): Bacteria > Pseudomonadota > Alphaproteobacteria > Rhodobacterales > Rhodobacteraceae > Sinisalibacter. The sequence continues at coordinate 22,410 of DQCI01000134.1, forward strand.
CCTCGGTATTGTCGCGGATGACTTCCCAGGACGTCTGACCGGAGTAGACCTCCATGTCGCCGAGCACTCGCGGCAGCAGCACCTGGCCCGCGCCGGCAGACCAGTCGCCGGCGGTGTTGGTGCAGCCGCCCATCAGGTTGATCAGGCGGCCTTGTAGCACGTTGGGACGGAACGAGCCGGCATTCGACCAGCCGCCATAGGACGACGAGAAGATCGCTTCGTTGCCATGATTGGCGGCGGTATCGAGCAGCGCCTTGGCGGCGAGGCTCCAGGCGGTGTCCCAATCGACGCGGACATATTCTTCCTTGCCACGAAATTCGGGCTTGGTGTCGCCGGTTTCCCACCCTTCAAGGTAGGATTTGCGCACCATCGGATAGTCGATGCGGGATTTGTCATAGGTCCGATCCAGGAGGCCGTGGCTCAGCATCTCGGTCGGCCGGGCGTCGAGTTCCATCATCTTGTTGATGCCGACGATCTTGCCGTCGCGCACCACCGCCTCGAAGGTGCCGAAATGGCTGGCGTGGAACACGCGGCCCTGGAACGAGTTCGGGTCGAGCGAGGCGAGCGCGGTGCTGCCCCAGAGGCTCGACAGGCCGAGCGCGCCGGAACCGGCGAGAAAGCCGCGGCGGGTGGGGGTCATGATGGTCATCGGGTTGCTCCATTTGCAGAATTGTCTGCCGGCAGGCTACGCCCGGCGTGTGAACCGGTCTTGCTGAAGGGATGAACGGGCTGTAGTAATTTGTAAAAGAATGT
>DQCI01000134.1:23241-27792 GCA_003545125.1 Paracoccaceae bacterium
CGCCAGCAGATGTACCGGGTCAGCGAAGCGGCGGACGCGATGGCGATGGAAGAGACCCTCGCGCGCGACCCGGCCGACGTGCTGCTCGTCGACATCAACCTCGACGGCAAGGACGGGCTCACGATCACCCGCGAACAGCGGGCGGTTTCGACGGTCGGGATCATCCTCCTGACCAGCCGGACCGACCAGATCGACCGGATCGTCGGACTAGAACTCGGCGCCGACGACTACGTGACCAAGCCGTTTGACAAGCGCGAGCTGTTTGCCCGGATCAAGAACCTCGCCGCCCGGGTCGTCGAATGCCGCGCCGCCCAGGCTCAGACGCAATCTGCACCCGCAGACCCGGTCATCGGCGGATGGCAGCTCGACCGGGCGCGGCGCAGGCTGGTCGCACAGACCGGGACCGTGGAGGCGCTCACCCGCGCCGAGTTCGATCTGCTCGCCGCCTTCGCCGCCCACCCGGGCGTGATCCTGAGCCGCGACCGGCTGCTCGACCTGATCCAGAACCGCAACTGGACCCCCGACAACCGGACCATCGACGTGCTGGTCGGCCGGTTGCGCAAGAAGATCGAACCCGACCCGTCACACCCCGAGTGGATCATCACGATCCACGGCGAAGGCTACATGCTGGCGGGCCCCGGCGCGGCAGGGGGCTGAAGCCCGAGGTCGCGCGCCGCGGCGCGCAGCCCCTGTACGGCGGCGCCCGCGGTCTCGTCGATCCCGGCCGCGGCCCCGGCCACGTCGCCTTGCGCAAGGGCCGCGTCTTCGATCCGGGCGAGGTGGGTGCAAAGGGATGTCAGTGCGAAATTCGAGGCAGCCCCCCTGAGCCGGTGCGCCTGCCGCGCCAAGGCCTGAAAATCGACGGCGGCCAGCGCGGCCTCCATCGTGGCGAGCGCCGGGCTCACCTGGTCCAGAAACGTCGCAACGATTGCGGCGGTCTCTTCCGGCCCGATATCGTCAATATCGGCGGCCAAGGAGTCGCGGGTATCCGACGGCAAGGCGGCGCCGTCCGCGGCCGCTGAAACGCCGAGCAACTCGCCAAGCGCGCGCGGCGACAGCGGCTTGTACAAGATGTGGTCGACATGGAGCTCGGCGCGTTTGGCGGGACTGTCCTCGATCCGATGCGCGGTCAGCGCCGCGATCGGCGGGGCGGGCGCGATCGCCGCCCGGATCGCCGCGGCCGCTTCACCTCCCGACATGTCGGGAAGGTCGAGATCCATCAAGATGAAGTCGACGCCCGTGTGCGCCCGGGCGATGCCTTCGGCGCCGGTCTCTGCTTCCACCGCCGTGCATCCCAGTCTTTCGAGGTATCCCCGCGCGACCATGCGGTTGACCGGCTGGTCTTCCACCACCAGAACGCGCCGCCCAAGCCGTGCCGCGACCACGGCCTCGCCGGGCCGCACCACCTGAGCCGGGTCGCCTTCGTCCAGGGGCACGGTCAGCGTGAACCGTGACCCGGCGCCAGGCGCGCTTTCCAGCGTCAGCGCGCCCCCCATCGCCTCGGTCAACCGCCGGCAGATCGAGAGCCCAAGCCCCAACCCCTCGATCGTGTCACCAGCGTGGTGCGCGCCGCGCACGTAAACGTCGAAGACCCGCGCCTGGTCCCCCGGGGCGATGCCGATGCCGGTATCGGTGACCGAAAAGCTCAGCACCTGGGTGGCGCTACCCGGGTCAGGCGCGTGGTCGAGATAGAGCGTCACCTGACCGGCCTCGGTGTATTTCACCGCGTTCGACAGCAGGTTCACCACGACCTGCCGTATCTTGCGCAGATCGCCGTGCAACACCGGCGGCGCGCCCGGTGCCATGTCGATCGCCGCGATCAATCCTTTCTCCTGCGCATTGGCACGCAGATACCCCGCAAGCTGCCCCATGAGGTCGCGCAGATCGAAATGCACCGGCTCGAGAACCGGGGCGTGATCCTGCGTGGCGGCATAGTCGAGGATGTCGTTTGACAATGTCAGCAGGTTTTCGGCGCTCTCACGCGCGACGGTCGCGCGCTTTGTCTGGTCGTCGGTGTCGGCCTCCTGTTCGAGCAGACGCAACATGCCCACGACACCATTGAGCGGTGTGCGGATCTCGTGCCCCATCATCGCGAGGAACTCCGACTTCGCCCGGTTGGCGGCTTCCGCCTCGTCGCGGGCCTGATCGTGGGCATGCATCTCGGTCACAACATCGCGCGTGCGTTGGGTCACCGCGGCCTCGAGGTCTTCGCGTAACCGTTGCGCCTCCGCAGCCCGAAGACGCAGCACGTGCAGCGCCCGCTCCATGCGGCCAATCTCGTCCTCGCCGGTCTCGGGGATGTCGCGGTCGTAGTCGCCGCGCGCCAGGGCCGTGATGTGGTGCGAGATGTCGGTCAACCGCGACACCGTCCGCCGGCTCACCTGCTGGCGGGCAACGACCGCCGCGGCGATCGCCGCCGCAAGCGTGGCCGCGAGGCCAACGGTAATCCACCAACTCAGCTGCGCCGTGCGTGCCTGGCTGGCAGCGGCCGTGCGCTGCATCCGGTCAAACAGCCCGTCGGCCCAGGCCACGAGCGTTTCGGTGCGCGTCTGAAGCCGGTCGATCGCCGCGGCAAGTTCACTGCCGGCTGCAAGTTCGCGGCCCTTGATTCCAATCGCCCCGACGTCGGTGATTTCCGCGCGGACCGCGTTCAGCAGCCCGTCGGCCTCGGCCCGGGCGCTCGCCGACGGCAGGTAGGCCGTCCGGGTCAGGCCCACCGCGATCTCGCTCCTGACCTGTGCACGCAGATCGGCGAGCGCGCGCATCGGCGGTCTGGTCGACCCGGTCCAGGCCGACCCGGACACCTTCCACCGCGCGCGACAGCTCGTAGAGACGATCGTAGGCGAAGAAGCTCTCGTCGGCGAGCCGGTCGAGACGGCCCGCAAGCGCCCCCGGCGCGACATCGTAGAGGTCGGCAATGCTCGCCGTGACCTGTACCCGCGCGGTGTCGGTCTGGCGTGCTACGAGGTCCTCAAGCTCCGCCAGCCGTGCGCCCGCCTCCGCCAGCCGGCCGGCCACAGCGACGCGCGCTTCGAGCCGGGCGCGCGCCACCTGCGCCTGGGCCTGCACCGCGCGCTCCAGGCCCGCGAGTTCCGGCGGGACCGGCCCCTCGACCCCCGGCGCGCGCGCCGCCAGGTCACTGACCTGGGTTCCGAGCGCGGCGATGCGCGCGGTCATCTCGTTGGTGAGCGTCGTCAGATCGGCCACGTTTCCGACATCGGCGAACGCGCCCGCGAGGGTCGCGAGATAGCTGCTGTCGGCCTGGATCTGGCGTGTGAGTGCCGCCGCCGGCAGGTTGTCCTGGATCAAGGCCTGGTGGCTCTCGACCAGATAGCGATTGGACAGGATGGCGATGACCCCGACCGCAACCGTGAGCCCGGTGATGAAGGTGAACACTCTTCGGAGCTGTTTGTCGAACCGTACCCGTGCCATGGCACAGGTGTACGTCCGGCTCCGGGCCGGCGCAATCGCGGCGCTCGGTCTGGCGGTTATCGCGGCAAGCGCTGCGCTTGCGCAAACCCCGCAGCCTCGGATCTGCGTGATCGTGCCCCATTTCAAGGACGAATACTGGCTCTCGGTCGGATACGGTCTCCAGGCGGCGGCCAACGCGGCTGGGGCCGAGGTCCTGATCCACGAGTCCGGCGGCTATCACGGGCTCGAACGGCAGATCGCGCTTCTCGACATGTGCCGGCGCCTGCCCACCGACGCGGTGCTGATCGGTGCGGTCTCGGCTGACGATCCGCGCCTGCTTGACGCGGTTGCGGCAACGAACCGCGCGCAGCCGGTGCTTGCCCTCGTAAACGCGTTGAACGCACCCGATCTTGCCGGCTGGATCGGGGTCGACTGGCACGGCATGGGGGTCGAGGTTGGCCAATTTCTTGCTGCCCGGCACCCGGCCGGTTCCGCCCCCAGGACCGCCGTGCTCGTGACCGGCCCTGACCAATCCGGCTGGGGACCGATCCTTGACGGCGGGCTCGCCCTGGGCCTTGCCGCGAGTTCGGTGAAGATCGTCGCCACCTACCGGGCCGACACCGGCCTGCGCGAACAGCTCCGCGAGGTCGAAACCGCCCTCGCCGCGCATCCGGACGCCGACTACCTGATCGGCAGCGCGCCGGCGATCGAGGGCGCAATGGCCCTGTTGCGGCGGTTGCCCGAAGGCGCGCACCGCCCGGCGCTCGTGGCGACCTACATCAGCCACTCCGTGCTGCGCGGGATGAAGAACGGCCAGGTTCAAATGGTCCCGTTCGACGACCCGATCGCGCAAGGTCGGTTGGGTCTGGAACTCGCGCTGCGGGCCATGCAGGGCGACCGCTCGCCTGGGCTTTCCGGACCGCAGATCCTCCCGGTTACCGTCGACGCCGGCAACGTCGATGAGGTCGCGTTGTCGCCGGCCGGGTTCTTCCCGATGCTCGAATAAGCCCCGGACACACACGGGATGCCGCAGAACCGCTGGGCGGCAATCCTGTCGGTGCTTCGCGGATCGGTTGTGCGGCGCAGACGCTGAACGCGTGGGTCAAGACGGCCGAGGTTGATTGTGGCGAACGGGACCCA
>DQCI01000239.1 GCA_003545125.1 Paracoccaceae bacterium
CGTCGCGCGGGCTGGCGAGCACGGTTGCGCGCACCGCCTCGACATCGGCGCCGATGCCCGCATCTCCCGCGACGGCCCGCGCACGGCTGAGCGCGAGGTGCTCCCAGGTCCAGGCTTCGGTCTGCTGGTAGGCCCGGAAACTGCTCAGAGAGGTGGCGACCGGGCCCTGCCGCCCCGAGGGCCTGAGCCGCATGTCGACCTCGTAGAGCTTGCCCTCCGACATCGGCGCCGACAGCGCCGTCACCATCGCCTGGGTGAGCCGCGCGTAATAGGCGCGTGCGGCCAGCGGCCGCCGGCCCTCCGAGGCCTCCGCGCCAGCCGCGTCGTAGATGACGATGAGGTCGAGATCCGAAGTCGCCGAGGTGGTCCGCGCGCCGAGGCTGCCCATGCCGATCAGCGCCGCCCCGCGACCCGGCGCCCCCCCGTGCTTGGCGCTGAAGCTCTCGACGACCACCGGCCAAAGCGCGCCGAGCACCGCTTCGGCAAGGTCGGCATATTGCGCGCCGACGTCGCGCCCCGAGGTCAGACCCCGCAGGTGATGCACGCCGATGCGGAAGTGCCATTCCTTCTTCCAGCGCCGGGCGGTGTCGAGTTGCGCCTCGTAGTCGCCACCGACCTCCGAGAGCTTTTCCGCGAGATCCTTGGTCAGCCCCTCGACCCCCGGCCAGGGTTTGAAGAAATCGCCCCCCAGCACCGCGTCGAACACCTGGGCATTGCGCCCCAGGTAGGCCGAAAGCGCGGGCGCCGTGGCGGCGATGTCAACGATCAGATCGACGAGCGGCGGGTTGGCTTCGAACAGCGAAAACACCTGTACGCCCGCGGGCAACCCGCGCAGGAAGGCGTCGAACTGCACCAGCGCCTCGCGGGGCCGGGCCGCCTTGCCGAGACGGGCAAGAAGCTCGGGCTTGAGGCGTTCGAAAACCTGGCTCGCCCGCGCCGAGCGGCAGGCCGGATAGGCGCGCCAGCGGGTGATGATCTCTTCGTCCTCATCGGTAAAATCCGGCAGCACGGCCGCTTTCTCCTCAGGCGCAAAGAACCCCTCGGTCAGCCTGTGGACCTCGGTCAGCGCCTCCGTCAGCGCCGCCCGCCACGCCGGCACGTCCGCCTCCCCCATCATGTTGACGATCCGGCGCATCTCGTCGGGGTCGCCCGGCAGCTTGTGGGTCTGGGCGTCGCGCACCATCTGCACCCGGTGCTCGATCTCGCGGTGGCGGCGGTAATGCGCGGTGAGGGTCTCGGCCGTCTCGGCCGGTTCCCAACCCTTCAGAGCCAGCATAGCCAGACCGGGCACGGTCGCGCGAATGCGCAAATCGGGGTCGCGCCCGCCGGAGATGAGCTGCCGGGTCTGGGTGAAAAACTCGATCTCGCGAATGCCGCCGCGGCCGAGCTTGATGTCGTGGCCCTCAAGGGTGATCGGTCCGCCGACCCGCTTGTGCTCGCGAATGCGAAGCCGCATCGCATGGGCGTCCTCGATCGCGGCGAAGTCGAGGTGCTTGCGCCACACGAACGGCGTGAGCCGGTCGAGATAGGCCTCACCGGCGGCGATGTCGCCAGCACAGGCGCGCGCCTTGATGTGGGCGGCGCGCTCCCAGGTGCGCCCGAGGCTTTCGTAGTAGCTTTCGGCCGTCGCCATGGCGAGAATCACCGGGGTGACCGACGGGTCGGGGCGCAGCCGCAGATCGGTGCGAAAGACGTAGCCATCGGCGGTCATCTCGCTCAGCGTTGCGCTCATCCGGCGGGTCGCACGGATGAAACTGGCGCGCGCGTCATGGAAATCGTCGCGCTCGAAGCGGCTTTCGTCGAACAGCATGATGAGGTCGATATCGGACGAATAATTGAGCTCGAACGCCCCCATCTTGCCCATCGCCAAGGCCACCGCGCCAGCGGCGGTGTCGATGTCGTCAATCGTCGCGCCGGGGAGTTTGCCGCGGGCGATCTCCTGGCCGACATGGAGCTTCAGCGCCCGGTCGGTGGCGGTGTCGGCGAGGCGCGTCAGCGCGGTCGTGACTTCCTCGAGGCTCCAGACCCCGCCAAGATCGGCAAGCCCTGCAATCAGCGCGATCCGGCGCTTGGCGGTCCTGAGCGCGGGGCGCAGCGCGCTGTCGGTCTCGCCGGTGGCCGCGGCCAGTTCCGCGTCCAATACCGTCTCCGGCGCCCGTCCAAAGGCCGCGCGTAGCCAGTCGGCCTCGCGCACCGCGAGATCGCGCAGATAGGGGCTGCATCCGGCCGTGCGCGCAACCAGATCGCGCAGCTCCGGCGCGAGATCGGCGAACTGCGCGGCAATCTCTGCGGCGGGTGCGCGTTCGAACGGGACCGGCAAGCGGGTGATACGGCTGGCAAAACTCATGCAGGCGAGAGTGCGGCGGCGGCGGCAGGGGGTCAAGCGGTGACGGTCGCGGTGGGGCTCACCAAAGCGCCCGGACGACGCGCGGACGCAGATTGCTATGCTCTCGGCTACGCACGCGCCCTGCCCCCGGTAGGTTGAAATGGTTAACGAAAGGACAATGCGACACTCTAGGTAACAGATTGTTTTTAAAGCATTGTTGCGTTCCGATAGGGGAACGGTTTCCTAGGAAACTGACCCCGGTTCCCTAGGAAACCGGCAAGTTCAGGCGGTTTGGTTTCAGACGTGCCCTGCTTGCTCGGTCTGGCACTTTCTTGGTGCGATCTGGGCGTGAAACCTGCGTCGTCCTGCCCGGTAATGGTTTCTGAGGCCCGCACCTGCAAGACAGGCCGGCCGCCCGGCCCGATGACCCATCCCCACAGGAACCTGACCCCAGGCACCACCGTCCGCGTTCTGCCGCGGCGCTGCGGAGCGTCTAGCTCGCATAGAGCACCTTCGCGCGCTCCTCGAAAGCCCGCACGATCCGCTGCATCGCCTCGTGGAAGACCACGCCGATCACCTTTTGCAGCACCGCGTTGCGGAACTCGAAATCGACAAAAAACGATACCTCGCAGCCGCCGCCGTCCTGTGCCGGGGCATCGGCGAATTGCCATCTCGAGCGCATGTGTTTGAACGGCCCGTGGAGGTATTCGATATCGAGCTTCAGGTTCGGCTCATCGAGCAGCACCCGGCTGCCGAATTTCTCGCGGAACACCTTGAAACTCACCACCAGGTCGGCCTCCATCTTCTGGGTCCCGTCGCCCTGCGGCACCACCGACCGGATCCGCGCCGCCGAGATCCAGGGGATGAATTCCGGGTAGCGCATCACATCAGCGACGAGGTCATACATCTGCCGCGCCGTGTACGGCATGCGCCTGGTTTCGCCATGTGTCGGCATGTCGCCCTTTCAACGCGTGATCTGACCCCAACTGGGCCTGTGCTTTGGCTCGCGATTTGCCTAAGCTGACGGCAGGATGCAAGCAGCGCAAGGGGGCGCCGATGCCAACGCGGCCATATGTCATAGACGAGATGATCTCGGCAAAGACCATCGCGGCCCGGGTGGAGGCGCTGTCGAAAGACATCCACGACGCCTTCTCGGATACCGACAAGCTCGTGGTCGTGGGGCTCCTGCGCGGGTCCTTCGTCTTCATCGCCGACCTCGTGCGTGAGATCGATCTGCCGATCGAGGTCGATTTCATCGAGGCGAGCTCCTATGGAGACTCGACCGAATCGAGCCGGGAAGTGCGGATTCTCAAAGACTTGCGGGGCGCAATTCACCATCGCGACGTGCTCGTTGTGGAAGACATCGTCGACACCGGCTACACGCTCAAACATGTCGTCGGGCTGTTGAAAGCGCGCAGACCCGCGCGGCTCAAGACGATCGCCCTGCTCGACAAACCGTCGCGCCGCGAGGTCGATATCCAGGCCGATTGGACCGGGTTCGAGATCCCCGACGAATTTGTCGTCGGCTATGGGATCGATTTCGCCCAACGCAACCGCAACCTGCCCTACATTGGCAAGGTGCGGTTCAGCGACGAGGAACAAGGAACCTGATTAATGAATTTCAATCAGTGTCTTACGGTATGAACTTCAACCCGCGCCAGCTCTTGCGCATGGCCCGCTGGGCACGCAACCCTCCGGGAGAGAAGCGGGTAAAACTGGTGCTCGCGGTGATCGCGATTGCCCTGGCGATCTGGGGGCTGGAGCGGCTCTTCGGCACGCCGGACTGGATGCTGATCGAAGGCCAACGCTCGGGCCGTTTGTCGCGGTGACCGGTGAGTTGCATGGAACGGCGAACGGTTAAACTATCGCCACCAACCCATTGTTTTTCATACGTGTCACGGCTGTTAGAGCCCCCCCTGGCAGTCCGCCGCAGTCCGCCGCCCGCGTCCCGCCCATGTATCCTTGCCACACAAACGGAAAAACACCGAGGTCGCACCCCCGGCAAACCCACCACCGCAAGGCCGCACCGCCGCCGCGCAGAATCGCCTCGTCATCCGCCCGCCTTCGTCTGCCCGCTTTCGTCGCCCGGCACGGCCGCCATCTCCAGCGCATTGGCAAGCGCGCGCAGGAGCATGTCGCGCACCGCCCTGATCCGGGGCACTTGCGCGAAATCGGCGTGGCTCGCCACCCAGACGTCGACATGCATCTGCGGCAGGATGTCATCGATCCGGACCAACCGCCGGTCGCCGTCCCCGAGCACGCAGGGCAGGATCGCACGCCCTTGCCCGGCTGCCGCCATTTCCCGCAGCACCGGGAAACTGTCCGCCCGACCCGCGATCTCCGCCTTGCCGACGTTCCGGTCCAACCACGCCGACGGCGCCGACCGGTGCAGCGTTCCACCGAAGCCGAGCCATCCCGCCTCGCCCCCCGGCGCGGCGTAAACCGCAAACCGCAGCCGCCCGGCCCGCGCGCCCACCAGTCCCGCCGGCAGCTCGACCGCCGGGCGCACCGCGATATCGGCATCGAGCCGGCCAAGGTCGGCCGGCTGGTTCTGGGCGTTGAGCTCGATCGTCAGCCCCTCGGCCGCGCTCATCAGCCGGGCCACGATCGGCGCCAGAACGGTCAGGCAAAGCGTGTCGGTCGAGGTCACCCGTACGGTCCCCGCCAACGGCGCGCGGGCGGCGTCCAACGCCCGGGCAACCCCGAGTGCGGCCTCTTCCATCGCCTGCATCGCGGCGATGATCCGACCGCGGCCGGGCGCGACCCGGTAGCCGCGCGCGGTGCGGTCGAAGACCGTAATCCCGGTCGCTTGCTCGAAACTCGACACCCGTCTCAGCACGGTGGCATGGTTGACACCGAGAGCCCGCGCCGCTCCGGACAACGAGCCCGCCTCGGCCACCGCCCGCATGACCCGGACGTCATCCCAATCAAACCTGTTCATATTCGCACAGAACCTCCGCATAATCTGTGAGTTCCCTTCGGTTTGATAACAGATATTCTGCCAAGAGTGACACCCAACCAAACCGCCCCAATCAAGGCGCCCCAACCAAGTTACGATGAACCCAACAGGAGACGATGATGCCCAAGTTCCGCGCCCCTCTGCTCAGCCTCGCAGGTGCCGCTGTCGCCATCGCGGTTTTCGCCGGTCCCGGCGCCGCCCAGGACGTGCCCGCCGCCGTCAAGGCCCGCCAAAGCCAGATGCAGCTCTACGCGTTCAACCTCGGCACCCTCGGCGCGATGGCCAAGGGCGAGGCCGAGTACGATGCCGAGGCAGCACAGGGTGCCGCCGACAACCTGGTGGCGCTGACCTCGCTCGCCGCCGGCCCGATGTGGGCCCCCGGCACCGACGACATGAGCATCGACGGGACGCGGACCCTGGCGACGATGTGGGACAACTTCCCCGACGTCATGGCCAAGGGTACGGCCCTCGCCGAAGCAGCCGGGGGAATGGCTGCAGCCGCTGGCACCGATCTCGCCAGCCTGCAAGCCGCCATGGGCCCGCTCGGCGGCGCCTGCAGCGCCTGCCACAAGGCCTACCGCGCCCCGGAGTGAGCCTTTCGGGAGTTTGAAACGGCCCGGAACGACCAACCGGCGCGGCACATCCCGCGCCGGTTTCTTCACCGAAACATGCGCCCAAGCCTCTTGCCGGCGCGACGGTCATGCGTTGCCATGCGCGCAACCGGGATGACAACGGAGATCCAGATGCGCCGTACCCTCTTCGCCCTCATCCTCATCGGTCTCGTGGTGGCCGCGCTTGGCATCTACCTCACCCGCCCGCGCCTCGACGGGCCGCAGGTGCTCGACGGGCTCACCGGCGATGCGGCGGCGGGCGCGTTGGTGTTCACCGCCGCAGGCTGCGCCTCATGCCACATGGCCGAAGGGGCAACCGGCGACGACAAGCTGGTGCTGACCGGCGGCCAACGCTTCCCCTCGCCTTTCGGCACTTTCACGGCGCCCAACATCTCGATGGACCCAGAGCACGGGATCGGCGGCTGGCGCGCGCTCGATCTGTGGAACGCGCTGCACCACGGCACCTCGCCCGAGGGTCAGCATCTCTACCCGGCCTTTCCCTATGCGAGCTATGTGCGGATGACGCCGCAGCAGGTGGTCGATCTCCACGCCTATATCCGGACCCTGCCCGCCGACCCGACGCCGAGCACGCCGCACGATCTCGGCTTTCCGTTCAACATCCGCGCGAGCCTCGGCGGCTGGAAACTCCTTTACCTGCGCGCGGGCTGGGTCATGGACGGCGACCTGACGCCCGAAGAGACCCGCGGCCGCGTCATCGTCGAGGCGCTTGCCCATTGCGCCGAATGCCACAGCCCGCGCGATCCGCTTGGCGGGTCGAAGACCGGGGCCGACTGGCTCACCGGCGCGCCCAACCCCGCCGGCCGCGGCACCTTCCCCGACCTGACGCCGCCAGAGCTCGACTGGTCGACCGGCGATCTCGTCGAGTATTTCACCTCCGGCTTCACCCCGGAATACGACAGCGCGGGCGGTCATATGGCGCATGTGGTCGACAACCTCGCGGCTCTGCCGGAGACCGACCGCACCGCCGTCGCGGCCTACCTCAAGCGCCTGCCGCTCACCGAGTGAGGTCCGGCACCGCCGCCGCGACACCGCAGGCCCCGGGCCGGCAAACGCAATCGCCTGCCGCGGGCGGGCACGGTTTCCGTGCGGAAACCGACACGAATTCCGACCCGGAATTCGATCCGAAATCCGCTTCGGATTTCGCGCCCCGCGCGTGTCAGGTCATCTCTGCAGAACCGTCAGACTGCGCGCCCAAGCACATCGTCGGCGCCTCCCTGCCGACATGCGTCGCGATCGAACCGCGGTGCCGATACACGGGGCTACATGCCCGCCCACATGGGCCTCAGGCCCGCCCGAGTTTCTCCAGCCTTGCCGCGCGCAGCCGCGCGAAATCGTCGCCGGCGTGATAGGATGACCGGGTGAGCGGCGTGGCAGAGACCATGTGGAATCCCTTGCCATAGGCCGCGTCCTCGTAGGCCTTGAACTCCTCGGGTGTGACAAACCGGTCGACCGCGTGGTGTTTCGGCGTCGGCTGCAGATATTGGCCGATGGTGATGAAATCGATGTCGGCCGCGCGCATGTCGTCCATCACCTGCATCACCCCCTGCCGGTCTTCGCCCAGCCCGACCATGATGCCCGACTTCGTGAACATCGCCGGATCCAGCTCCTTGACCCGCTGCAACAGCCTGAGCGAGTGGAAATACCGCGCGCCGGGGCGCACCGTCGGGTAGAGCCCGGGCACCGTCTCGAGATTGTGGTTGAACACGTCCGGGCGCGCCTTGACCACTACCTCCAGCGCAGCGGGCTCGGACTTGAGAAAGTCGGGCGTGAGGATCTCGATCGTCGTCTCCGGCGCCTTGCGCCGGATCGCCCGGATCGTCATCGCGAAATGCTCGGCGCCGCCGTCGGCCACGTCGTCGCGGTCAACGCTGGTGATCACCACGTGGTTGAGCCCGAGCTTGGCCACCGCATCGCCCACCCGGCCCGGTTCGAACGCATCGAGCGGATTGGGCCGTCCGGTCGCGACGTTGCAGAAGGTGCAACCGCGCGTGCAGATCTCGCCCATGATCATCATCGTCGCATGGCCGGCGTTCCAGCATTCGCCGACATTGGGGCAGCCCGCCTCCTCGCAGACCGTCGCCAGCCCGTGCTCGCGCATGATCCGGTGGGTATCGGCATAGCCCTTGCCGCCGGGCGCACGCACCCGGATCCAGCCGGGCTTTTTCGGCTGGGCCTGGTCGGGACGGTGGGCCTTCTCGGGGTGACGGCCTGCGGGGGTCTTCAGATCGCGCATGGTTCTCTCCGTTTGGGCGTATATAGGCAGCGCGGGCGCGGCTGTCACATCGAAACGGCGCAAACCCGATCTGTGCACGCCGGGTGGCTCCGGTCGGCACTGGCCGCCACGATCCGGCAAATCCAACGCCGGTCCCGGGAATTTTCGACTGGTATACTAGTCGAAAATGGTGTAGCCAGCTTGGGTGAACCCACGCAGCAATTTCGCAGCAATCTCCTGGAGTCAGCTATGCCAAAGCCCGTCATCGGTTTCATCGGCCTCGGCCTCATGGGCGGCAACATGGTCGAGAACCTTCAGACGCGAGGTTTCGAACTTGTCGTCATGGACCTCAACAAGGATGCCGTCGCGACCGTGATCGACCGCGGCAACGCCAGGGAGGCCGCGTCGCCCAAGGACCTTGCCGAAGCCAGCGACATCGTGATGCTCTGTCTCACCACCTCCGAAGTTGTCGAAAAGATCGTCTACGGCGACAGCGGCATCCTCGCCGGCATCAAGGCCGGCGCCGTGCTGATCGATTTCGGCACTTCGATCCCCGCCTCCACCCGCAAGATCGGCGCCGATCTCGCCGCCAAGGGCGCGGGCATGATCGACGCCCCGCTCGGCCGCACCCCGGCGCACGCCAAGGACGGGCTGCTCAACATCATGGCCGCGGGCGACAAGCAGACCTTCGACAAGGTCAATCCGGTGCTCGACGAGCAGGGCGAAAACGTGTTCCACCTCGGCGCGCTCGGCGCCGGCCACACGACCAAGCTCATCAACAACTTCATCGGCATGACCACCGTCAGCGCCATGAGCCAGGCTTTCGACGTCGCCAGCCGCGCCGGTGTCGACCGCAAGCAGCTCCACGAGATCATGTCGACTGGCCCGTCGAACTCGCCCTTCATGGGCTTTTGCAAAACCTACGCGGTGGATGGCGTGAGCGATCTGGGCTTCTCGATCAACAACGCCAACAAGGATCTGGGCTACTTCCTCAAGATGGTCGAAGACCTGGGCACCCGGTCCGAGATCGCCGAAGGCACCTCGCACAACCTCCAGGCCGCGGTCGACGCGGGCCTCGGCAATGGCAACGTGCCGGAGATCCTCGACTACTTCGCCAAACTCGAGACCTGAGCCCGCCGCCTGCGGGCCGCGATGGCCAGGATTGGCCGCGGGCCCCCGCCGGGGGGCGCGGCCATTTTCGTTTGGCGACGCAAGGGGGCCCGGCGGTTTCGGTCCGGCGCCGGCCTGCGGCACCACGACCCCATCCCGACGCACGAGACGCGCACCCACCTGCGCCGCATCGGCACGGCAAAGCCGCGCGCCCCACCCCGGGCACACGCGGCCATGTACTGTGGCGGGACAAAACGCGGCCCCGCCGGCCGGTCAGGCGGGGGCGGTAAAGGCTTTGACCCCGGCTTCCGCGACCTCCCGGTCCTGGTCCGGCGTCCCGGTGCTGGTCCCGGTGCTGGTCCCGGTGCTGGCCCCGATCCCGCCGATCACCACGCCGTCGACCAACACCGGCACACCGCCGGCGAGCACCATCATCCGGCCGCCATGCGCCGAGGTCAGCCCGAAAGCCGGCGCGCCGGGCTGCACCGCCGGGCTCAGCTCATGGGTCGCCTTGCGGGTGCCGGTCGCGGTGAAGGCCTTGTCGATGGCGATCGACACGCCGATGGTCTTGGCCCCGTCCATCCGCTCGAAAGCGATCAGGGTGCCGCTCTCGTCGGTCACGGCGAGGCACGTCGGCACCCCCATATGTTCCGCACGGGCCCAGGCTGCGGCGATCATCGCCTGTGCATCGGCCAGGTCCAGCCGATTGACTGTCAGCATGGGGTCCTTCCCGGGTGTGGTTTCTCGCCGCCCGGCGGGCGGCGCGACACCGCCGCAGCCCCGCACGGGGCGGCCGGACACCGGCGTCCGCGCGCACCGTCCGCCGACCGGTGCGAGACACGCTTGCGCAACGTCCCGCCGTCGGCCAGGCTGACCCCATGGCCAGGTTCGACACCCATGACGCCTATCTCGCGTCCCTGCCCGACGACCAGCGTGCGGCCCTCGAAACCCTGCGCGCGCAGATCCGGGCCGCCGCACCGGAGGCGGACGAGATGTTTTCCTACGGCATCCCCGCCTTCCGGGTGGGCCCCGGCAAGGGCCCAGGAAAGCGCCCAGGAAAGGGCAAGGTGCTGGTCGGATACGCGGCGATGAAGCAACATTGCGGCTTCTATGTCTTCGAAGGCGATCTGGTCGGGCGGTTCGCCGACCGGCTCGCGGCGTTCTCCATCGCCCAGGGCGCCGTGCGGTTCACGCCCGACCACCCGATCCCGGCGGCGCTGGTGGCACAGATGGTGGCCGCCCGCCGCGCCAAGATCGGCTGACCCCGGTCGCGGCGCCCGCCCTCCCCCTGCGCCCCCCGCACACGCCGCACCGGGGCTCTGGACAGTCGCCCGCGCGGGTGAGATACCGGCCCGGCACACACCTGCAATTCGACGGGGACACCGCATATGCCCGACAAGATCGCCCTCATCACCGGCGCCTCGCGCGGGCTCGGTGCCGCCCTGGCGCTGGCGCTCGCGCCCAGCCATCACATCGTTGCCGTCGCCCGGACCACCGGCGCGCTCGAAGAGCTCGACGATCGCATCCGCGCCGTCGGCGGCGAGGCCACGCTGGCACCGATGGACATCGTCCTGCCCGAGGCCATGGCGCAGCTGTGCCGCGCGATCCACGAGCGGTGGGGCCGGGTCGACCTCTGGGCGCATACCGCCATCGAGGCGATGCAGCTCACGCCGACCAGCCACCTCGCGCTCCAGCCGGAGGACCTCGAAAAGAGCCTCAAGGTCAATGTCGAGGCGACCGCGCGGCTCATCGCCTATGTCGCACCGCTGCTCGGCGAGACCGGCACCGCCGCCTTCTTCCGCGACAGCCACGCGGGCGAGCCGTTCTTCGGCGGGTACGGCGCCACCAAGGCGGGGCAGATGGCGCTTGTGGAGAGCTGGCAGAAAGAGACGGCACGGATCGGCCCCCGCGTCGTGATCGCCGCACCAAAGCCGCTCGCCACCGCGATGCGGGCCCGCTTCCACCCAAGCGAAGACCGCTCCGGCCTCGCCGCCCCCGCGGAGGAGGCGGTGCGGCTGTTGCCGCAGATCCTCGGCACGTCCCAGCGTGAAAACGGACCAGCCTGAAACTTCTGGTCCCGGGACTTTTTTCAAACTGCTAAATCAGGATCAAAATCCGTCTTCAGATCGGTCAAATCTCAATTGGTTTTGATCTAGCCCCCGGCCCCGCCCTTTCGCAGGACCTTCGCCCAGGCCTCGTGGGCAACCGCCTTGGCGTCCGCGCGCACAAGATCTCCGTGAGACAACACGATCCGGTCGAACTCCCAGGCGAGGATCGTCGAAAGCTGGGCGGCGGCTTCGCGCTTGTCGGTCCACCCGAGACTGTATTCCGGCGCTGGACGCGGTTTGTTCCACATGAAGGTGAGCGCCTTCCACCAGAATTTCAGAACCCGGTCGACTCCCGGGGTATCGTCGCCGATGAGTTCGATCAGATCGGTGACGATCAGCGTGCGCGAGGGCATGTGCAGGAAAACCACCTCGCGAATGATCCTGTTGGCCGTGACCGGTTGCAGAGCGATTTCGCCGCCCCAATCCTTGGGCGGGTCCGCGCCGAGGACCGCATCGTAACGCAGGCCCGGCTGTTTCTTCTCGACACCGGGGCAGATCAGCACCTGGGCGCCGGGCCAGACGTCGGCAGCCGCAGCGACGTGCAGGTGGTGAAAGGTGCCCGGGGCGACGATCCATCCGACCGGCCCGATGCCGTCGACCGCGCGTTTCAGCCCGTCGTCCAGCGGCCCCGGCGAATGCAGGATCACCCGCCCGTCGGCGAGACGGATCACTGTGGTGCGGGCGTTGAACCGCGATCCGGCGTAGCGCACCGGGTAGGGATGCACCCACACCGACCCGGCAGCAAATTCTTCCAGACCCGACCTGGCCTCGGTCACCACCGCCCGCTCAGCGCGCGGCCTTCGCCTCGACCGCGGCGGCCAGCGCCTCGGCCTGGGCCGCGATCCCGGTGAGCGCCTCGACCGCCGGCGCCGCGGCGGCGCCGGCGCTCGCCACGCGGGCCTCGGCCTCGGCAAGCCGCGACCCGGCGTCGGCAAGCCGGCTTTCGAGCTCGGCGATCTTCTGTTCCGCGAGCTTCAGGTTGTCGTCGATCCCGGCGGTCTTGTCCGCCAGCATCAACCCGGACATCAGCAGCAGCCTCGGTTCGGTCAGGTGGCGGATCTGGGTCACCAGGGTCTGCGCCTCGGCGTCGAGCATGGCGGCGGCGGAGCGCAGGTAGTGCTCCTCGCCTTCCTGGCAGGCCACGTCGAACTCGCGGTCGCCGATCTTTACCGTCACGTCAGGCATGGGCCGCTTCCTCCTCATCCGCACCGCGCGCGGCGTCTGCCACCAGCGCGTTCAATTCGCCCAGCACCGCGTCGAGCTCGGCCCGGTCGGCCTCCTGGGCCGTGCGCAGGGCCTCAAGCTCGACCATCATCGATTTGTTCACCAGGTGCGGCTCGGCCACGCCGTGGGCGATCGCCTCGCGCAGCGCGGTGTTGTTGGCCCTGAGTTCGCCGTTCACCCGCGACAGCCGGGCGACGGTCTCTTCCTCTGCCGCGAGCAGCGCGCGCAGCCGTTCGACCTCGTCCGCCAGCACTTGCACGGTCCCGTCCTGCTTTTCCTTGATCGTGCGCACCCGCTCCTCGAGCTGGGCGTTGGCGGTCCGCTCCTCTTCGAGCGCCTCTGTGAGGCGGGCGACCTCGGCGCTGCCGTCCGCTCCGCCGCCTGGGCCAAGCCCCTCCAGCCCGGTCCCGATCCGGTCGAGCGCCGCGGTGATGCGCGCCTGAAGGTCTGTGATCTCTGTCATTCTCTGCCCGTTCTCTGCTCGTGTCCCGGCGACATTGGTCCGTCACCGACATTTATCCGTCACCAGCGCCCCAAGGTCCAGCCCCGCGGGGCGAACGCACGCAGTTTCGCCAAAGCACCGGCGGCAGTGGCGGGGAGCCGGGCGCTGGTTTCGAGGCAGGTTCGGCGCAGATTCGCGGCAGATCCGGGGCATATCCGGTCGCCACACGGGGCGAATCGCGCCCGCGCCGCTGCCCCCGCCAGTCTAGCCAAAGCGGGGGCGTTTCACGCCGTCCCGCCCCCGGTTCGCGCCCCTTCGGCTTGATATTGTGGCGACGGGTGGTATTCGGGTGCCGACACCGGTGTTTCGCCGGCACTGAACAAGGAGACCGCCATGGATGCCTCGACGCTGCGCCAAACCCACCCCGATCACTGGATGCGCGCCGCCGCAGTGCGGATGCTCGCCGTCGATGCGGTCCAGGCGGCCAATTCCGGCCACCCCGGCATGCCGCTCGGCATGGCCGACGTCGCCACCGTGCTGTTCTCCAAGCACCTCACCTTCGACCCGAAAGCCCCGGACTGGATCGACCGCGACCGCTTCGTGCTGTCCGCCGGCCATGGCTCGATGCTGCTCTACGCGCTCCTCCACCTCACCGGCTACGCCGACATGACGCTCGACGAGCTGAAGAACTTCCGCCAATGGGGCGCGAAGACCGCCGGCCACCCCGAATACGGCCACGCCCAGGGGATCGAGACCACCACCGGCCCGCTCGGCCAGGGCCTCGCCAACGCCGTCGGCTTCGCGATGGCCGAGGAGGCGCTACGCGCCCGCTTCGGCAAACGCGTGCAGGACCACTACACCTACGTCATCGCCGGTGACGGTTGCCTGATGGAAGGCATCAGCCACGAGGCCATCGGGCTTGCCGGCAAACAGAAGCTGTCGAAGCTGATCGTGCTCTGGGACGACAACGACATCTCCATCGACGGCAACATCTCGCTCTCCGACATCACCGACCAGCGCAAGCGCTTCTCCGCCGCCGGCTGGCAGGTGCTCGACGCCGACGGCCACGACCCGGACGCGATCGACGCAGCGCTCACCGAGGCGAAAAACTCCGGCAAGCCGACCCTCATCGCCTGCAAGACCCACATCGGCTTCGGCTCCGCGGTGCAGGACACCGCCAAAGCCCACGGCACGCCGCTCGGCCCCGACAATATCGCCGCCCTGCGCGAGACCTACGGCTGGCCCTATCCGGCCTTCGAGGTCCCGGCCGAGATCCGTGACTGGTGGACGCAGGTCGGCGCCCGCGGCGCCGAGGCGCGCGACGCCTGGCAGAACCGCTTCGACGCGCTCACCGAGCAGCGCCAGAAGGAAATCACCCGGGTCTTCGACGGCGCCGCGCCACGCCGGCTCAGCGCCACGATCAAGGCGCTGAAGAAGCAGATCTCCGAGGAAGCGCCCAAGGTCGCGACCCGCAAGGCGTCCGAGATGGTGCTGGAAGTGGTCAACCCGATCATGCCCGAGACCATCGGCGGCTCGGCCGACCTCACCGGGTCGAACAACACCTACACCGGCGATCTCGGCATATTCGAGCCGGAGAACCGCAAGGGCCGCTACGTGCACTACGGCATCCGCGAGCACGGCATGGCGGCGGTGATGAACGGCCTGGTGCTGCATGGCGGTCTGCGGCCTTACGGCGGCACTTTCCTGGTGTTCACCGACTATGCCCGCGGCGCGATGCGGCTGAGCTCGCTGATGGGCGTGCCGGTCACCTACGTGATGACCCATGACAGCATCGGTCTCGGCGAAGACGGCCCGACCCACCAGCCGGTCGAGCACCTGGCGATCTGCCGCGCGACCCCAAACTGCATGACCTTGCGCCCCTGCGACACGATCGAGACCGCCGAGGCCTGGGAACTGGCTCTGACGTCCGAGCGCACGCCCTCGGTGCTGGCGCTCTCGCGCCAGGGCCTGCCGACGCTCAGGACCGAGAACAAGGTCAAGAACCTCACCGCCCAAGGGGCTTACGTGCTCGCCGAGGCCGAGGCCAAGCGCCGGGCGATCCTGATCGCCACCGGCTCCGAGGTCGAGATCGCGATGAAGGCCAAGGTGCTGCTCGAAGACGCCGGGATCGGCACCCGCGTGGTGTCGATGCCGTCGATGGAGCTGTTCGCCGCGCAGGACGAAAAATACCGCCGCAAGGTGCTGCCGGCTGGCCCCGTCCGGGTCGCCGTCGAAGCGGGTCTGCGCGCCGGCGGCTGGGACCGCTGGCTGCTCGGCGAGCGCGGCCGCGAAGCCAAGCAGGCCTTCGTCGGCATGGAAGGCTTCGGCGCCTCGGCGCCCGCGGAACGGCTCTACGAGGAATTCGGCATCACCGCCGAGGCCGTGGCCGGCAAGGTCAAGGCGCTCCTCGCCTGAGCCTACCGCGACCGGCACGTACCCAGGAAAAGGCAAGGAACGACATGGATGATCCAACCGCCCGCTGGGTCCGGTTAGACACCGAACGCGCCTTCAGAGAGGCCTTCGCCGACAAGCGTTTTGCCGGCGAAGGCTTTCAATTCACGATCCACGCCGACGGGCGCCTGACCGGCCAGTTTGGCGCCGCGCGGCTCGACGGGCGTTGGCACTGGCGCGACGGCTATTTCTGCCGGACGGCCAGCCTCGACGGCGAAGACCTCGGCCTCGATTGCGAAATCATCGAATATCGACCCGGCGAAATGCGATACACCCGCGACAAGGGCGCGGGCGAACGAACGGTCGTGGCCTTCGGCTGACGCGGTGCGCCGAAGGGTGCATCGAGGCGCCGACCGGCGAGACGGCGTTTCGAAACGCCGTGTCACGCGGTTTCGAAACCGCGTACCTCCCCGCGTTGAAATCGCGTGCTCGGACCGGATGTCAGAACCGCGCAATCACGAACGGGTTCATCAAGATCACCGACAGGAAGATCGCGCCGAGCGTCAAGACTGCCAGGCTTTCGCCCGTCGTGCGGACGTGGTTTCGCCGCCGATCACGCACCAGCTTGAAAACAAGTACCGCCATGGCGACGGGGAACAGGCCGAGGATCGGAAAGGGCGACAGATCCGGCCAGAGATACGGCGGGCCGACTGATGCCCATTGCAGAGCGAACAGCGCCGCCGTGGCCGCACAAATGGCCAGGGAAAACTTGTCGCGTCCCCGTGCCGCCACGGCCAGGAACAAGAAAAGCAGCGGCGTCACCGCGAAATAGGCGGCCACGGCGGCGTTGAAGATCCCGAAACCCGCCCCGTCGAGGACCACGTCAGGCGGCATCATATCTCAATGTCCCGCGGTCTTCTTGCCCATCACCGCCGACACCGCCGGGCCGATCACCCGGGTCGAGAGCGGGATCAGCACGATCCCCCAGACAAGGCCGAACACCCCGTCCAGCGCCGCCGTGGTGGCCCAGCCCGCGAACCCGGCCCAGGCCGCGCCGACACCATGCGCCACCACTTCCGACAAGTGGTGGATGAAATCGTAGATCGGGTGCCAGCCGAGATCGTTCAGCCCGTGCACGACGATATTGCCGCCGACCCAGAGCATCGCCGCGGTGCCCACGATCGTCAGCCCCTTCATGAACTTGGGCATGCCCTTGACGAGCCCGCCCCCGACCGCGCGGGTCAGCCCGAGCCGGCCGCGTTCGACCATGCGCAGCCCGAGATCGTCCATCTTCACCAGGATCGCCACCGACCCGTAGACCACCACGGTGATTCCGATGGCGACGACCGCCAGAACCGCCGCCTCCATCCAGAAGTTCGACGCCGGGATCGCCGCGAGCGAAATCGTCATGATCTCGGCCGAGAGAATGAAATCGGTCTTGATCGCGCCCGCAACCTTCTGCTCTTCGAGATGGGTCGGGTCGCCTTCGACATGCTCGGCCGCGTCGATCACGTGGTCATGCGGGAACAGAACGTGCCAGATCTTCTCGGCGCCCTCGAAACACAGATAACTGCCCCCCAGCATCAACAGCGGCGTGATCGCCCAGGGCGCGAAGTTCGACAGCAAGAGCCCGAGCGGCAGCAGGATCAGGAGCTTGTTGCGGACCGAGCCCCAGGCGATCTTGCCGACGATCGGCAGTTCGCGCGCCGGGGCAAAGCCGGTGACGTATTTCGGCGCCACCGCCGCATCGTCGATCACCGCGCCCGCCGCCTTGGCGCCGGCCTTGGCCGCCTGCGCCGCCACGTCATCGACGCTCGCCGCCGCCACCTTGGCGATCCCCGCCACATCGTCCAGAAGCGCCAGAAGTCCACTCATCTCTCACCTCGCCCACCGTTTCGGCCAAACTAGTGGATCGGCGCGCCTGAGCAAGCCCCGTCGGTCGGTCCGGGGCCGGCGCACCCCGGGGGGGCGCGGCCTCCCGGACCTGCGGTGGCGGGGCCGATGGATAGAGACATACCGCTGTCGGCCGCTGGCCCGTGCGCGCCTCGTCTTTGGTTGCCAAATACCTCGGGGGGACCGCGGGCCTGCCGCCCCCGGGAACGGCCGCAAGCATATCCATTCCCGGTTGATCCCGTCGCCCCCCGGGGGTACGCCCCCCCCATGTCCGAAACGCGCCCCATCACCCTGTCGGGAGCCCCCGAGGGCTTTGACGCCTTGCTCATCGCCCGCGAGCTGGAAAAGACCGACCGCCCGGTCGTCCATATCGCGCGCGATGCCCGCCGCCTCGCGGCGATGGAAGCGGCGCTCGACTTCTTCGCCCCCGGCGTTCCGCGGCTCACCCTGCCGGGTTGGGATTGCCTGCCGTTCGACCGGGTCTCGCCGAACCCGGACGTCTCGGCGGCGCGGATGGCGACGCTCGCGGCCCTCACCCACGGCATGCCGACCGACCGCTTCATCCTGCTGACCACGGTCAGCGCCGCGACCCAGCGCATGCCGGCCCGCGAGGTGATCGCCGAGGCCAGCTTCTCGGCCCGCGTCGGCGACCGGATCGACGAAGCGGGTTTGCGCAGCTTCCTGGTGCGGATGGGGTTTTCCCAGGCGCCGACCGTCACCGAACCGGGCGACTTCGCGGTGCGCGGCGGCATCATCGACATCTACCCGCCGGGCGAGGCGGGCCCGGTCCGGCTCGATCTGTTCGGCGACACGCTCGACGGCGCACGCCGTTTCGACCCCGCGACCCAGCGCACCACCGAAAAGCTCAAGGTTGTGGACCTCGCCCCGGTTTCGGAAGTGATCCTTGACGACCCCGCGATCACCCGGTTCCGTCAAAACTACCGGATCGAGTTCGGCGCCGGCACCTCGGACGACCCGCTCTACGAGGCGGTGAGCGCAGGCCGCAAGCACCAGGGGCTCGAACACTGGTTGCCGTACTTCCACGACCGGCTCGAGACCCTGTTCGACTACCTCGCGAACGCCAGCTTTTTCCTCGACGACCAGGCGACCCCGGCGCGGCTCTCGCGCTGGGAGGGCATCGCCGACCAATACGACAGCCGCCGCGAGGCGATGGGGGCGAAGAACCGGCTCGACACAGTCTACAAACCCTGCCCGCCCGGGCTGCTCTACCTCGACGACGCCGCCTGGACTGCGGCCACGACGGGCCTGCGGGTGATCGAACTGGCGGCACTTCCCCGCGCCACCGGGCTCGGCGTCACCGACGGGGGGGGACGCATCGGGCGTAACTTCGCCCCCGAACGTCAGGCGGAAAAGGTAAACCTTTTCAGCGCCCTCGCGACCCACGTGCGCGACAAACGAAAGCAGGGCGCGGTCGTCGTCGCCTCCTATTCCGACGGCGCGCGCGAGCGTCTCAAGGGGCTGCTCGCCGACGAAGACCTCACCGCCACCGCCGAGATCGCCGATTTCCGCGACCTGCCCGAAGCCGACACCGGCGAGACCGGCGAGACCGGCCCAAAGACAACGGGCGGCGTCTACCTCGCGGTCTGGCCGCTCGAGCACGGGTTCGAGGGTCCGGTCGGGGCGCAAAGCCTCACCGTCATCTCCGAACAGGACGTGCTCGGCGACCGTCTCATCCGCGCGCCGAAAAAACGCCGCAAGGCGGAGAACTTCCTCACCGAAGCGGGCGCGCTCAGCGCCGGCGACCTCGTCGTCCACCTCGACCACGGGGTCGGGCGTTACAACGGGCTCGAGACGATCACCGCGGCGGGCGCCCCGCATGAATGCCTCGCCCTCGAATATGCCGGCGGCGACCGGCTGTTCCTGCCGGTGGAAAACATCGAGCTGCTCACCAAGTACGGCCACGACGAAGGCCTGCTCGACAAGCTCGGCGGCGGCGCCTGGCAGGCGAAAAAGGCCCGCCTCAAGGAACGCATCCGCGAGATCGCCGACAAGCTCATCCGCCTCGCCGCCGAGCGCGCCCTGCGCAAGGCCCCGGTGCTGGAAGCGCCGCACCACGCCTGGGAGGAGTTCTCCGCCCGCTTCCCCTACCAGGAAACCGAGGACCAGTTCAGCGCCATCACCGACGTGGTCGACGACATCGCCGCCGGCAAGCCGATGGACCGCCTCGTCTGCGGCGACGTCGGCTTCGGCAAGACCGAAGTCGCCATGCGCGCGGCCTTCGTCGCCGCGATGGCGGGCATGCAGGTCGCGGTGATCGCCCCCACCACCCTGCTCGCGCGCCAGCACTACAAGAGCTTCGCCGACCGCTTCCGGGGCCTGCCCGTCCAGGTCGGCCAGCTCTCGCGTTTCGTGCCCGCACGCGAGGCCGAGCTCACCCGCGCCGGCATCAAGGACGGGTCCATGGACATCGTCATCGGCACCCATGCGCTGCTCGCCAAGGGCATCCGGTTTGACAATCTCGGCCTGCTCATCATCGACGAGGAACAACGCTTCGGCGTCGCCCACAAGGAACGGCTCAAGGCGCTGCGCTCCGACGTCCACGTGCTGACGCTGACCGCCACGCCGATCCCGCGCACCCTGCAAATGAGCCTCACCGGGGTGCGCGATCTCTCGATCATCGGCACCCCCCCGGTCGACCGGCTGTCGATCCGCACCTACGTGAGCGAGTTCGACACGGTGACGATCCGCGAAGCGCTGCTGCGCGAGCACTACCGCGGCGGCCAGAGCTTTGTCGTGGTCCCGCGGATCAAGGATCTCCCCGAAATCGAGGATTTCCTGAAAACCCAGGTGCCGGAGGTGACCCATGTCGTCGCCCACGGGCAGATGGCGGCGGGCGAGCTCGACCGGCGGATGAACGCCTTCTACGACGGCAAGTTCGACGTGCTGCTGGCCACCACCATCGTCGAATCGGGGCTCGACATCCCCACCGCCAACACCATGGTGGTCTGGCGCGCCGACATGTTCGGCCTTGCCCAGCTCTACCAGATCCGCGGCCGGGTCGGGCGCGCCAAGACCCGGGCCTATTGCTACCTCACCACCAAGCCCCGCGCACCGCTCACCGAGGCGGCACAGAAACGGCTCAAGGTGCTGGGCTCGCTCGACAGTCTCGGCGCGGGCTTTGCGCTGGCGAGCCAGGATCTCGACATCCGGGGTGCGGGCAACCTGATCGGCGAAGAGCAGTCGGGCCAGATGAACGAGGTCGGCTACGAGCTGTACCAATCTATGCTCGAAGAGGCGATCGCCAAGATCAAGTCGGGTGAGCTTGAAGGCGTCACCGACACCGGCGAGACCTGGGCGCCGCAGATCAACCTCGGCGTGCCGGTGCTGATCCCCGCCGATTACGTGCCAGATCTCGACGTGCGCCTCGGCCTCTATCGCCGCCTGTCGTCGCTTTCGACCAAGGTGGAACTCGAAGGCTTCGCCGCCGAACTGATCGACCGGTTCGGGAAATTGCCCAAGGAAGTCAACACGCTGCTCTTGATCGTGCGGATCAAGGCGATGTGCAAGAAGGCGGGCATCGCCCGGCTCGACGGCGGCCCGAAGGGGGCGACGCTCACCTTCCACAACGACAAGTTCGCCAACCCCGCCGGGCTGGTCGAATACCTCCAGGCCCAGAACGGCCACGCCAAGGTCAAGGACAACAAGGTGGTGATCCGGCGCGACTGGGCCACCGACGCCGACAAGATCAAAGGCGCGTTCTCGATCGCCGTGGACCTCGCCGAGAAGGCCGGAACGGTGAAGCGCAAGACTGGATGAGCCCGGGCGACGCCGCTTGGAAGCGGCGTAAACGCGGTTTCGAAACCGCGTTCCCAAGGCGCTTCGAAGCGCCTTCCCACCCCCCTGATTTGACGCAGCGCACCGCGGGCCCCGCCGACGATGATCGGGCCGCCAGGATCTTTCGGGTGGCGCGCATGATCTGGGCGTGGACCGGTTATGTCGTCATGGCAGCGGCGCTTTTCGCCCTTTTGTACCTGTCCGCCATCCTCACCGGCTACAGGAGCGCCCTTGCCTGTGCGGCGTGCGGCCTTGGTATCACGTTGCCCCGGCCCGGGCCCGCCCAGGTCGCCGCGCTCGGCGGCTGGGGGCTGGCATTGCGCGCGCTGGCCGGCGCCCTCCTCCTGGTCGCGTCCTGGTCGCG
>DQCI01000107.1:0-4636 GCA_003545125.1 Paracoccaceae bacterium
GGATGCTGCGCGCAGCTGGCGCCACCTGCTGGCGCGTGGGCTTCAACCGCGGCGACGCGGTGTTCTGGGGCGAGCCCGCCAGCTACATCCCGTTCACATCGCCACAGGCGAACTGGGCCGCAACCTTCGCGACCCTGATCGAAGACAAATCCGTTACCGACATCGTGCTCTACGGCGACACCCGCCGGGTCCACGCCGAGGCGGTCCGGATCGCCCAAGCCCGCGGCCTTACCATCCACGTCTTCGAAGAGGGCTACCTGCGCCCCTACTGGGTGAGCTACGAGCGCGGCGGGTCGAACGGCAATTCCCGGCTGATGCACATGCCCGTCGCCGAGATGCGCGCGGCCCTCGCCGGCGCCAGCCGCGAAAGCCCGGTGGCCCCCGCCCATTGGGGCGATATGCGCCATCACATCTTCTACGGCGCGCTCTACCATTTCTTCGTGATGTTCGCGAACCGCCGCTACCGCGGGTTCCGGCCGCATCGCGACATCCCGGTCACCCGGGAGTTCGGGCTCTATCTGCGCGGTCTCCTGTTGATGCCCACCCATGCGGTTGAACGGCGGCTGGCGACCCGGGCCGTGATCCACGGCGGCTTTCCCTATCACCTGGTTCTGCTGCAGCTCGCACATGATGCGAGTTTCACCGCCCACAGCCCCTTTGCCTCGGTCAGCGCGTTTCTCGACACGGTGATCGCGGGCTTCGCCGCCGGTGCGCCGCGCCATCACCACCTGGTGTTCAAAGCCCACCCGCTGGAAGACGGACGCGAACCATTGGCGCGGGAAATCAGGCGGTTGGCGGCGGAACATGATGTGGCGGGCCGGGTCCACCACCTGCGCGGCGGCAAGCTCGCCAGGCTGCTCGACCAGGCCCGCTCGGCGGTCACCGTCAATTCCACCGCCGCCCAGCAGGTGCTCTGGCGGGGCTTGCCGATCCGGACGTTCGGGCGCGCGGTCTACGCCAAGCCCGAGTTCGTCTCGACCCAGCCCCTGCCCGCCTTCTTCGCCCGGCCAACCCGGCCCGACACCGCCGCCTACCGCGACTTCCGGGCCTACCTGCTGGAGACCAGCCAGGTGGCCGGGGGCTTCTACGCGGCGCGCGCGCGCCGCCAGCTGATGCGCCAGGTGGTCGACATGATGCTCAGCCCCGACGATGCCTACGACGCGCTCGCCCACGGCACGGCGGCGCCCCGCCAGAGGTTGCGCGCGGTCACCTGAGGCGGGGGACCAAGCGGTTTCGAAACCGCTTGCGCACGCGGCTTCGAAGCCGCGTCTGCCCCACCCAGCCGCACCGCCCAGCCAATCCCCCCGCCAAACGCCCGGCCAACCCCCCCGCCAAACGTCCGACAACCCCGGACATCCGTTGCCAGCCGGCGCGGCAGCAGGGCAACACAAAGCCGCCGCGAATCCGCCAAAATCGAGCGGGGTACTGGATTTTTCGAACATGCCCCGGTAGGTTACCGAAAAAAGAACCACAGGCAGAACTCCACAAGGAGCCCGAGCAGTGAATATCATGGGTAAACCATGGGCGCGTTACGCGACCCTGATCGCGTGGATGGTCGGGATGTCCGCCTGCGACATGTTGCCAGCGCCCGGCCCGACCAAATCCGACATCTACGCCGGATCGGTCCAGAAGCAGGGCGATGCGTTCATCGTCGCCGTGAACGACCACGTCACCCGCGCCACCGCGGTCCTGCCGACGCTCGGGTTTTCGGACGGTTTCACCCGCGCGGGTGTGGTCGGGTCCGACACGATCCGGCCGGGCGACGTGCTTGGGATCTCGATCTGGGAAAACGTCGAGGAGGGCATCCTCGCCAATGCCGCCGCGCCGGCGACGCTGGACGAAGTCCAGGTCGACGGAACCGGCTTCATCTTCGTGCCCTACGCCGGCCGTATCCAGGCGAGCGGCAACACCCCCGAAGCGGTGCGCCGGATCATCACCCAGAAGCTCGAGCAACAAACGCCGGACCCGCAGGTCATGGTCTCGCGGATTGCCGGCGACGGCGCCTCGGTGTCGGTCACCGGCGCGGTCGGCGGCCAGGGGGTGTTCCCGATCGAACGGCCGACCCGAAAGCTGGGCGCGATGCTCGCAACCGCTGGTGGGGTTTCGATCCCGGCGGAAACCGCCGTGGTCAAGATCATCCGCGGCGGCAAGACCGGGCATATCTGGTACCAGGATCTGTTCGAATACCCCGAGCTCGACATTGCGCTGCGCAACGGCGACCGCATCCTCGTCGAGGAAGACACCCGCGCTTTCACCGTGATGGGCGCGACCGGGTCGCAAACCCGGGTGAAGTTCGAAACCCAGACCCTCAGCGCCATCGAGGCCCTCGCCCAGGTCGGCGGTCTGGTCCCGACCCAGGCCGACCCGACCGGCATCTTCGTGTTCCGCAACGAGCCCGCCGAGATCGCGGCCAACGTGTTGGGCCGTTCCGACCTGATCGGCGCGCAGCGGCTGGTCTACGTGCTCGACCTCACAGAACCCAACGGCATGTTCATGGCCCGCGATTTCCTGATCCGCGACGGCGACACGGTCTATGTGACCGAAGCGCCCTACGTGCAATGGTCCAAGCTGATCACCGCGATCACCACGACGGCCGGGGCCGCATCCGCGGTCGGCAGCCTTGCGACACAGGCCGGAATCATCGAAAAATAATGGCCTTCGATCCGAACGGAAATGCGGCCGCCGGGGCAGACCAGTCCCGGCGGCTTTTCGTTCCCTCCCTCACCTATCTGCGCGACCGGCGGCTGAGGCGCATCCTGACGTGCGCGGGTTGGGCGCTTCGCGTCTCCGGCCGCCCCGGCCCCGGCGACGCCGTCGGCATCTGGGGCGCGGCCGGCACCTCCCAAAGAGCCCATGCCCTCGCCGACGCCACCGGTGCCCGCAAGGTCTTCCTCGAAGACGCCTTCCTGCGCTCGGTGCGCCCGGGCCGGGACGGCGATCCGGCGATGGGGCTGCTGGTCGATGAAACCGGCCTTCATTTCGACGCCACCGGGCCTTCGGATCTGGAAACCCTGCTCGCCACCCATCCGCTCGACGACACAGCCCTTCTCACCCGCGCCCGCCACGCCGCCGAGCACATGATCCGCGCGCATCTGTCGAAGTACAACGCCTTCGACCCCGCCCTGCCCCTCCCCGAAGCCCCTTACGTGCTGGTGGTCGACCAGACCGCGGGCGACGCCTCCCTGATGGGCGCAGGCCCCGACCGGTTCCACGAGATGTTGGCCCACGCGGCCGAGAACCATCCCGGGATGCACATCGTCATAAAGAGCCATCCCGAAACCGCCGCCGGGCACCGCGCAGGGCATTTCGGCCCGCAAGATGCCAGCGCGCTTGTCACCGTGCTCGACACACCGGTCGATCCCTGGGCGGTCATGGAGCGCGCCGCCGCCGTCTACACCGTGAGTTCCGGGCTCGGTTTCGAGGCAATCCTCGCGGGCCACAAGCCCCGGGTCTTCGGCACCCCCTGGTACGCGGGCTGGGGCCTCACCATCGACGAACACATCTTCGCGCGCCGCGGCCGAACCCTGACCCGGACGCAGGCGTTCGCTGCCGCAATGCTGCTCTACCCGACCTGGTACGACCCGCATCACGATGCGCTTTGCGGCGTCGAACAGGTGCTCGGCGGGCTCGAGGCGCGCGCCCGCGCCTGGCGCGAAGACCGGCACGGCTATGTCGCGGCCGGCATGAGCCTGTGGAAGCGAAAGCCCCTGGCGCGGGTCTTCGGCGGCAGCGGCGGCGGCGGCAGCAGCGGCGGCGGCAGGCGTATCCTGTTCCGCGACGGCCCCGGCGCGGTGACCAAGGCGCGAGGCACCGGCCGCGCGCTGATGGTCTGGGCCGGAGCCGCACAGACGCTTGGCGAAACCGGCGACGCTCCGGTTCTGCATATCGAGGACGGCTTCCTGCGCTCACGCGGGCTCGGGGCGGACCTGGTCGCACCGCTCTCGCTGGTGCGCGACGATCTCGGAATTTACTACGATCCGACCCGCGAAAGCCGGCTGGAACGGCTGATCGCCGCCGCGGTCCGGCTGCCCGACGGACCCCGGGCAAGGGCCGAACGGCTGATCGACGGGCTCATCCGCGCCCGGCTCACGAAATACAACCTCGCCGGTTCAGTGCCGGATCTCCCGCAGGGTCGCCGCATCCTGGTGCCCGGACAGGTCGAGGACGACGCGTCGATCCAACTGGGCACCCGCGAGGTCACCACCAATCTCGGCCTTCTGCAAGCCACGCGCGCCGCCAACCCCGATGCGGTCATCGTCTACAAGCCGCATCCGGACGTCGAGGCGGGGCTCAGAGAGGGCGCGGTGGCGAACGAAGCGTTGGCAGGTCTTGCCGACGTGGTTGCGCGCGATGCCGACCCGGGTGCGCTGATCGAGGCGGTCGACGAAGTCTGGACACTGACCTCCCTGCTCGGCTTCGAAGCCCTGATCCGGGGCCGCAAGGTGACCTGCCTCGGTGCGCCGTTCTACGCCGGCTGGGGGTTGACGACCGATCTCGGCTGGGTGCCCGGGCGCCGCTGGGCGCGGCCCGACCTTATCGCCCTCGCCCACGCCGCGCTGATCGATTACCCGCGCTACCACGACCCCGTCACCGGTGCACCCTGCCCGGTCGAAGTCGTTGCCGACCGGCTTGCGGC
>DQCI01000107.1:4807-10317 GCA_003545125.1 Paracoccaceae bacterium
ACCCCGTCACCCCGGAAGCGGGCAAAGGGAAGCTGGGGGCGCTCTGCCGTTTGCACGAGATTTCACGCAGAGGTCGAGCGCAACGTCGCCGGTCTGCAAATGACGGCTGAGGTGCGCTCCGTGGCCCCGTCACCCCGGAGGGGAATCGCCAAGTTACAGAGGCGTCGGGTCATGGAACCGGGAGATCGGCGTGACGATCGCGCCGACCCCCGGGGGCCGCTAATGACGGCTGAGCGGCGCCCGCACCGCCGGGCCGCACGCCCGGCCTACGGGTTCCCGACCGCGCCGGAGCGCCGCCAGAACCGGGTGGTGAGCGCAACCGCGGCGGCACTCAGCCCGGTCACCAGCCCGATCCATATCCCCACCGCCCCGAACCCGAGCCCGATGCCGAGCCCCCAGGCGGCGGGCGCGCCGATCAGCCAGTAGCTGGCGGCGGCGATCCACATCGGCGCGCGGGTGTCCTGTATCCCGCGCAAGAGCGCGATCGCGTTGACCTGGGTCGCGTCGGCGAGCTGGAACACCGCCGCCATCAGCAACAGCGCCCGTCCAAGGGCGACGATTTCGGCCCTGAGCGGCTCGTCGGGAGCGATGTAGAGCGAGACGAGAAACTCCGGCAGAACCAAAAACAGAACGGCCGCCAGCACCGCCCAGCCGACCCCGAGCGAAAACGCGGCCCTCGCCCCGGCGCGCAGGGCCTCCGGGTCGCCCCGGCCGAAGGCGCGGCCCGCCCGCACCGTCGCCGCGTTGGACAGCCCAAGCGGCACCATGAAGGAGATCGAGGCAATCTGCAGCGCGATGCCGTGCGCGGCCAGCGCCACCGTGCCGAGGAGACCGATGAGGATCGAGGACAGGGTGAACAACCCGACCTCGGCCAGCACGGTGAGGCCCACCTGCACGCCCATCGTCGTGACTTCGCGCAGCGCCTCCCAGTCGGGCCGCCAGAGCCGCAGGAACAGCCGGTGGCTCGGGAACTGCTGGATGGCATAGGCGGCGAGCGCCAGCACCGAAATGGCCTGCACCATCAACGAGGCAATCGCCGCGCCCCGGATCCCCAGCTCCGGGAACCCCCAGGTGCCGAAGATCAGCGCATAGTTGACAACCACGTTGGCCAGGGCCGCGCCCAGCACCACGATCAGCTGAACACTGGTGCGCTCGAGCGCCGAAAGGTAGCTCTTCAGCACCATCACCGCGAGCGCCGGGATGATCCCCCAGCCCATGATCCTGAGGTATCTCTGCGCCCCCGCCGCAAGCTCGGGGTCCTGCCCCAGCGCCGTGAGCAGCGGGCCCGAGAACCACAGCACCGGCA
Organism: Paracoccaceae bacterium; assembly: GCA_003545125.1. Classification (GTDB taxonomy): domain Bacteria; phylum Pseudomonadota; class Alphaproteobacteria; order Rhodobacterales; family Rhodobacteraceae; genus Sinisalibacter. Next base: position 6,114 of record DQCI01000107.1, read on the forward strand.
GCACGGCGAGCGCGAAACCGACCGACATCCAGAGCCCCATCCGGGTGACCCGCCGCACCCGGGTCTCGTCCTCCTGCTCGGCGGCGGAGGACACCAGCGGCATCACCGCAAAGGCAAAGCCCGAGCCAAACAGGAACAGCGCCATATAAGCGGTGTTGGCCAGCACCAGCGCTGCCAGCGCCTCGACATTGTACCAGCCCAGCATCACCGTGTCGGTGACGCCGATCGCCGTCTGCGCGACATGGCTGCCGATGAGCGGCAGACCGAGCGTCAGATGTGCCCGGATATGGTCGGAATACGCCCGTGTCTTGGTCGCCTGTGTCATGGTCCCCTGTGGCACGAGCGGCCTTGGGTCGGCAAGGGCGCGCGTCCGGCTCAGCCCGGTTTTCGCGCCACCAGGTCGATCAGCGCCGACATGCCGCTGTGGCCGACGCCCTCGTCGATCTCGCGGTCGTAGCTCTCGAGCGCGAGGATCTCGAACCCCCGGAAGCTCTCGCGCAAGAGCGCCTCGGTATAGAGGTTTTCCACCACCCGCGGCCCGCCGGTGCCGAAGTCGAGCTGCTCGGGCCGGTAGCCGTGCAGCATCAGCACGCCGCCAGGGTTCAGCGTCTTCACCATCCCGGCGAAGACGGCGTCCCGCGCAGGGGGCGACAGGAACTGGATGAACACCGCGACGACCAGGTCGAAAGCAGCGGGCGCCCAGTCCCAGTCGGTGATGCTCGCCTCGACATGGGTGACATCCACGCCGCGCGCCTCAGCCAATGCCTTCGCCTTGGCAAGCGCGTTGGCCGACATGTCCATCGCCAGCGTTTCGACACCCCGCTGCGCCATGAACACCGAATTGCGGCCCTCGCCATCGGCCACCGCCAGGCCCTTAATGCCCGGCCGCAGGTGGTCGGCATGGGCCACCAGGAAATCGGCCGGTTCGGTGCCGAAAACGTAAGCTGGGGTGTTGTATCGGTCGTTCCACATGCGGTGCGCTCCTGTCAGTCCCCGTCAGGTAGACCGCGCGACAGGGCTTGCCAAGAGGCGTGGAGCCGGCATCATCCAACCAGGAGGTGCCTTGCATGACAGACTTCGACACCCTCGTCCAAGATGCGTGCGGGTTTTTCGACGACCTCGCCGCCAACAACAGCCGCGACTGGTTCACAGCCAACAAGCCGCGCTACGACCAGATGGTGAAACACCCGGCCGAAGCCTTGCTCGCCACCGTCGGTGCCCGGCTGGAAGCCGCGATCGGCGCGGCGCAGTCGCCCAAGCTCTACCGCATCCACCGCGACCTGCGGTTCTCCAAGGACAAGACCCCCTACAACACCCACCTGCACCTGCAATGGACCGACACGGCGACCGGGATCTGTCACCTGTTCGGGGTCTCGCGCGACTATGTCTGTGCCGGCGTCGGCGCGATGGGCTTCGACAAACCGGCGCTCGACCGCTGGCGCGACCGGGTCGCGGACGACAACGGCGCGAGGTTCGCCCGCCTCGTCGACCGGATGCAGGAGGCCGGGGTGCGGATGGACCCGCCCGCGCTCAAACGCGTGCCCGCGCCGCATCCACAGGACCACCCGCGCGCGGAACTACTGAAACGCAAGGGGATCGTGCTGTGGCATGATCTGGGCGACAGCGAGCAGGCACATCCCGCCCAAGCCCTGGAGGTCGCCTTCGCCCGGCTCGCCCCCTTCCGCACGGCGCTCGGGGAGATCCTTGCGCCCGGGTGAACCGGGGAGAAGGCGCCCCGGGGGGCCACACCCGGGCGCGCTCCCAGATGCGTTGCCGCGCCAGTGCAAACGCGCCACCGCAGTGGATCAAGGTCACCCTGTGGTCTTGCGCAAACCAGCGAGGGCGCATCGGCAAGGAGGTCTGATCCGCGCACGAAGCCGCCAGTCGATGTTTTCCCGGGATTGGCGTTCCTGGCACCGGGCCGACACTGGTCGCGGCGTGGGGGTTTCATCCCGGCTTCCCCGAGAACGGCCGATCGAGGTGGCGTGACGCGGCTGCGTCGTAGGATCGGACCGGACCGCGGGAATGGGTCGGTGGTCAAGCAGCCGGGGCCCGCGACCGCATGTCAACCCGACGGAGACGCGCGCCTCCGGCCCGGACCCCAAAGACAGGTCACCCCGACACATAGCGCAAGGAGGTCAGCAAGCTGTGCGTTAGCGACTGCACATAGGAGCGGGGGGCCATCAACAGGAAACGGTCAATCTCAAGGCGGACGAGGAGTGTCGACACCCCGTCGATCGGTGTGCGCGCAAGGTGGCCCGGGGCAAAGACTTCGGCGTGCAGATCCAATCGGCAGCTTCGCTCAAGCGCCATAATTGCGCGCGGGCCTGCGAGATCGAGCAGCGCCCAGTAGTCGGTTTGGTCGACCCGGGTGACCTCCTGCGCCCCCAGCGCGTGCGCCATGTCAGGTCGAGTACTGCGATCGGGCAGGTGCAGGATCATCAGCCGGTCTGCCCCGAGGCGCAGGATATGCGCTCCGGTTCCCGCAGAAAGGGTCGCCGTCCCGACCGCTGGGAGGGGCCCCCCGAATAGATCCCTCGCAGCGGCGCATGTCGCGACGTCTTCGCTCAGCGGGATGCAGAGTGTCTCAGCGCGGGCCGCATCAATCTCGCGCAACGATGTCGTGCCGATCTCTTCGTGATACCCGCCGAGCGGTGCGGCCCGGGTGAGTTTGAATTCAGCCATCAAGCCGCTCCCCATCGGGATCGAAGAAATGCGGCGACACGACCTCCACCTCGATATCCGTGCCGCGCACCAGGTCCAGGGCGCGCAGCCGGTCGCCGCGCCGCGCAGCACCATCCCGGAGCAGGCCGAGGCCGATAGAATGGCCCAGCGCGGGCGAATGGGCGGTCGAGCTTATCCAGCCAAGATCGTTGGCGAGCGTCGCCGTCGCGCCGACTTCGAGAAAATGCGCACCGGACTGCAAGGTCAGGCCGCGGTCGACGGGCACGACCCCCATGAGCCGGACGCCCTCCAGCCCGTCGGTGACTGTCTTGCCCGCAAGCGCGCGGCCGATGAAGTCCTTTTTCTGCGAGACCATCCGGCCCAATCCGAGCGCGTCGGCCGTGGTTTGCCCGTTCAACTCGTTGCCCGAGACGTGCCCCTTTTCGATCCGTAATACGTCAAGCGCCTCGACGCCGTAGGGGATCACGCCGAGGTCCTCACCCGCCGTCATCAGCACCTCGGCCAGCGCCGCGCCGTAGCTGGCCGGCACCGCGATCTCGTAGGCCAGTTCGCCCGAGAACGAGATNNCGGAACAGCCGGGCGGGCGTCGCGCCGCAGATCGTGAGGGCTACGCAGGCCATGAAGGGGAAGGTCTCGTTCGAGATGTCGAACGGTGCATCGACCAACCGGGCCAGGAGATCGCGCGACCGGGGCCCGGCCACCGCGAATTGCGCCCAGCCGTCGGTTTCCGGCACCAGGTGCACATCCCAGTCCGGCTTGAGGCACTGGCGAACGAACTCGAGATGCCGATAGACCGGCCCGGCATTGGCCGTGGTCGTGGTCATCAGGTAATGGGTTTCGCCGAGCCGGGCGCAGGTGCCGTCATCCATCACCATGCCGTCCTCGCGCAGCATCAGCCCGTATCGGACCTTGCCCACCGGGAGCTTGGCGAAAGCGTTGGCATAGACGAAATCCACGAAACGGGTGGCATCGCGGCCCTGGATATCGATCTTTCCCAGCGTCGAGACATCGCAGATGCCGACCCGTTCGCGCACCGCGCGCGCCTCGCGGTCGACAGAGTCGCGCCAACCGGTCTCACCCGGGCGCGCGAACCATTGGGCCCGGAGCCACAGCCCGCTTTCGACAAAGGAAGCGCCATTGGCCACGGCCCAGTCATGCGCCGGGGTGCGCCGAACCGGCGCGAAGTGCGGCCCCTGCTCGCGCCCGGCCAGAGCGCCGATCGAAACCGGCGTGTAGGGCGGGCGGTAGCGCGTGGTGCCGGTCTCGGGGATGGTCCGGCCCGTCTGCTGGGCGAGGATGGCAAGGGCTGTGACATTGGCGGTCCGGCCCTGGTCCGGCGCCATGCCGAGCGTGGTATAGCGCTTGAGATGTTCAACCGAGCGAAAACCTTCGCGGGTCGCGAGCGCGATGTCCTTGGTGGTCACGTCGTTCTGCAGATCGACCCAGGCGCGGCCCTTCCCGGCCTCGACCTGCCAGAAAGCGCCGATCTCGACGGGGGTGTCTGCGGCGGTGTCTGCGG
>DQCI01000323.1:0-223 GCA_003545125.1 Paracoccaceae bacterium
GTTCGAAGACCCCGCCGACCTCGCACGGATCGCCGCCAACCGCGCGGCCATCGCCACCGGCGCGCTGCTGTGGACGCTCAACAATGTCGACCTCGTCTTCATCGCGCTCTTTGCATGGCCGGTGCTCCACCCGGTCGCTCCGTTCATGGCGCGGGCCTATCTCACCACGCGGGTGATCGAATCCGGCGTGATGATGTTCGGAGTGATGGCGCTGGTGACGATC
>DQCI01000323.1:258-709 GCA_003545125.1 Paracoccaceae bacterium
TCGGGCCTGGCGGTCTCGGGCCTGTCTGCCTCGGGCAACGCCGGCCAGGTCGGACTCCTGCAGGCGCTGAGCGCGATCTGCCTCGACGCCGGCATGCTGCCGCTGCTCGGCTTCTCGGGCCTGTTCCTCACCTGGCCGCTCTGGCGCCACCGGATTCTGCCCGGCTGGCTCGCGGGCCTCGGCGTGGTCGGCTATGTGCTTGTGATGCTTGCAGGATTTTTCGCCTGGTTCGGCTGGATCGGGATCGGCACCGGCGACACGGGGGTCCTCATGGTGGTCACCGTGGCGCTCTGGGAGATCGTCTTGATGCCGATCTGGCTGCTCTGGAAGGGCTTCGCGCGCGCCGCCTGAGCCCGCTCTTCGACAGCCGTCGCTGTCTCATCGCGCAGAGCGGCCGGGCGAAGAGCGACCGCAGGCCAGCGATGCGCCCCGCCCGTCAGTCCCCGCCCGT
>DQCI01000323.1:784-3043 GCA_003545125.1 Paracoccaceae bacterium
CTCCTCGACCCGGCGCACGTACTTGATCGCCTGCGCCGGAAGCTCGGCCCAGCTGCGCGCGCCCTCGGTGCTGTCCGACCAGCCTTCGAGCGTCTCGTAGATCGGCACCACCCGCGCCTGCTGGTCGGCGGCAGTCGGCAGGTAGTCGAGCGTCTCGCCGTCGAGCTCATAGCCCGTGCAGATCTTCAGCTCCTCGAACCCGTCGAGCACGTCCAGCTTGGTCAGGCAGATACCGTTGATCCCCGAGATCGCGCAGGATTGGCGCACCAGCGTCGCATCGAACCAGCCGCAGCGGCGCTTGCGTCCGGTTGTGGTGCCGAACTCGTGGCCGCGCTCCCCGAGCCGCTGGCCGACATCGTCGAACAGCTCGGTCGGGAACGGCCCCTCGCCGACCCGGGTAGTGTAGGCCTTGACGATCCCCAGCACGTAGTCGATCGACCCCGGGCCGACACCGGTGCCGGCGGATGCCTGGCCCGCGACGACGTTCGATGAGGTCACGAACGGGTAGGACCCGAAATCCACGTCGAGCAGCACCCCCTGTGCGCCTTCGAACAGGATCCGCTTGCCAGCCTTGCGCCTCTCGTTCAGAACTTTCCAGACCGGCGCCGCGAATCTCAGGATTTTCGGTGCGATTTCATTAAGTTGCGCGATCACCTTCGCCTTGACGATCGGCTCGAGCCCGAGCCCGGAGCGCAGCGCGTTATGATGCACCAGCGCCCGGTCGACGCGCAGCTCCAGCGTCGCCGCGTCGGCAAGGTCGGCCACCCGGATCGCCCGGCGCCCCACCTTGTCCTCATAGGCCGGGCCGATGCCGCGGCCGGTGGTGCCGATCTTCGCAACCGCGTTCTGGCTTTCCCGCGCCCGGTCGAGCTCGCCGTGAAACGGCAGGATCAGGGGCGTGTTCTCGGCGATCATGAAGTTTTCGGGGGTGATCTCGATCCCGCGCGCGGTGATCGCCTCGATCTCGCCGATCAGGTTCCACGGGTCCAGCACCACCCCGTTGCCGATCACGCTGAGCTTGCCGCCGCGCACCACGCCCGAGGGCAGCGCGTTGAGCTTGTAGACCTCGCCGTCGATCACCAGCGTGTGGCCGGCATTGTGCCCGCCCTGGAACCGGCAGACCACGTCGGCCCGCTCGCTGAGCCAGTCCACCAGCTTGCCCTTCCCCTCGTCGCCCCACTGGGCGCCCACGACGACAACGTTGGCCATTTGGATCCTCCGGCGTTCAAACGGGCTCGGTATAACGAAGGCCGCGCCGGGGTGGAACCGCAAAACCACCGCACCCGCCACAGATTGACCCCCGGCACCCGGGTGCGGACCTTCCCCGGCGGCGCCGACCCCGGCGCCCGGCCCTGGAGTGTTCGTTTGCGCAAGTTCGCCTTTGCCCTGTTCGGTCTCGCCGCGGCGCTCGCCCTGGCGGCGAGCGGGATCCACCTCACTTCCCTGCGCGGCGTCGATGCTGCGGCCGTCGATCTCGCAACGGCCCGGCAATTTGTCAACGTTCAGGCGCTGGTTCAGGCCGCCGGCGGCGTACTGGTCCTCGGGCTGATCGTGCTGTTTGGTCGGCGCGAACCGGAACACCCCGTGGCGCGGCCCAGCGGGGGCTCGCAAACGCGCCGGGGCCCAATGCTTTTGATCGCTGCCGGGGTCGTGCTTATGGGGTTGCTTCCCTGGCTCGCGAGCCTCTTTTTCCGGCTCTTTTTACACCTGATCGCCTCGGCCCCTCCCTCGGATCTGGAAGACCTGCCCGACATCCTCGCGATGATCGATGCGGTTTTCTGGCCGACCGTGATGTCGGCAACCCTGCCCGGCCTGGCTCTGATCACCATCGGCATCGTGAAGCTCCAACGCCCGCGCGCGGTTCCCGCGCCCGCGCCGCGCCGCCCCTCGGACCCGTCCGACCTCGGCATTGGCGGCCCCTGGGCGATGATCCTCGCCGCCATCGGTCTCGGCGTCGGCACGCCCTTGTTCCTGCGCTGGCAACTGGCGCAGATGCGGGAGGTTGTGCCGGAGGTCGACACCCTCGCTGCCTTCCAGAGAATGTTTCGTTTCGCGAGCGGAATTGCCTTTGTTTTTGCCGTCGTCCTGTTCCTCTTCGGCGTCGGTCTGCTACGTAGGGTGTTGCTGGACCGCAAATCCCGCTGACCCGACCCGATCACAGGAGTATTCCATGGGCTTCCTTCTGCGCTGGCTCGCCGCCTTCGTGCTGGTGGCCGCCACTTTCAACCCGACCCGGTGGAACTACCTGCGCTGGGCGCG
>DQCI01000323.1:3162-5151 GCA_003545125.1 Paracoccaceae bacterium
GCCCTGCTCTGGGTGCTGTGGGACTGGGGCTGGCTCTCGCTCGACGATCCCGACCTCAGCCTCTGGATCGGCATCCTCGCGGTCTCGCTGGTGCTCGGCATCGGCATGAGCTGGTCTTTCGTGCGCCGCGCACTCTCGGGCCAATACGACGTCGACGACGCCGACGAGGAGTGACCCCGGGCGCTCGGCGCCCCCGGCACCTGCCCGCCAAGACCGCGCCCTGACTGTCGCCGCCCACAATCGCGGATTGGCGCCGGGCGCGGGCCGCGGGGCCTGTACAGCCGGTCGCGTTTGTCCTACAGGCAACGTTTGCTGCGCTTAACGCGTGCGGAACCAGCCCACCCGCCGACCGAAAGGGTCCGCGGCCGGCCCCAGAAAAAAGAAGCCGACACAGTGAAAAACGCTCTTCGCGAGGCCCTCGACGACCGTGGCTACACCACGCTGACCCCCGTGCAGCAGGCGGTCCTGGACCCGGACCTGGAAGGTCGCGACCTGTTGGTGTCGGCGCAGACGGGCTCCGGCAAGACCCTGGGGTTCGGGCTTGCCATCGCACCGACGCTGCTGGGCGAGGCCGAGGTCTTCGCCGCCGCCGAGACCCCGCTGGCGCTGGTGATCGCGCCGACCCGCGAGCTTGCGCTGCAGGTCAAGCGCGAACTGGCCTGGCTGTTCGCCAAGGCCGGGGCCACGGTCGCCTCTTGCGTCGGCGGCATGGACATGCGCGACGAGCGCCGGGCCCTTGCCCGCGGGGCACATATCGTCGCGGCGACCCCGGGGCGGCTGCGCGATCACATCATGCGCGGCTCGATCGACCTCTCCGCCGTGCGCGCCGTGGTGCTCGACGAGGCCGACGAGATGCTCGACCTCGGGTTCCGCGAGGAGCTGGAATTCATCCTCGGCGAGGCGCCGGACACCCGTCAGACCTTGTTGTTTTCCGCCACCGTTCCCGCCGCGATCGCGGGCCTTGCCAAAAGCTACCAGAAAGACGCCCAACGCATCGTCGCCAAATCCGACGAGGCCCAGCACGCCGATATCGACTACCGCGCGATGATGGTCGCCGACCGCGATATCGACAACGCGGTCATCAATACGCTCAGGCTCCACGAAGCGCCCAACGCGCTGGTCTTCGCCAACACCCGCGCGATGGTGAACCGGCTGGCGACCCGGCTCTCGAATCGCGGCTTTCAGGCGGTGGCGCTGTCGGGCGAGCTGTCGCAATCGGAGCGCACCCACGCCCTTCAGGCGATGCGCGACGGGCGCGCGCAGGTCTGCGTCGCAACCGACGTGGCGGCGCGCGGCATCGATCTGCCCAAGCTCGATCTGGTGGTGCATGCCGAGCTGCCGTCCAATTCCGAGACCCTGCTGCACCGCTCCGGGCGCACCGGGCGCGCCGGCCGCAAAGGCGTCAGCGCGCTGATCGTCACCGCGAAAACCCGCAAGAAAGCCGAGCGCATTCTCGGCGGGGCCAAGGTGAAAGCGACCTGGGGGCAGGCCCCCTCGGCGGCCGAGGTGCGCGCCCGCGACGAAGAGCGTCTGTTTTCCGACCCGTCCTGGCACGACGCGATCGCCGAGGCGGAGCGGGACACCATCGACCGGCTGGTGTCGACCTTCGCGCCCGAGCAGATCGCCGCGGCCTTCCTTCGGCAGATGCGCACCCTGCGCGCGCCGCCCGAAGAGCTGTCGGAGGTCGGGGCAAAGCCCGCGCCGCGCAAGGAGTTCGGGCCGAGCGTGTGGTTTTCGGTGTCCGGCGGGCGCGAGACCGGGGCCGAGCCGCGCCGGCTGTTGCCGATGCTGTGCAAGGCCGGCGATCTGACCAAGGACGACATCGGCGCGATCCGGGTGCAGCGAAACGAGAGCTTCGTGCAGATCCGCGAAGCCAGCGTGCCCGGCTTCCTTGGCGCAGTCGGCGAAGCGATGGTGCTGGACCGGGGCGCGACACTCACCCGGCTCGACGCGCCGCCGAGCCTCGAACGTCCGGAACGTCCGGAACGT
>DQCI01000323.1:5273-6316 GCA_003545125.1 Paracoccaceae bacterium
TGGCCGAGGGGCGCGACAAGCCCGCGCGCGCGGGAAAACCCGCAGCCGAGCGGCGTGAAAAGCCGGTGCGCGCGGGCAAACCCGCCGCCGATCCGCGCAAACCGCAGCCCAAACCGCACCCCAAGCCCAGGGCCGCCGCGGCGAAAGGGGGCGACAAGCCGCCGCGGCGCAACGCTGACACCAGCGTCCGTGCGACAAGGCCCGGAGAAAAACCGAAAGGCCCGCCGCCGCCCGCCGGCAAGGCATCGAGCAAGAAGAACCGGGCGCGCGCGCTTGCGGCAGGGAAATCCAGGACCGCCGGCAAACACGCCGGTTCAAAAGGCAAAAAACCCACCCGGCCCTGAGCCCGCGGCTTTGGCCTAAAGCAACTTTCGCACAGCCACCCGCGGGCGTCCGGCGCGGCCCGGCCAGGGCGGGTTTCCGGCGACACGGGGTGGCCCGTATCCCTGGTCAGGGCGGTCTGGCCATGAACGACGGCCCGTCGCCCGGCGGGCGCCCGCCCGCACCCCCCGGCGTGCGAGCCACACCGGCACAAGATCCACGCACCCAGCATCCACGCACCCAGCGCGCGTCGCACGGTCATCCACCGTTGGCTCATCGACAGAGTGAGGAAGATCCACCGCGACCGGCCCGCCAGATCGGTCTTCGCCCGGACCCGCCGCGCCGCCATGATCCGGTGTGGCGCGCGCCCACCCCCCAACTTCCCGCATCCGGGGTTGCGCCGCCGAACGCTTGCCCCTAGATAGCCCCATCGAGACATTGCCCCGGGGCCCCCATGGAAAACGTCCTCCTTGTCATCCTGCTGATCCTCGCGCTGGCGCTCATTGCCATCGTGCTTCTGCAACGGTCCGAAGGCGGCGGGCTGGGCGTCGGTGGCGGCGGTGGCGGCGTGATGAGCGCGCGCGGCGCCGCAACGGCGCTGGGCAAGATCACCTGGGCGCTCGGCATCGGCTTCCTCGGCATGTCGCTCGCGATGACCATCGTCTCGGCCCGCAACGCCGCCGACAGCTCGGTGATCGACCGGATCGAGGGCACCGCCCCGG
>DQCI01000323.1:6394-8387 GCA_003545125.1 Paracoccaceae bacterium
GAAACACCGGTTGAAACGCCGGTTGAAACACAAGGCGACACCCCGGTCGCGCCGCCGCGCGCCGACTAGGGCGCACCACCGTCAGACCTCACCCCGGGCCCGTGCCCGGGGACGGAGACGCACCCCCCGAATAACCACAACCAATTGATGAAACGGAAGAAATCCCCACAGGATCTTGCGTCCGATATTGCGTTTCGGCCGGGAATCGGGTAAGGGTTGAGCCCCGTGGAATGCGGCGTTCGCCGGGCCTGATCTAAATACCGGACCCGGCGACGTGGGGCGTTTCCAACACCGCAAACAGGCAGTGCAGACAGGCAATGCACACACACCGCACACGGGGGCAGCACCAAAATGGCAAGATATGTATTCATCACCGGCGGCGTGGTTTCATCGCTCGGTAAGGGGCTCACCGCGGCAGCACTCGGCGCCCTGCTCCAGGCCCGCGGTTTTTCGGTGCGGCTGCGCAAGCTCGACCCCTATCTCAACGTCGATCCGGGCACGATGAGCCCGTTCGAGCACGGCGAGGTCTTCGTCACCGACGACGGCGCCGAGACCGACCTCGACCTCGGCCACTACGAGCGGTTCACTGGCGTCGCCGCGCGCAAGACCGACTCGGTGTCGTCGGGCCGGATCTACACCAATGTGCTCGAGAAGGAACGCCGCGGCGACTACCTCGGCAAGACCATCCAGGTGATCCCCCACGTCACCAACGAGATCAAGGATTTCATCCAGATCGGCGACGACGAGGTCGATTTCATGCTCTGCGAGATCGGCGGCACGGTTGGCGACATCGAGGCGTTGCCGTTCTTCGAAGCGATCCGCCAATTCGCCCAGGACCGCCCGCGCGGCCAGTGCATCTTCATGCACCTCACGCTGCTGCCCTATCTCGCCACCTCCGGCGAATTGAAAACCAAGCCGACCCAGCACTCGGTCAAGGAGCTGCGCTCGATCGGCATCGCGCCCGACGTGCTGGTCACCCGCTCCGAACACCCCCTGCCCGAAAAGGAACGCGCCAAGATCGCGCTGTTCTGCAACGTGCGCAAGGAGGCGGTGATCCCGGCCTACGATCTCAAGTCGATCTACGAGGCGCCGATGGCCTTCCACAAGGTCGGGCTCGACCAGGCGGTGCTCGACGCCTTCCAGATCAGCCCGGCCCCCAAACCCGATCTCGCCCGCTGGCAGGATGTCGAAGACCGGATCAACCACGCCGAAGGCGAGGTGAAGGTGGCCATCGTCGGCAAATATGTCCAGCTCGAGGACGCCTACAAATCGATCAAGGAGGCGCTGACCCACGGCGGCATGGCCAACCGCACCAAGGTCAAGGTCGAATGGGTCGACGCCGAGATCTTCGAGCGCGAAGACCCCACCCCCTACCTCTCGGGCTACCACGCGATCCTGGTGCCCGGCGGCTTCGGCGAACGCGGCACCGAAGGCAAGATCCGCGCCGCGCAGTTCGCGCGCGAGAAAGGTGTGCCCTATCTCGGGATCTGCCTCGGCATGCAGATGGCGGTGATCGAGGCCGCCCGCCACGTGCTCGGGATCGACGATGCCGGCTCCGAGGAGTTCGACCACGAAGCCGGCGCCAAGCGCTTCACCCCGGTCGTCTACCTGCTCAAGGAATGGGTGAAAGGCAACTACACCGAAAAGCGCGACGTGAGCGCCAAGAAGGGCGGCACCATGCGCCTCGGCGCCTACACCGCCAACCTCGCCAAGGGTTCGAAAGTGGCCGAAGTCTACGGCGCCGAAAGCATCGAGGAACGCCACCGCCACCGCTACGAGGTCGACATCAAGTACCGCGAGGAGCTTGAGGCAGCGGGGCTGGTGTTCTCCGGCATGTCGCCCGACGGCCGCCTGCCCGAGATCGTCGAATGGAAGGACCACCCCTGGTTCATCGGCGTGCAGTACCACCCCGAACTGAAGTCCAAACCCTTCGCCCCCGCGCCGCTGTTCGCCGATTTCGTGCGCGCCGCGAAAGAGGTCGAACGGCTGGTGT
>DQCI01000017.1:0-3080 GCA_003545125.1 Paracoccaceae bacterium
CCCCGGTCACCCGGTTTCCCTTCAGGGCAATGGTTCCGGAACAAGAAAAGGCCCCGCTCCGGAGATCCAGGAGGCGGGGCCGCTTCGGTCCGGCATGCGCCGATTGGCCTATTCTTCGGCGAAATCCGCTTCTTCCTCCGCCTCGAGGCGGGCCTTGTCGCCCGCGCCCTTGGCGCTTTCGTCGCGGTCGACGAATTCGATGAAGGCCATCGGAGCCATATCGCCGTAGCGGAAACCAGCCTTCAGCACGCGGGTGTAGCCGCCCTTGCGCTCGGCGTAGCGGGGCCCGAGCACGTCGAAGAGTTTGGCGACGTAGGCATCCTGCTTGAGATGGGCCGCGGCCTGGCGGCGCGCGTGCAGATCGCCGCGCTTTCCGAGGGTGATGAGCTTGTCCATCACCCGCTTGAGTTCTTTGGCCTTCGGCAGGGTCGTCTTGATCTGTTCGTGCTCGATCAGCGAGCCGGCCATATTGGCGAAGAGCGCCTTGCGGTGCTCATGGGTGCGGTTGAGGCGACGATAGCCTTTCGCGTGACGCATGTTTCTTCTCCTAAGTCTTTATGCTTTGTCCGACCGGCGATGCGTGTCACCGGCTCTCCTTGGGGCGGGATGCCCGGGGCGTGTCCGGGGCCAGGTGACCGGCCCCGGGGTGAAGATCAGAACTGATCTTCGAATTTCTTCGCCAGCTCTTCGATGTTTTCCGGCGGCCATTCCTCGACGTCCATGCCGAGGTGCAGCTGCATGCCCGAAAGCACTTCCTTGATCTCGTTGAGCGACTTGCGGCCGAAGTTCGGGGTGCGCAGCATCTCGGCTTCGGTCTTCTGGATCAAATCGCCGATGTAGACGATGTTGTCGTTCTTGAGGCAGTTGGCAGACCGCACCGAAAGCTCAAGCTCGTCGACCTTCTTGAGCAGCAGCGGGTTGAACTCCAGCCCGTCGTCCTCGGCCTCGCGGCCCGCGGCTTCCGGCTCTTCGAAGTTCACGAAGATCGACAGCTGGTCCTGGATGATGCGCGCGGCATAGGCCACGGCGTCGTCCGGGGTGACCGAGCCATCGGTTTCGACCTTCAACGTCAGCTTGTCGTAGTCGAGCACCTGGCCCTCGCGGGTCGGCTGCACGTCGTAGGAGACCTTCTTGACCGGCGAATAGATCGCATCGACCGGGATCAGGCCGATCGGCGCATCTTCCGGACGGTTGCGGTCGGCGGCGACATAGCCCTTGCCGGTGTTCACGGTCAGCTCGACGAACAGGTCGGCGCCGTCGTCGAGGTGGCAGATCACGTGATCCTTGTTGAGGATCTCGATGCCCGCCGATTCAGAGATGTCGCCGGCGGTGACCACCATCGGCCCCTTGGCCGAGATCGACAGCCGCTTCGGCCCCTCGACGTCCATGCGGATCGCCACGCCCTTGATGTTGAGCACGATGTCGGTCACGTCCTCGCGGACACCGGCAACGGAGGAGAACTCGTGCAGCACGTTGTCGATCTGGATCGACGTGATGGCGCCCCCTTGCAGCGAGCTCATCAGCACCCGGCGCAGCGCATTGCCCAGGGTCAGGCCGAAGCCGCGTTCGAGCGGTTCGGCGATGACGGTGGCCTGGCGCGAGGGGTCCGCCCCCGGCTTGACCTCCAGCTGCGTCGGTTTGATCAGTTCGGCCCAGTTCTTGTGGATCATGCGTCCCTCCATTCCAGTTCTGCTCCCATGTCCAAACAGCAGAACGCCCGAGGTAAAATGACGAACTCAGGCCGGGGGAATCCCACGGCCCGAGCTTAAAAATCGTGTCAGACCCGGCGGCGCTTCGGCGGACGGCAGCCGTTGTGGGCGATCGGGGTCACATCACGGATCGAGGTGATGTTGAAACCGACCGCGGCCAGCGCACGCAGGGCCGACTCACGGCCCGAACCGGGGCCCTGGACCTCGACTTCAAGGGTCTTCACGCCGTGTTCCTGGGCTTTCTTGCCGGCATCTTCGGCAGCCATCTGAGCGGCGTAGGGGGTCGATTTCCGCGACCCCTTGAACCCCATGGTGCCGGCGGACGACCAGGCGATCGCGTTGCCCTGCACGTCGGAGATCAGGATCTTGGTGTTGTTGAACGACGAGTTCACATGCGCCACACCGGCGGCGATGTTCTTGCGTTCCTTGCGCTTGGGAGCGCGCTTATCACGAGCCATCTGTCGTCCCCTCCCTTATTTCTTCTTGCCGGCGATCGGCTTCGCCGGGCCCTTGCGGGTGCGGGCGTTGGTGTGGGTGCGCTGACCGCGCACGGGGAGCGACCGGCGATGGCGCAGGCCACGGTAGCAACCAAGGTCCATCAGGCGCTTGATGTTCATCTGCGTCTCGCGGCGCAGGTCGCCTTCGACCATATAGTTGGCGTCAATCTGTTCGCGGATGGCGAGCACTTCGGCGTCCGAAAGCTCGTTGACGCGGCGGCTCGCGTCGATGTTCACGGCCTCGCAGATGGCTTTCGCCGATGTGTGGCCAATTCCAGTGATGTAGGTGAGGGCGATCGGGACGCGCTTGTGCGTCGGGATGTTCACGCCGGCAATACGTGCCAAGTCGATTTTCCTTTCGTTGCGGACCCGTAGCGCCAGGTCCTTTTTTCACAACGTAAGCCCGCCGGGATCGTCCCCCGCGGGCCGCAGCTGAATTCTGGTCTGGTGTAGAGGGGTATTCGGGACCCCGGCCGCACCGATTCCCATGACGGGATGCGGTGCTTTACGAGGGATTTACGCTCGCGTCAAGGCCTCCGCAGCCGACATTCCCGCCCCACGGAGCCGAAGTGCGCCGACGGCCCGTGACGCGTTCCAACCGCACCGACTTTAACGCCGAAAATCTGCCCGTCACATGCGGCAGATCATGGCCGGTTCCCGTCTTTCCCGCAAATCTGTGATCACGTAATCGGCGCGATTCGGCCCTTCCCGAAAGGCCGGATCCGGATTGAAGGGGAGGTTCCGATGCTCCACACCCTGCTCTACCGCAGCACGGCCGTTCATCCGTTTCCGCACCCCAGCGACCTTGAGATCCTGCGCTCCGCCTGGGAGAACAACCGCAGAAACGGGATCACCGGTTTTCTCGTGCGCACCC
>DQCI01000017.1:3210-3965 GCA_003545125.1 Paracoccaceae bacterium
AAGCTCGCCTTCCTGACCGCCGTCACCCCCGCCACCGAAAGCCGCGGCGCGATTCCGCCGCTTCTGGCTTGCATGAAGGACATCGCGGCCCGGCGCGGGGAGCGCTCCGGGCGGGCCGTCGCGCTCTGAAGGGCCATCGGAACGAGTCTAGCCGGTCGCCTTGGCGGGCCGCAGCACCTCGATTGCTTCGCCGTAATCAGAGAATGAATCGAGCGGATAGAAGATCCGCGCGCCGTTTTCCCGTTCGATCATCAACCCGTTGTCCTCGTCCCGGCTATTCTCGGCCTGCGGGTAGGCGTCCGAGTATTGACCCGTAATGGCGTTGAATACGACCTCGCCCTCGACCGCCCGTTCGACAAGGACCCAATCGCCGACCCTGACGCGGGCAAGGGTTGCGAGGGAACGAGCAGGAGAAAGCAGTACTTCGACGTCACGGGTTTCAATCCCGGACCGCGGGCAGAACGTGAGCCCCGCGTCGCCGGTCATGACCAATATCCCGGCTTCGTCCAGGTCGTCCCACTCGGCTCTGGGGTAGCCGTCCGAATACTCCCCGGGGATCGAATTAGAGACAACGCAGCCCTGTGCCCCGTCTTCAAGTCGAACCGGGTCGCCCACGCGTATGTCCGCGAGGGCACTCTTGGTCAGGCGTCGAGCGCGCCCGCGATCGCCGCCGCAACTTCGTCGATCTCGCCGAGCCCGTTCACCGGTTTCAGATCGCCCTTGGCCCAGTAATAGCCGATCAGCGGCGAGGTCTT
>DQCI01000014.1 GCA_003545125.1 Paracoccaceae bacterium
TGCGGGCGGCGCGCCTCCGTCTGTCCGAGCACTGAAACATCGATTGTTTCCCGATCCCGCATAATGTTCGCAGGGCAGGCTAAATGTCCATTGTGGCGAAACGAGGGCGAAGGGGCGCGGTCGCGTGGCCGGGCGTGCCGGGCGGTGCAGCGCCAAGGTTGAGGCCCGCGGGATCGGAGAGATGGGACCGTCCGGGCGTCATATCGTTCAGACCCCGCCTCGAACCGACCGCACCGTCCGCGCCGCGCCGGAACGCCTTTCGAAAGGCGTTCCCAAGCGATTTCCAAATCGCATTGCGCCGTCTCAGCCGTATTTCGCCGCGTGTGCCTGCAGCTTCGGTTCGACCCGTTCCAGAGCATCCCGCATCGCCGGGGCGAAGCTGTCGAGCCCGAGGCGCTCAACGTCCAGCACCGCGTTATGGGCTGCACAGAGGTGCCGCGCCTCGCCCCAGGCGTCCACCAGCGCCTCGGCCCAGGCGCGGAACTCCTCCACCGCGCCGGGGCGCGGCTCCAGCACGCGTCCCAGGGTCATGTGGAAGGAGATGCGCGTCCGCCGCCCCAGCGCCCGTCCGATCCGGCCCGGCGGCATCGCGTTGAACGTGTCATCCACGTGGATGGTGCCGGAAGGGCGGTGGTAAGCCATGACCGAAGCGAAGTGCAATTGCTCGTTCTCGGGGATGAAGGTCACCCCCCGGGGCACGGTGAACTCCAGGTCCGGGCCGAAGGCGGGCCAGAGCGCGGGATCCTCGGTCAAGAGCGGTTCCCACGGCAGATCGGGGAACCGGCGCTTGTGGCGCGCGGTGCCGTAGAGCGCGGCCGACGGGAACTGCGCGTGCATCGCCCGCACATGCAGCGTGTGAAACGGGTGCAGGTTCACGATTGCCGCCACCCGGTCCTCACCGCCGGTGATGCGCTCGACCTCGGCCCGCACCTCCGGGCTCAGCGTGTAACTGTCGAGCAGGACAAAGCGTCCGTCGCAAAGCTTCACCAGCGCCGCCTGGGTGCCGACATTCAGAAGCCTCGCAATCTTGAACTGCCCCCGGATGCTCCAATAGCCCGGGCCGACTGCCACCATGTCACGCATCGCACACCTCTCGTTTCGATCGGGGTCAGGTAGTCCCGGCTGCAGAGAGCTGCAAGGCAGAGAGGGAGGTGACGCGGCGGCATTCCGTGACGGCACGAGATCGCGCAGCCTGGCGCAACGGCGGCGCATGCGGGGTGCCCGATCGGGGGGCCGGACGCCGCACACCCGGGCCGGCACGCCGGTGCTCAGAGCGGCCGGATCCTCAGCCGCGAGATCCGGTTCTCGATCCGCTCGATGACCTCGAAGCGGAATCCGTGGAACGAAAACTGCTGGCCCGCGCTCGGGATCATCTGCGCCTCATGGATCACCAGGCCGGCGACGGTGTTGGCCTCTTCGTCAGGCAGGTTCCAGTCCATCGCCCGGTTGAGGTCGCGGATGGTCATCGTGCCCTCGACCATGTAGGCCCCGTCGTTCAAACGGGTGATCTCGGTCTCGGCATCGGCGGTGTCGAACTCGTCGGTGATCTCACCGACGATCTCCTCGAGGATGTCCTCCAGCGTAATCAGCCCCTGAAGGCTGCCATATTCGTCCACCACCAGGGCGAAATGGGTGTGGCGGCGCAGGAACTGGCGCATCTGGTCGTCGAGCGTGGTGGTTTCGGGGATGAAATAGGGCTCCATCGCCACCTGCATGACGTCGAAATTGGCATAGGCCTCGGCGTAGCTGCCTTCGCCCGCCTGCTGGCCGGCGGCATACATCGCGCGGGAAATATCCTTGGCATGGATCAACCCGACGACGTTTTCAGGTTCGTCCTTGAAGATCGGCAGGCGGGTGTGCGGCGAGGCCAGCGCTTGTTCCAGCACCGCGGCCGCCGGGCTGTCGGCGTCGATCATCTTGATCTGGCTCCGGTGCAACATGATCTCCTCGACCGTGCGGTCGCCGAGGTCGAGCGCGCCGAGCAGCCGGTCGCGGTCCTCCTTCTGCACCGCGCCTTCGGAATGGCCCAGTGTGATTGCACCGGCGATTTCCTCGCGCGCAAGCAGGTTGGCGTCGGGGTCGGTCTCGATCCCGAAAACACGCAGCATCACCCGTGTGATCGCCCGCACCGCGGCCACGATGGGGGCGAAGACAAGGACCACCAGCCGGATCGGCGCCGAGACCAGCGCAGCCGCGGCCTCGGGCCGGGTGATCGCGTAGGTCTTCGGCAGCACCTCGGCGAAGATCAGAACGAGGAGCGTCATCACCAGCGTTGCCCAGGCCACGCCCTCGGCCCCGAAGGCGCGGGTGAAGAGGGCGGTTGCGAGCGAGGCCGAGAGGATGTTGACGAGGTTGTTGCCGAGCAGCACCGAGCCGATCAGCCGTTCGGTGTCCTCGGTGATGTCGAGCGCGCGTTGCGCACCGCGCTCGCCCCGGTCGGCCCGCGCACGCAACTTGCCGCGCGAGGCGGCGGTCAGCGCGGTCTCGGATCCCGAGAAGAAAGCCGACAACACCAGCAAGAGCGCGATGGCGCCGGCGGTGATCCAGTAGAAATTGGTCGAAACGAGGCCGGGGTCGGCGGGGTCCATGTGTTTGTCTTTCGTGTGGCGGTCGCCCATCTATGGGGCGCGCGCGAACGCGTTTCAAGAGACCGTGCCGAAGATCCCTGGCTGTAAGACAGGAAAGGGCCGAGGGTGCGGAGCCGGACTATACGCGATCCTGGGTCAGAGTTCCGCTTCGGATGGAGCCATGCGATTTGAAGCGGCCCGACAGTCTCGGACTCGAAGTCGTTGAAATCTGTGGGATCGGTTCGGCTGCTCGGGAACCGCAAATCTCCCGGTCAACAGGGCGAAGCGAAGCGCCTTTCTACCAGCGCGGACCAGGCTCGCGGGCTCGCCATTCGCTGCCTTGGCGGGATCGTCAAACCGCCAGAGCCCCCTGCCTGGGCTTCTCGGACCCAATGGCGCCGATGGTCGGCCTGGCAACAACGCGGCGCCCTCCACGCGACCGATCCAGACGGAGAGCTCCGCGAACGCGGGCTTGCCGACAGTGTCGGTCAGGGGCAGGTCGGGCGCGTCGTGTTCGGGTGCGATCAGCACGCGCCCAGGGTGGGTATCGGCGTTGCGCGGATCGAACGTCCACCACCCGCCGTCCAGACAAACCTCCATCCCGGCCGCGATATCCACGGGCGGGCAGGGCGGAAGCCGCCCGACGCCGCTCACCTGGCCCGTGCAGGACCGCGCCTGGATGTTCAGGACGCGGCAAAGCGCGACCGCGAGATGCCTGTCGTCGGGGATACGCCGACACGCGCGCACAAGGTCTCGGCCGCGGTGCGGGTCGCGCGGGCCCGGTCCGGGGTGACGTGCTCAACAACAACGCCGGCATCTCCAGAGCCGACCATCCAACCACGCCGGATGGTGAGGATGTCCGCGTCGTCGTCAACACCTGCGCGCCGGCCCTGCTGACCCGGCTGCTGTTGCCCCGCATCCCGGCGCGCGGACGTCTCGTGCGTCT
>DQCI01000207.1:0-356 GCA_003545125.1 Paracoccaceae bacterium
CAGTTGGAGGCTTGGTTGAACGGGAACGGCGCCGAGGTGACCGTGGTCAACGGCGGGGTCTCGGGCGATACTTCGGCGGGTGGTGCCAGCCGGATCGGCTGGGCGCTCGATCCCCGTATCGACGCGGTGATGGTCACGCTCGGCGGCAACGATCTCCTGCGCGGGATCGACCCGGCCGAGACCAAGCGCAACCTCGACACGATCCTCGGCGAAGTCGAGGCGAAGGGCCTGCCCGTGTTGCTGGTCGGCATGACGGCGCTTGGCAATTACGGCGACACCTACGCGCAGGCGTTCAACGCGATCTATCCGAGCCTCGCCGAGGCCCGCGACGTGCCGCTGTTCGAGGATTTCCTGGC
>DQCI01000207.1:470-3068 GCA_003545125.1 Paracoccaceae bacterium
GAGTCGCGTGCCTCGGCCGTCGGCTTGGTTAATAAAGTGTGCATCCTGCAACGATTGCACCGATTTCGGCATCGTCCTGCCGATTTCCCCCCGGACTGTCAGCGAGTTCTCACCAACGAACTATCCCTTTTGACAGGTGTCGTTTCGGAGAGTTTGCTGGCAAAGCAATCTCCTTAGGGTGGAGGCCCGGTGTTGGGCCTCGATTTAGGGGGTGAGGTTTTGAGAGTGCTGGTTGCTGCCAACCATGACCTGGCTGGCAGACTTGAGATCATATTGCAGTCGGCCGGGGCCGAGACCGAATTGGTCACCGATCCCGCCGCCGCCATTTCGCGGTTGCAGGCAACAGACGGCATTACCCTGCTCGACTACGACATGCCGGGCCTCGCCGGCACCCGCGCAGTACAGTTGGCGCGGTCTTTGCTGGGGGAAAGGCCGCTCGGCGTGGTCTACGGTCTCGCCTCCCCGGGTATGGCCCACCGCACGCTGTCGGCGGGCGCGACCGGCGTGCTGCCCGACAACCTCGACAGCGAGACCATGAAGGCCGCCCTCAGGCTGCTCGAACAGGCAAAGCGGTTCTGCATCTTCAGCGGCGCGATCCAACTCGTCCCCTTCGACGCCGCCACCGCCCTCACCGACCGGGAACTTCAAGTGTTGCACGGTGTCTGCGACGGCCTCCAGAACAAGGAGATCGCCCACCGGTTCTCCATCAGCGAGGTGACGGTGAAGATGCACGTGCGCGCGGTCATCCGCAAACTCGGCGCGCGCAACCGCACCCAGGCGGCGATGATCGCCCGCGACATGAAGATCGTCTGACCGGGCCGGCATGGCGCCCGGATGGGCACGCCCGTGCGCTCGGGGGCTGGTCCCCGGTCACGCCGCCGCGCTCAGTCCTCCGGCGGCGCGTCGTCCCAACGGTCCGACAGGATGCGTTGCGCATCGCCTTCCGGATCGTCGTATTGGTGCGACTTCAGCGACCAGAAGAAAAAGCCGAGCCCGATACCGCCGAGCAGCAGCGAGATCGGAATGAGGTAGACGAGCACGTTCATTTGAGCCCTTTCAGCCGCAGGGCGTTGAGCGACACCGTGATCGACGAGAACGACATCGCCAGGGCTGCGGCCAGCGGCGTGGCCAGCCCGACCAGGGCGATCGGAATGGCGATGGCGTTGTAGCCCGCCGCAATGGCGAAGTTTTGCTTGATCCGCCGCGTCGCCGAGCGCGACAGTGCCACCGCGCCGCCGATCGGCTCCAGAGAGCGGCCAAGCAGCACGATGTCGGACACCACCCGCGTCGCTTCCAGCGCCGTCGCGGGCGAGATCGACACATGCGCGGCGGCAAGGGCGGCAGTATCGTTGAGCCCGTCGCCAACCATCAGCACCCGGGCGCCCTGTTGCGAAAGCGCCTCAATGGCGGCCACTTTGCCTTCGGGCAGCATGCCGGCGCGGTAGTCTTCGATACCCAGGCGGAAGGCCACGTCCTGCACCGCCGCCGGCGCATCGCCCGAGATCAGCGTCACCTTCATGCCTTGGCGCTTCAGCGTCGCCACGGCTTCGGCCGCGCCGTCGCGCAGGTTGTCGGTAAACGTGAAGGCGATGGCCGGGCGTTTGCCGATCTTGAGATAGGTCGCGGTACGGTCGAGCCCACGCGCGCCCAGCCATTCGGCCCGGCCAAGCCGCACCTCCTGGCCTTCCCAAACGGCTTCGACGCCGTGGCCCGGGGTTTCCTTCACGTCCGATATGACCGAAGGCCGCAGCCCTGTCTCGGAGGCTGCCGCAACGATGGCCTGCGCCAGCGGATGCGACGAGCCCTGGGCCAGCGCCAACGCCAGCGCGAGGTCGGCGTCACCGTGGTCGCCCATGTTGTCGAGCACCGGCTTGCCCTCGGTGAGCGTGCCGGTCTTGTCGAACACCACGTGCGTCACCTGCGCCAACCGCTCGGTGGCGGTGGAGGACTTCAACAGCATCCCCTGGCGGAACAGCCGGCCCGAGGCGGCGGTGGTCACCGCGGGCACGGCAAGGCCGAGCGCGCAGGGGCAGGTGATGATCAGCACCGCGACCGCAATATTGAGCGACAACCGCACATCCCAGCCGGAGATGACCATCCAGGAAAGGAACGCCCCGAGCGCCAGCAGGTGCACGGCGGGCGCATAGATCTTCGCCGCCTTGTCGGCGAGCGAGGTGTACTTGTTGCGGCTGGTCTCGGCCATCGCCACCAGATCGGCCATCCGGTGCAGCGAGGTATCCTTGCCCGCGGCCGAGACCCGCACCGTGAGCGGTCCGGTGAGGTTCACCTCGCCCGCGTTCAGCATGCCCCCGGGGCCTGCAAACACCGGCAGGCTCTCGCCGGTCAAGAGCGAGCGGTCGATCTCGCTCTCGCCCTCTTCGACCATCCCGTCGACCGGCACCCTGGCGCCCGGCACCACGCGCACGAGGTCGCCCACGGCCAAGGCGGTGACCGAAACCACCTCCTCTGCCCCGTCCGCCCCGATCCGGTGCGCGCGCGGCACTTCCAACGCCGTCAACTCCTCCGCCGCCGAGCGCGCCACCGCGCGGGTGCGGTGGTCGAGGTAGCGGCCCGCGAGCAGGAAGAAGGTCAGCGACA
>DQCI01000207.1:3126-18635 GCA_003545125.1 Paracoccaceae bacterium
AGCGCCTCCCAGGCGTGCTTGAAGAAAGGCTGCGCCGAAAACGCGATGATCGGCAGCGAGATCGCCGCAGAGACCCAGTGAAACAGATCGCGCGTCGCGTCCGTGGCGCCCGACCACACGGCGACGGACAGGAGCATGACGTTCATCATGCCGAACCCGGCCACGCCGAGCCGCATCAACATGTTGCGCGAGCTCTTTTGGGTGGCGGTCGTCGTCAGGGCGCCGCTGTCGAGCTCGTAGGCCTCGAAGCCGATCTTGGTCAGGAAATCGGCCAGACCCTGCGGATCGACGTCCGGATCCGCCTCGATGGTGGCGCGCTTCAGCGTGAGGTTGACCCGCGCCGAGCGCACACCCTCCATCTGCCCGAGGCTGCCCTCGACGCCGACGATGCAGGCGGCGCAATGGGCCGTCGGCAGGCTCAGCATGATCCGCTTCGCCTCCTGCCCGTCGCCATGGTAGCCCTTGCCGGCCGTATCCTGGGCGATATGGGCGGCGTCGCAGGCCGGGCAGGCAGAGACCGGGGCGGCCATTTATCAGCTTTCCGGCAGGATGATCTGGAGCCGTTGGCGGAACGGCGTGCCGTTCACGGCGGTGGCCACGAAGCGGACATCCCATTTGCCGACGTCGAGCGGCGCGACTTCGGCCACATGCGCGCCGAACTCGTTCTGGCGAAACGCGAGCACCTGGTCATCGGTGCGCTGCGTCGCGCGCCCGATCGTGCCCTCGATCCCCTCGACCCGTGCGGGCTTGCCGTCGGGCCCGAGGATGGTGAGATGCACCGTCTCGCCCTCGATCGTGGCCGACGTCTCCCAGCCCAGCGCCTCCTGCGCCTTGCGTTCGGCATTGAACGTCTGGTTGGCCACATAGGCGCTCTTGGTCTCGAGCCCCGGGAAGGTCCCGATCGCGTTCCACGCCATGAACAAGTTGACCCCGATGATGAGCGCGAACGCCCCCGCGAATATCGCGAAGACCTTGGCACCCGTCAGGGGCTTTCCACCGTCGGTCGTCTGTTCGGTTTCAGCCATGAGCCCTCACTGTCCCGTTCCGTTGAAGACCGTGTCTTTGGAGGCGCGGTCGCCGCTTTGCCCGTCTCTTACCCAGATCCGGATCGGGGTCCGGTCGGCGCGGGCCTGGTCCGAGCCCGCCTCTGCGACGATATAGACCCGCACCTTGGTTTCGGTATCCGCCGGCACCTCTACCACAGATTGGTCGGTGCCTTGAACCGAAACCGTGAACGCGCTGTTCTCGCCGAGCGACACGTAATAGGGCCGCGCTTCGCCGTGCGTGTTGCGCACGCCGATCTCGTAGGCGTTGCGGATCGACCCGTCGGCCATGGTCACATAGACCGGGTTGCGCTCGGGGCGCAGCGTAAAGGTGAGGTCGGGCCGCACGAACAGGCCGACCACGAGCGCCACGCCGATTGCCGCCCAGAGGGTGAAGTAGAGAATCGTGCGCGGCCGGAAGATGTGATTGTAGACATGGGTGACCTCTCTGCCGGCGCGCTCGCTGGCTTCGTCCTTCAGCGCCATGTAGTCGATCAGCCCGCGCGGTTTGCCGACTTTGTCCATCATGTCGTTGCAGGCATCGATGCACAGCCCGCAGGTGATGCAAGCGAGCTGCTGGCCGTCACGGATGTCGATCCCCATCGGACAAACGTGGAAACACGCGTTGCAGTCGATACAATCGCCGAGGTCCTCGCGCTGCTTGCCCTTGCCGCGCGGCTCGCCGCGCCATTCACGGTAGCCGATGGTGATCGTGTCCTCGTCCATCATCGCCGCCTGGATGCGCGGCCATGGGCAGGCATAGATGCAGATCTGCTCGCGGGCGAAGCCGCCGAAACCGAACGTCGTCGCCGCCAACACGAGGACCGTGCCATAGGCCACGGCAGGCGCCTGGAAGGTGAGCAATTGCACAAGAAGGGTCGGGGCGTCGGCGAAATAGAACACCCAAGCACCACCGGTGGCGAGGGCGATCAAGAACCACAGCAGCCACTTGGTCAGATACTTGCGGATTTTTTCACCGTTCCACTTCTGCTTCCACAGACGCAGACGGGCGTTTCGGTCGCCCTCGACCCAGCGCTCGACCAGAACGAACAGGTCGGTCCAGATGGTCTGCGGGCAGGCATAGCCGCACCAGACCCGGCCCAACGCCGAGGTGAAGAGAAAGAGGCCGAGCCCTGCCATGATCAGCAGGCCCGCGACAAAGTAAAATTCGTGGGGCCAGATCTCGATCCAGAAGAAGAAGAAGCGGCGCCCGGCCAGGTCGACCAGAACTGCCTGGTCAGGGAGATTGGGGCCCCGGTCCCAACGGATCCACGGGGTCAGGTAATAGATGCCGAGGACGATCGCCATGATCCACCATTTGAGCGCCCGAAACCGCCCGCGGACACGGCGCGGAAAGACCGGCTCGTGCGCGGCATAGAGTTGTTCCGGGGTTTCGGGTGCGTCGGCGGGCATGATGAGCATCCTGACTATCGGGTTGAAAACCGTTGTATGGACCGGCCTTAGCGGCCACTTTGACATGGATCAACCGTCGCCGTGCCGCAGGGGAAGCCGGGAGTAACCGGCTGTTTTGGAACCAAAACAAACCTAAATCTTTGATATGACTTAAAAGTGACGCCGCCACCGGGCCTGCGCCCCCTTGCGCCTGCGACAAACTGCCTCGAATATAGGGGCTCGTCCCGGAGAAGCGCGAACGACCAAGCTCCGGGAGTGGCAGGGGGATTCGCCTTCACATGGGGCCTCCCCCTGACGGATACTCCCAAGACAAGCGAAGGGCCGGGATCGCTCCCGGCCCTTCTGAATTGGTGGCACCGACCCCGGAGAAACGCGCGAACAGGATCTGGGATCGGTGCCTTGTCCGAGGCTTGGAGGCCCCGGAGTTCGTTTGCCGGTCGGCTTACTCGCCGCCGCCCAGCTGGTGTACGTAGAGCGCCACCGCGTTGATCTTCGCGGTCACCGTCTGCTCGTCGGCGCCGCCGACGAAGCTCGCGTTCAGGCCCCAGGCCGGCATCACGCCAAACGGCCCGGTTTCCACGCTGTGGGTGATCTCTTCGGCGCTTGAGCCATAGAGCCAGATCGCGTCGGTGAGGTTCGGTGCCCCTTGGCCACGGTCGCCGGTGCCGTCTTCCATGTGGCACGACGCACAGTTTTCCTCGAACACGACCGCACCCGCTTCGAGATCGCCCTCGGCGCCTTCCAGCCCCGACAGCTCCATCACGTAGGCCACCACGTTGGCGATGTCCTCGTCCTCGAGGTAGTCATCCCCGAACGCCGGCATCTCCGAGTAATGAGCATTGTCCTCGTCCTCGGTGTTACGGACCCCGTGACGGATCGAATAGGCGATCGTCTCGATGTCGCCGCCCCAGAGCCAGTCGTTGTCGAGCAGGTTCGGGTAGCCCTTGGCGCCGGCAGCGCCGGAACCATGGCACTGCGAGCAGAACGCGGCGAAGGTCGCATTCCCGTAGTTCATGCCGAAGCTGTAGAGGTCAGACCCCGGCTCCAGGGCGGTGAGGTCGGCCGACGCGAGCTGCGCCTCGATCTCGCCGTTCATCGCCTTGAACTTCTCGATGTCGGCCGCAACGTTGGCGCGGGTCGAGAAGCCGAGAAGGCCGGGGGTTGCCTTGTTCACCAGCGGAATCGCCGGATAGGCCACCATGTAGCCGACGCCCCAGACGATGCAGGCGTAGAAGATCCACACCCACCAGCGCGGCAGCGGATTGTTGAGTTCTTGGATGCCATCCCACTCGTGACCCGTGGTCTGCACCTTGTTCTTGTCATCTTTGCTCAAAGCCGGTCCTCCTTGACTGAGCGCCGGGAACTAATCCCGGTCACCGGCAGGTTTGTCGTCATAGCGGAATGGGATGTTCGCCGTGTCTTCGTGGATCTTGCGGCTGCCCGGGCGGAACGCCCAGACAACCACACCGATGAAGAACAAAAACATGGCGAGGAGCACCCAGCTATCCGCAAAGGCGCGAAAGACGGTATAAGTGTCCTGTCCTTCCATCATCCCCTCCCTAGCGGCCCGGGGCGGGCGTGAAGGTCTCGAAGTCGACCATCGTGCCGAGCACCTGGAGGTACGCGACCAGTGCGTCCATCTCGGTGACCTGCGGTTGCCCGTCGAAGTTGCGTACCTGCGCGCCCGGATAACGTTCCAGGAGCGCATCGCCGTCGGCGTCTTCATAGAAGTCGCCCCAGGGATCCGCCTGGCTCCAGAAGTCGAGCTCGGCCGCCTCCATCTGCTCATCCGTGTAGGGCACGCCCACCATGCGATTCACGCGCATGTTGTCCACGATATAGCTGTTGGAGCTGTCCGGGGTCATGTCCCGTTTCATCAGGAACGCGTATTTCGGCATCACTGATTCCGGCACCACGGACTGTGGATCCATCAGGTGGTCGACCTGCCACTCGTCAGAGTAACGGCCACCGACGCGCGCGAGGTCGGGCCCCGTCCGCTTCGATCCCCACTGGAACGGATGGTCGTATTGCGACTCCGCGGCCAGCGAGTAGTGCCCGTAGCGTTCCACCTCGTCGCGCATCGGCCGGATCATCTGCGAGTGGCAGACGTAGCAGCCCTCGCGGATGTAGATGTTCCGACCGGCGAGCTCGAGCGGGGAGTAGGGGCGTACGCCCTCTACGTCCTCGATCGTGTTCTCAAGGTAGAACAGCGGTGCGATTTCGACAATCCCGCCGATGCTCACAACCAGAAGCGAGAAGATGAGCAGAAGCGTCGCGTTCTTCTCAAGGACCGCATGTTTGTCAATAAGTGCCATCTGTCCGGCCCTCCTTATTCAGCAGGCGCCGCGGCAGAAGCATCCCGCGCGAGCGGAGCCTTCTTGACGGTCATCCAGAGGTTGTAGGACATGATGAGCGCCCCGGCGAGGTACAGGATACCACCGGTGCCACGCACCACGTACATCGGGAACTTCGCGGCCACGGTGTCGGCGAACGAGTTCACGAGGAAGCCCTGCGCATCGACTTCACGCCACATCAGGCCTTCCATGATCCCGGTGACCCACATCGAGGCGGCATAGAAGATGATGCCGATCGTCGCGAGCCAGAAGTGCCAGGAGACGAGGCGGGTCGAGTAAAGACCGGTCTTGTTCCACAGCCGCGGGAACAGGAAGTAGAGCGCCCCGAAGGTGATCATGCCGTTCCAGCCGAGTGCACCGGAGTGCACGTGGCCGATCGTCCAGTCGGTGTAGTGGCTCAGCGAGTTCACCGCCTTGATCGACATCATCGGGCCTTCGAAGGTGGACATGCCGTAGAAGCCGACCGACACCACCATCATCCGGATGATCGGATCGGTGCGCAGCTTGTCCCAGGCGCCCGAGAGCGTCATCAGACCGTTGATCATGCCACCCCAGGACGGCATCCACAGGATCACCGACATCACCATGCCCAGCGTGCCGGCCCAATCGGGCAGCGCGGTGTAGTGCAGGTGGTGCGGACCGGCCCAGATATAAAGGAAGATCAGCGCCCAGAAGTGGATGATCGACAGCTTGTAGGAGAACACCGGCCGTTCGGCCTGCTTCGGCACGAAATAGTACATCATGCCGAGGAAGCCCGCGGTCAGGAAGAAGCCGACCGCGTTGTGGCCGTACCACCATTGCGTCATCGCGTCCTGCACGCCGGAGAAGACCTGCACCGACTTGGAGCCGAAGAGCGACACCGGGATCGACAGGTTGTTGACCACGTGCAGCATCGCAATGGTCACGATGAACGACAAATAGAACCAGTTGGCCACGTAGATATGGGGTTCCTTGCGCTTCATCAGCGTGCCCATGTAGAGCAGCAGGTAGCCGACCCAGACGATGGTGAGCCACCAATCGGTGTACCATTCGAACTCGGCGTATTCCTTCGACTGGGTCGCGCCCAGAACGTAGCCGGTGGCGGCGAGCAGGATGGTGATCTGATAGCCCCAGAACACGAACCAGGCCAGCGAGTCATTCCAGAGACGGGCGCCGGAGGTGCGCTGAACCACGTAAAACGAGGTCGTCACCAGGCCGGTGCCGCCGAAGGCGAAAATCACCGCCGAGGTATGCAGCGGCCGCAGGCGGCCGAAATTGAGATACCCCTCGGCCCAGGCGAAGTTGAGCTGCGGGAAGGCGAGTTCGAAGGCGATCCAGACACCCACGAGGAAACCGACCACGGCCCAGAACGCGGTCAGAATCACGCCGGCGCGTACCGGCCCGTCAAGGTATCCGGTCTTCGGCACCTTGGCGTGCCCCATGCCGCGCAAGCCGTAGATGAACGCCACCACGGCGCTCAGAAGGCCAATCAGCGCCGCGACCGTGTAGGCCAGGTCGCGCGATTGACTCGCAAGGTACAGCATGAAGACCGCCGCGGCCCCCAGCAGTACCAGTTTTAGGTAATCCCACATTTCACGTCCCTTCGTCTTTTTCAGTCGGCCCCCTCCCTCGGTGCTCTTGGATACACCTCGACTGTGGGCACAAATGTCGACTGTTGCGATTTGAACGGATACCACGGCACACGCTTTGATCCATATCAATTCGTGCATGTACGTCCGCGCTCTCTCGCCGCACCCCCTTGTGCCACCCGAACGAAAGACAGGCCGAAATCGGGTTCGCGTCGCCGCCATTGACCCATGTCAAGGCAAAACCCCGGGACGCGGTGCAGCCTGTGGGTCAGGCTGCGGTCGCCCCCGCGCAACCGCTTGAATGGAAAGGCATGAGCTTGACCTACCGGACGATCACCACGGTCTTGACCGATCTCGACGTTGATGCCGCTGCGCTGAGGGCGGCGACGGACCTCACCCGGCGTGAACAGTCACATCTCGACGTCCTGTGTCTCGGGTTAGACCGGACCCAGCCCGGATTTTATTATGCCGGTGCGAATGCAATGGTCGTGCAGGACAACCTCACACAGGCCCGCGAGGATTCGGTCCGCCTCGAAACCGGAGCACGCGAATTGCTGAAGGGGGTCGATTTTCCCTGGTCCGCCACCGCGGTCTCGGCACAGATCGTGGCGCTCGGCGGGTTGATCGCCCACCGTACCCGGTTTTCCGACCTCGTGGTTCTGCCCCGTCCCTATGGAGCCGGACGCACCCACGAGTGCGAGGCGATCACCGAGGCCGCAATGTTCGACGGCGATGTGCCGGTGCTGATCCAGCCGGACGGGACCGACTGGCCACAGGAGGTTTCGACAATCCTCGTCGGATGGAACGAGTCGACCGAGGCGTTGCGCGCGATCCGCGCGGCGCTGCCGTTCCTGAAACAGGCCGACACGGTCAACCTCGCCATCGTCGATCCGCCCCAGCACGGGCCGGAACGTTCCGATCCGGGCGGCGCGCTCAGCCAGATGCTGTCGCGTCACGGCGTCCGCGCCGAGGTTTCGGTGCTGTCCAAGACCCTGCCGCGTGTCTGCGACGTGCTTCTGCGCCATGCCGGCGACATCGGCGCCGACCTGGTCGTGATGGGCGCCTACGGTCATTCGAGGTTCCGCGAGTCGATCCTTGGTGGCGCCACCCGCAACATGCTCGAGCTCGCCGAGGTTCCGGTGCTGCTCGCCCACTGACGTCGTTTACTCCCTGAGAACTGGCCGGGGCCCCGCCCCGGCCTTTTTTTTGGGGGGGGGGACCCTTTCCGCGATCGCACGCCGCACGCCGCGCGCCACTACCACCGGTCGAGCGCGGTTTCGTCCTCGTCCTTCGCCGCGACCCAGGTCTCGCCGTCCGCGCCGATCTCCTTTTTCCAGAACGGCGCCCGGCTTTTCAGCCAGTCCATCAGGAACTCCGCCGCCTCGAAGGCAGCAACCCTGTGGCGGCTGGCGGTGGCGACCATCATGATCGGTTCTCCCGGCACGAGACTGCCGAACCGGTGGATTACCAGCACATCCGCCAGCCCCCACCGATCGCGGGCTTCCTGCGCAAACCGCGCGATCGCGTTCTCGGTCATGCCCGGATAGTGCTCGATCTCCATCCGCGCGAGCCCGCCGGTGCCGCGCACGACGCCGGTGAAGCTCACAACCGCGCCCACGTCGCCGCCGGCCCCGAAGCCTTCAAGCTCCGCACCGGTGTCGAACCGCTGCGCCTGGACCCGGACCCGCATCACCCGCCCGTCATCGGCGGAAAGAAGGCCACCTCGCGCACGCCGTCGAGCGGGCTGTCGAAATCGCAAAGCTCCTGGTCGAGCGCGACCCGCAGCGCCGAGAGATCCTCGAACGCCAGCGCATAGCGCGGCTCGCGCGCCTTCAGCTCGTCGACGAGGCCGGCGACCGTCGCCGCCTGCGTCTCGACCCGTTCCCGCGATTCGCCGATCCGCTCGCGGACCCAGGCGAAATACATCACGTCAATCATGGCGATCCTCTCTCAGGAATGGCAGGGCCTTCTTGAAATAGTCCCAGCCGGTGATGATGGTGAGCCCACCGGCCGCCCACAAAAGCACGATCCCGGCGTTGCCCGTCCAGTCGGACCAGCCCATCAGCCAGTGGCGATAGCTGCCCTCCTGCAGCACCGCGTGGTGCTCGATCACCCCCTTGGCGAAGATCAGGATAATCGCCACCATCTGGCTGGTGGTCTTCCACTTCGCGAGGTTGGTGACCTTGAGCGCGCGGGCGCGGTCGCCGAGGCTTTCGCGCAATCCCGAAACGAAGACCTCGCGGTAGATGATGATCGCCGAGGGCAACATGATCCAGGGGGTCAGACCGGAATAGCCGTTGATGACCAGAAGCGCGATCATCACCAACGCCTTGTCGGCGATCGGGTCCATCGCCGCGCCGAACAGCGTCTCCAACTTCCAGGCGCGCGCAAGGTAGCCGTCGAGGTAGTCGGTAATCGCCGCGACGATGAACAGGACTATCGCGTACCAGTCGGCCCAGGGCCGCGCGAAGAACAGGAACATCACCGGGATCAGCGGCACGGCGACCAACCGGGCAATGGTGAGTATGTTCGGAAGGGTCCATCTCATGGTGCCTGTCTACCGCGTTCCGGTGGCCGGGGAAAGACGGCCCGGTGGTGCAAAGTTGCGAGCGAAGGCGCCATGCCGCCGGTCGCACGGGTGTCGATGGCAGGACCGGGGCGCTGCCGTCGTGCCATAGGCACGCCTCCGGCGTGACACCCCGAGGTGGTGGCGGACCAAAGAAGGATGGGGAACGGACCGGGCCGAGAGGCGGGCGAAGACTGTCCGACGGGGGGGCGACGGGTGGGCGAACTCGGACAGGGTGGCACGTATTTGCTTTTATTTGTGATAGCGCTAACTGAATTTCGCCCGGGCGAATCCCTTGGCGCGGGCTACCCGTGCTCCTGGAAATACCCGTGGATCGTCTCCGCGAGCGTCGCCGAGATCCCCGGCACCGCTTTCAGATCGTCGAGCGAGGCCCGCCCTACCGCCTTGGCCGAGCCGAAATGCTGCAGAAGCGCGCGCTTGCGCGTCGCCCCCACCCCCGGCACTTCGTCGAGCGGCGTGGCGCCGATCGCCTTCGCCCGTTTCGCCCGGTGGGTGCCGATGGCAAAGCGGTGCGCCTCATCGCGCAGCCGCTGGACGAAGTAGAGCACCGGGTCGTTGCGTTTGAGCGCGAACGGCCGTGCCCCGATCCGGTGAAACTCCTCCTTGCCGGCATCGCGGTCGATCCCCTTGGCAACGCCGATCATCGCGATGTCCTCGACGCCGAGATCCTCCATGATCTGGTTGACCGCCGAGACCTGGCCCGCGCCGCCGTCGATCAGCAGGAGATCCGGCCAGGTCTCGCCTTCCCGGTCCGGGTCATCCTTGAGCAGCCGCTTGAACCGCCGGGTCAGCACCTCCTTCATCATCCCGAAATCGTCGCCCGGGGTGAGCTCTTCGCCTTTGATGTTGAACTTGCGGTACTGGCTCTTGATGTAGCCCTCCGGCCCCGCCACGATCATCGCGCCCACCGCGTGTGCGCCCTGAATGTGGGAGTTGTCGTAGACCTCGATCCGCCCCGGCGGCTCGTCGAGATCGAACGCCGCCGCCAGCCCGTCGAGCAGCCGCGCCTGGCTTTCCGTCTCCGCCATCTTGCGCCCCAGCGCTTCGCGGGCGTTGCGCGCGGCCGAGGCCAACAGCTCGGCCTTTTCGCCCCTGAGCGGCACCGCCAGCTCCACCTTGCGCCCCGCCCGCTCGCTCAGCGCCTGAGCCATCAGCGCCTGATCCTCGATCGGATGCGACAGCAGCAGCAGCCGGGGTGGCTCCTTCTTGTCATAGAACTGGCCGATGAAGGCCTGCAACACCTCGGCCTCGCCGGCCCCCGCCCCGGTGCGCGGGTAAAACGCCCGGTTGCCCCAGTTCTGGTGCGCCCGGATGAAGAACACCTGGCAACACGCTTGCCCGCCCTCCATGTGCAGCGCGATCACGTCGGCCTCGGCCACACCGCGCGGGTTGATCCCCTGGCTCGACTGCACCTGGGTGAGCGCGCGGATCCGGTCGCGCAGGGCGGCGGCGCGTTCGAACTCCATCCGGTCCGAGGCCGCCTGCATCTCGCCTGCCAGCTGTTCCTGCACGGCCGTGGTCTTGCCGGAGAGAAACCGCGTCGCGTCCGAAACAAGCCCGGCGTAGTCGGCCTCGGCGATCTTGCCCACGCAGGGCCCCGCGCACCGCTTGATCTGGTAGAGCAGGCAAGGCCGGGTGCGGCTGTCGAACATCGCGTCGGTGCAGTTGCGCAGCAGAAACACCTTCTGAAGCTGGTTCAGCGTGCGGTTCACCGCATCCGCCGAGGCGAAGGGCCCGAAATAGGTCCCCTTGTCCTTCTTCGCGCCCCGGTGCTTGCGGATCTGCGGGAAGGCGTGGTCGGTCACCAGGATATTGGGGAAGGATTTGTCGTCGCGCAGCAGCACGTTGTAATAGGGCTTGAGCTGCTTGATGAGGTTCTGTTCGAGCAGCAGCGCCTCGGTTTCCGAGCGCGTCGTCAGGAACATCATCTCGGCGGTCTGCGCGATCATCCGCGCGATCCGGGCCGAGTGGCCGGTCGGCTTGGCGTAGTTCGACACCCGCTTCTTGAGATTCTTCGCCTTGCCGACGTAGAGCACCCGGCCCTTTTCATCGAGCATGCGGTAAACCCCGGGCGAGCCGTCGAGGCGCTTGACCTCGTCGGCAATCAAGGCGTGCCCGCGCCGGGTCGGGGGCGTGTCTTGCGGTTCGGGTTGCTCGCTCATCCGTCCTGCCTAAAGCCTTTCGCTTTGAACCGGAAACAGGTTTGCTGCGAAACACCACGCAACATTGCGGCCTGCCGCCGCGTTACGCGCAAGACCCGTGCCAGGCTGTCGCGAAACGGCGTACCGATTCCCCTGACGTGCTGCAATCTTGCCGGGGCGGGGACAAGACCAAAGCTGTTCACAGAATCTGTGGATAAGTCCGTGGAAAGCTTGCCGCGCGAGGAGCAAAAGCCTTGTTTCCCAGCGGCTTTTGCAGGTTGCCTGTCTTTTGGGCGGTCATTTAGGGACTTGTTTTCACTAAGAAAAAATATCACGTTTTTGTAAAGGCCTGAAAACTATGGCAGAAATGTGTCGGAAAAAGCCAAGCATGTCACAGCGTGTACAAGTTGTCGCGGGGGCAACCGTGTCTTGGCTATTCGAGGCCCAGAATATCCGGGGTCTGCCAGGCCAGGTGCTGGCCGCCGTCGACCGCGATCATCTGCCCGGTGACGGCCTTTGCATCGATCAGGTAGCCGAGCGCTGTGGTGATGTCGTCGGGGTCTGCGCCGCGCCCCAGCACCGTCCCCGCACGTTGCCGCGCGAAATGGTCCTCGCTCTGGCGCCCGCCCTTGAGCGTCGGCCCCGGTCCGATCGCGTTGACCCGGATCGCCGGCGCCAGCGCCTGCGCCGCGGTGCGGGTGAACGCCCAGAGCCCCATCTTGGCGATGGTGTAGGTCATGAACTCGGGCGTGAGTTTGCGCACCCTCTGGTCGAGCATGTTGACGACAAGCGCGCTGGCGCGGGGTTCCCCATCGTTCTGCGCCCCGGGGGCCTGGTCCGCAAAGGCCTGGGTCAGGAAGAACGGCGCCCGCAGGTTGGACCCCATGTGCCGGTCCCAGCTTTCGGGCGTGGCCGTGTCGAGCCGGTCGTACTCGAAGATCGAGGCGTTGTTGACGAGCAGGGTGAGCGGGCCGCCAAGCACTTCGGCCGCGCGCGGCACAAGCCCCTGCGCGGCGTCCAGATCGAGCAGATCGGCCTGAAGCGCCACCGCGCGCGCGCCCAACGCTTCGCACAGTGCCACCGTCTCGGCCGCGCCCTCCGCGGAGCCGGCATAGTGCACCGCCACGTCGTAACCGCGCTGGGCAAGGTAAACGGCCATCGCCCGGCCCAGCCGCCCGCCTGCGCCCGTTACCAATGCCCGCCCGTTCCTGCGCGTCTCAGCCATGTCCGCCTCAGTGGTTCAGGACCGCCAACAGATAGACCATATAGAGCCCCGCGAACACGATGCCCCAGGCGCGGCCCATGTGCCAACCCCGGAACACGAAAGGTGCGATCAACAGCGAGGCCGCGAGCATCACCCAGAGATCGAACATCAACAGCTTCGGCTCGACCGGCAGCGGCCCGACCATCGAGGCGACCCCGATGATGGCGAGCAGGTTGAACATGTTCGACCCGATCACGTTGCCCAGCGCCACGTCGGCCTGTCTGCGATAAGCCGCCATCACCGTGGTCGCGAGCTCCGGCAGCGAGGTGCCGATCGCCACCAGCGTTAGCCCGATCACGGTCTCCGACACGCCGTAGTGCCGCGCGATGTTGGTCGAGCTGTCGACCAGGATATCGGCGCCCAGCGGCAGGCCGATAAGCCCGAGGCCGAGGAACAGCAGCACTTTCCACCAGGCCATGTCGGGGTCGACACCCTCGACCTCGCCTTCCTCCTCGGCCTCCGCCTGCGCCTCCAGCGCGTCCGGGTCCAGCGCCTCGCCCTTGGCCGTTAGCTCGGCCGCAAGCTGCGCCTTGACCTCGCGGCGGTGGGTCTGCGCCTCGCGAAAGGCCGACGTGAGCATCAGCGCAAGGCCTGCGAGCAGGATGATGCCCTGCGGCCAGCCGAACTGGCCGCCAAACGCGAGGCCGATGAACAGGACCGTGGCCAGGATCATGTAGACGTAGTTGTGACTTGTGTCGCAGCCGGCTGTGTCGAGCCCCTTGAGCAACGCCGGCACACCCAGCACCAGGAGGATGTTGGCGGTGTTCGAACCCACCACGTTGCCCATCGCGAGCCCTGGCACACCTTCGAGCACCGCCCGCACCGAAATAAGCAGTTCCGGCGCCGAGGTGCCGAAGGCGACGATGGTGAGTGAGACGATCAGCGCCGGCACGCCGAGCCGGAGCGACAGGTTGACCGCGCCGCGCACCAGACTGTCGCCGGCAATGAGGAGGATTACCAGCCCGAGCGAGGCAATGACGAAATCCAACAGCTCAACCCTTCTTGTCGCAGCCGCAGGGGCCCTTGCCGATGCGGTAGCGGCCGCATTTCGGGCATTTCATGTTTTGAAGTTTTTTCTGGCCGGGGAACCTGAGCTTGCCGAAGAAGGCGAGCACCATCATGCCGACGAGGAAGAGCGTGATAAACTTGAAGTACATGAGTTAAAGACCGAACCTCGCCCAAAGTGCGCGCTCTTCCACGGCGGCGAGCGCATCGCCGAAGACCGCCGCGCCGAAGCGCTTCAGCATCGAGCGGCGCGGCCCGTAGATGGCAAACCGCACCTTCTCGCCAAATTCCTGTTTGATGACCGGCACCAGATGGCCGATCCCATCGACCAGCCCCAGCGCCTCGGCTGTGCCGCCGGTCCAGAACTCGCCGGCAAACAACGCGGCCTCCGGGTCCAGCCGGCCCCCGCGCGACGTCTTGACGTGGTCGATGAACACCTCGTGCATCTCGCCGCCGATCGCCTTGATCCGGGCGACATCCTGCGCGTTCTCGGGCCGGAACGGATCGAGCTGCGACTTGTTCTCGCCCGAGGTATAGACCCGCCGCTCGACACCATGCTTCGCGATGAACTCATTGGCGCCGAAGCTCGCGAAAATCACCCCGATGGAGCCGACGATTGAGGTCTTGTCGGCATAGATCCTGTCGGCCGCACAGGCGAGCCAGTAGCCGCCCGAGGCCGCGACATCCTCGACGAAGGCATAGACAGGCACGTCCTTCTCCGCCGCCAGCCGCCGGATCCGCGCGGCGATCATCGAACTTTGCACCGGCGAGCCGCCGGGCGAATTGATGCTGAGCGCCACCGCCGCCGGCTTGCCGCGCTTGAAGGCGCGTTCGATCAGCGGGGCAAAGGTGGCGTCGTTGATCTGCCCGCGTGCCCCGGTGGCGATCGTGCCATGCAGGCGGATCACCGCCACGCGCGGCGCTCGATTGAGGAACGGGAGAAAAAGCTTCATGCGATGCCATGTAGAACGCGAACTGGTATCCCACAAGTCAACGGGCCAAATTCCCCTCCGCGTTGTTTTTTCGCCTCAGGTCCTGAGCCGCCAGCCGGTCCGGAAGATCCACCAGATCCCGGCCATGCAAACCGCCGCGAACACCGCGATCGCGGCCAGTGAAATGGCCACCGGCACGTCCGCGAACCCGAAGAATGACCAGCGAAAACCGGAGACGAGATAGACCACCGGGTTGAACATCGTCACCCCCTGCCAGAACGGCGGCAGCATGGTGATCGAGTAGAACGAGCCGCCGAGGAACACCAGCGGAGTCACGATCAGCATCGGGATCAGGTTGAGCTGTTCGAAGCTCTTGGCCCAGATGCCGATGATGAAGCCGAACATGGCGAAGCTGAAACAGGTCAGCACCAGAAAGGCCAGCATCCAGACCGGGTGCGCAATGCTGAGATCGACGAAGAAGAACGAGGTCGCGAGGATGACCGAACCGATGATCAGGCTCTTGGTCGCCGCCGCCCCGACATAGCCGATGACGACCTCGAACACGTCCACCGGCGCCGACAACAGCTCGAAGATGGTCCCCGTGAATTTCGGCATATAGATCCCGAAGGCGGCGTTGGAGATCGATTGCTGGAGCACCGTGAGCATGATCAGCCCGGGCACGATGAACGCGCCGTAGCTCACCCCGTCGACCTCCTGGATGCGCGAGCCGATGGCCGACCCGAAGACGATGAAATAGAGCGAGGTCGACAGCACCGGCGAAACGACGCTCTGCCAGATCGTGCGGAAGAACCGGGCCATTTCGAACCGGTAGATTGCTGCAATCGCGTGGAAATTCATGTCCGGCCCTCCCCGACGAGACCGACGAAAATCTCCTCAAGGCTCGATTGGTGGGTGTCGAGATCGGCAAAGTGCAGCCCCACGGCGCGGATCTCGGCAAGCAGATCGGTTATCCCGGTCGCTTCCGCGTTGGTGTCGTATTCGTAGACCAGGCTCTGACCGTCCGCGCCGAGTTGCACACCCTTCGACACCAGGCTCTCGGGCAGGATGTCGAGCGGCTCGGTCAGGGCCACGTCCAGGGTCTTGCGACCCATCCGCGCCATCAGGCTGTCCTTGTCCTCGACCAGCAGAAGCTCGCCCTTGTTGATGACCCCGACCCGGTCGGCCATCGCCTCGGCCTCCTC
>DQCI01000221.1 GCA_003545125.1 Paracoccaceae bacterium
CGCGTGCCCGCATCTCGACTGGCCGGCATCTGCGTGTAACACGGTGCATCTTGGCAAGGTGCTGGCGGCCGGGGATTTCGAGGTGATGGCGCCGGACGGGGCGAACGCCGTCAAAGCCAAGGTTATCGGGGTGATCGAGAACCAGGCGCCGACCAAGGCGCTCACGGCGGAACTGCCGGTGATCGACGGGGTGGTCGCGTGTGATACAGAGAACGACGTAGCACAAATCGCACTCGTCGAGCGCCACCAGGGCACAGGCGGCGTGACCAACGGGTTTGTCTCCGGGTTCGGCTACAGCGGCCCGATGGCGATGGCCTCGACCGTGGCCCATGACAGCCATCACATGATCGTGGTCGGCACCGACCGCGAGAACATGGCGCGCGCGGCCAACCGGCTGGGCGAGGTGGGCGGCGGCATCACGGTGTTTCAGGATGGCGAAGAGATCGCGCTGGTCGAGCTGCCGATCGCGGGGCTGATGAGCCAGGAACCCGCGCGCGAGGTGGCGGCGAAGGCCGAACGGATGGTCGCGGCGATGGCGGCGTGTGGATGTTCGCTGAACAACGCCTATATGCAGCATTCGCTGCTGGCGCTGGTGGTGATCCCCGAACTCAGGATCTCCGATCTTGGTCTGGTCGACGTCACCCGATTTGAAATCACGGATCTGTTCGAGGAAAACTGATGGCGGTCAATCCCCTGTTCCTGCCGGTGGTCACGCCGGACATGCCGGCGTCTGAAAGCTTCACCGATGCCGCGGCGGCCGTGGCCCGGCTGGAAGAGCTTTATGGGGCAGCGTGCGATTTCCTCACCCGGCACTTTTCGGCGGTCGCCGGGGCCATGACCCATCCCGAGACGCGGTTTCGCGCCTTTTACCCGGAGATCCGGCTGCATGTGTCGAGCCATGTCCGGGTCGACAGCCGGCTTGCCTTTGGTCATGTCAGCGCGCCCGGCACATATTCGGCGACCGTGACCCGCCCGGATCTGTTCCGCAGTTACCTTACCCAGCAGATTGGCCTGCTCATCCAGAACCATGATGTGCCGGTCAGCATCGGCTTGTCGACAACGCCGATCCCGGTGCATTTCGCCGTTGCCGGTCGGTCGGACCTCACGGTGCCGCAGGAAGGGGCGATGGGGTTTCCGCTGCGCGACGTGTTCGACGTGCCGGACCTGGCGAACACCAATGACGACATCGTCAACGGTGTCGGCTTTCACCATGAGGACGGCAGCGAACCGCTCTCGCCTTTCACCGCCCAGCGGATCGACTATTCGCTCGCGCGGCTGTCGCATTATACCGCCACCGATCCCGAGCATTTCCAGAACCACGTGTTGTTCACCAACTACCAGTTCTATTTCGACGAGTTCGAAGCCTTTGCGCGGTCGGCGCTGGCCAATCCGCAGAGCGGGTACACATCGCTGGTGGCGCCCGGGAACGTGGTGCTGACCGATCCGGAGGGGGAGATCCCGCAGCTGCCGAAACAGCCGCAGATGCCCACCTATCACCTGAAACGGGCCGATGGCGCGGGGATCAGCCTCGTCAATATCGGTGTCGGCCCGTCGAACGCGAAGACCGCGACCGACCACATCGCGGTGCTGCGGCCGCATGCCTGGCTGATGGTCGGCCATTGCGCGGGGCTGCGCAACAGCCAGGCGCTGGGCGATTTCGTGCTGGCCCATGCCTACTTGCGCGAAGACAAGGTGCTCGACGACGACCTGCCGATCTGGGTGCCGATCCCGCCACTGGCCGAGATCCAGATCGCGTTGGAAAACGCCGTGGCGCAGGTCACCCAGCTGGAAGGGTACGATCTCAAGCGGATCATGCGCACGGGCACCGTGGCCAGTTTCGACAATCGCAACTGGGAGCTGAGGGAGCATACCGGGCCGGTCCTGCGCCTCAGCCAGTCGCGCGCCATTGCGCTCGACATGGAAAGTGCGACCATCGCCGCCAACGGGTTCCGGTTCCGGGTGCCCTACGGCACGCTGCTGTGCATCTCCGACAAGCCCCTGCATGGGGAGCTCAAGCTTCCGGGGATGGCGACGGACTTCTACACCACGCAAGTCGGACGCCACTTGCAGATCGGCATACGGGCGATGGAGATGCTGCGCGACATGCCGCTGGAGCGAATTCACTCACGCAAGCTCAGATCCTTCGACGAGACCGCCTTTCTCTGACGTCAAACGTGAAAAACAGGGCCAAATCCCTTATTTTTGGACTTTGCGGGCACACAAGTTGTTGTGCCCCGCCACTACAATCATTTAAATGCCCGCAATGAAACCCCGGGAACCGGGACATCTGAGGAGTAAAGATACATGGCGAAACCGATGACCAAGACCCAGCTTGTGGCCGCTCTGGCCGAGGAAATGGGCTCGGACAAGAAAACGGCCTCGGCAGCGCTCGACGCGATCATTGGCGTGATCACCAAGGAAGTATCCGGTGGCGGCGCGGTGACCCTCCCCGGCGTGGGCAAGTTCTACCTGCGTGAGCGCCCCGAGCGCATGGTGCGCAACCCGGCCACCGGCGAGCAGATCAAGAAAGACGCCGACAAGGTGGTCAAGGTCACCGTGGCCAAAGCTCTGAAAGACGCCGCCAACGGCTGAGCTTGAACCAGTCTTGGATTTCGATCAGGGTCGCCGACAGGCGGCCCTTTTCATAGGTGCGATCGGAGACAGAATGGACCTGCGCGCAATTTTCATGGGGCTGGCTTTCGCCTTCATGTGGTCATCGGCCTTCACCTCGGCGCGGATCATCGTGGCCGACGCACCGCCGATCACCACGCTTGCCGTGCGCTTCGTCATCTCCGGCCTCATCGGCATGGCGATCGCGGCGGCGCTCGGACAGAAGATCCGGCTCACCCGCGGGCAATGGATATCGGTGGTCGTCTTCGGGATCAGCCAGAACGCGCTTTATCTCGGGCTCAACTTCGTGGCGATGCAATGGCTGGAAGCCGGGTTCGCCTCGATCATCGCCTCGACGATGCCGCTGATCGTGGCTTTCCTCGGCTGGGTGGTCTTGCGCGAGAAGCTGACTCCGCTGGCGCTGGGCGGGTTGGTGCTGGGGTTTGCCGGTGTCGGCCTGATCATGGGCACCCGGATCTCGGGCGGGGTGGATCTGACCGGGCTCGCGCTTTGCATCGTCGCCGCCATCGCGCTGGCGGTGGCCACGCTCACCGTGCGGACCGCGTCCGGCGGGGGCAACCTTCTGATGGTGGTGGGCTTGCAGATGCTGGTCGGTGCGCTGGTGCTGGCGCCTTTCGGGCTGGCATTCGAGGACCATACAGTCACCTGGAGTTGGCAGCTGGTGGCGGCCTTCGCCTACACGACCCTCGTGCCCGGTCTGGCGGCCACCTGGGTCTGGTTCGCGCTGGTGGCGCGCATCGGGCCGATGCGCGCCTCCACCTTCCATTTCCTCAACCCGTTCTTCGGGGTCACCATTGCGGCGTTGCTGCTGGGCGAGACCCTGGGCGTGCTGGATGTCGTTGGCGTCGCCATCGTGACGGCCGGCATCCTCGCGGTTCAGATCTCGCGGCAGAAACCGGTCTAATCGGGTTCATATGCCGCTTCGACCTCGTCGACCCAGGCATAGGAGGGGCGCGCGGCCACCCGGTCGATCCAGGCCTTGACCTTGGCATCGTCCGGGGCGCC
Source organism: Paracoccaceae bacterium (assembly GCA_003545125.1). Lineage (GTDB taxonomy): Bacteria > Pseudomonadota > Alphaproteobacteria > Rhodobacterales > Rhodobacteraceae > Sinisalibacter. Next base: position 3,637 of record DQCI01000221.1, read on the forward strand.
GTCGGGGAACGACATGAAGGGGGACTGGACCAGGAGATCGGCCGCCGAGAGGGTGTCACCGAGCAAGTAAGGCCGGCCATCGGCGAATGTGTCGATCAGCCGGGCTTCAACCTCGGGTACACCGCGGAACGTCGCCCGGAACACCGGATGATCGCCTACGCCGGCGACATGGGCGTTGTAGACCGGCTCGATGACGCCGGCATAATACCCGAGCCAAGTGAGGTAGGGCCCGCGCAGAGAAGCGCCGACGACCGGCCCCAACCCGGCCTCGGGGAACATGTCGGTGAGATAGAGAGCGATTGCCAGGCTTTCGGTTATCAGCGTGTCGCCGTCGAGGAGAGCGGGCACTTTGTGGTCGGGGTGCGGGTTGGTCGAATCCGGCTGACCGGTGCCGTCGACTCGCGGGATCGTGACGTGTTCGAGACGGACCCTGTCCTGCAGATCCATCTCGTGGACGAGCGCGAGCATGCGCGACGCGCGCGATTTCGGGGAGAAATAGAGGGTGAGCATGCTGTGGTGCCTTTCGCGGCTGCGGTTGTTGACGGGGACAGTGTGCACGGCTCATCCTGTCAGAAACCGTCAGGAGGCCGCATGGCCCGTGCCGATCGCCTGTTTCGCCTGCTCGATGCGCTGCGTCGTCTGCCCGCGCCCGTCACCGCGGTCCGGCTCGCGGCGGAAACGGGTGTGTCGGAGCGCACGCTCTACCGCGACATTGCGGCGTTGCGCGCGGGCGGGGCGCTGATCGACGGCGCGGCGGGCTATGGCTACAGACTCACCGAGGATCCGGCGGTGCCGCCACAGATGTTTGACCGGATGGAGTTGGAGGCGCTGGTGCTGGGGCTCGGCTGGCTGCACTGGCAGGGCGACCCGGCGCTCGCCGACGCCGCCGAGCGGGTGCTGGCGAAGGTGACCGCGACCCTGCCGCCGCGCAAGGCGGAGGAGGCGCGGCACGTGGCGCTTCTGTCCTACGCCTACGAGCCCAAGGCGCAGGTGCCGGACCATCTCGGTGCTTTGCGGGAGGCGGCCTGGGCGGAGCGCGCTGTCGAGATCGGCTACACTGACCGGCACGGGGCACACAGTCAGCGGCGGGTCTGGCCGCTTGCCATCGTCTACACCGATTACGAGCCCTGGCTTTTGGCCTGGTGTTGCCTGCGCCGCGACTTTCGCCGGTTTCTGGTCTCGCGGATCGGCGAGGTTGCGGTGACGGCGGAGAGCTTCCGCCCGCGACGGGTGCCGTTGCTGCGCGATATGCTGGGCCGGTTGCAGGGCGACGAGCCGGGCTGAAACATAACCTGACGGTGAGTTGACCGCGTTCACGGCTTCGTCGGGTGACAGTGAGGGGCCCGGCGCGGCATGGGAAGGCATGGAATTTGTCCTCGCATATGCCGCCGGGCTGCTGACGCTCATCAACCCGTGCGTATTGCCGGTGATCCCGATCGTGCTGGCGACCGCGCTGCAAGCCTCGAAGCTCGGGCCGGTGGTGCTGGCGGCGGGCATGAGCTTGTCGTTCGTCGCCTTCGGGCTGCTGATCACCTCGGTGGGCTATTCCATCGGCCTCACCGAAGACGTGCTGGCCAATGTCGGCGCGGTGCTGATGATCGGCTTTGGCCTCGTGTTGGTCGTGCCGCGGGCCAATGCAGCTTTCGCCACCGCAACCGCCGGGGTCTCGGCGCGGGCCGACGGGGCGCTGATGGAAGCGGATGCGACCGGGCTCAAGGGCCAGTTCCTGGGCGGGCTGCTGCTTGGCGCGGTCTGGAGCCCCTGTATCGGCCCGACGCTCGGTGGCGCCATCGCGCTGGCCTCGCAGGGCGAAAGCCTGGCGCGTGCGGGGGCTGTGATGACCGCCTTCGCGCTGGGCGTTTCGACCCTGATGCTGGCCTTTGCCTATGGTCTGCGCGCCTCCAGCCTGCGCCGGCTGTCGGCGCTGGCCAAGCCGCTGATGGGCTGGGCCTTTCTGGTCGTGGGCCTGGTCATTCTGTTCCGCCTGCACCAATACGCCGACGCCTGGCTTTTGCAGCACATGCCCGCCTGGCTTGTCGACTTTTCCGTTTCAATCTAACCCCGGAGGAAATCCATGAAACGCCGCACCTTCCTTGCCACCGCCGCCGGGGCCGCCTCGGCCTCTCTCCTGCCGATCGCCGCGCGCGCCAGCATGGTCAACTATGAGCCGGGCCTGATCAACGAGCGATTGGATGCGGGCGAAACCCTGTTTCTCGACTTTTTCGCGGATTGGTGCGGCACCTGTCAGGCCCAGCGTCGGGTCATCACCGCGCTCTGGGAGGAAAACCCGGCCTATCTGGAAAAGATCACCTTCATCGATGTCGATTGGGATACATACGGCCGTTCGGAGCTGTCGATGTCGATGAACATCCCGCGCCGCTCCACCCTGGTCGCCCTGGCGCCGGACCGGACCGAGATCGGGCGTCTCGTGGCACAGACGGGACGTGACGACATCAAGGGATTGATGGACCAGGCCTTCGCGGTGGCATCCGGCGCCGCCTAGAGAAAAAACGGATCAGACTAAAACGGTCTGATCGCAGGATTTTGCTCAAACTCTT
>DQCI01000313.1:0-5931 GCA_003545125.1 Paracoccaceae bacterium
CGCACGCCTGCGCCCCCTCCGCCGAGATCATCACCACCTGCATGTCGAACCCGAGCGGGTCCAACGCGGCCCGGAACGCCGGCATCGCGGCGGGAAAAGCGTTGTCCGGATCGACGATGTCGAGAAAGACGACCCGGCGAAAGCGCGCGTCGAAGGCCTCTGCCGTCCCGGCGAGGCGGGTTCCGAAACCGGGGATGGTCAGGGCTTCGCCGCCGAGCGAGAGGCGCGGCCCGGTATCGCCTTCGCCAAGCTCGGCGCGGATCACCAGGAAAAACTCCTCGAACGCGCCCAAAGGTGCGGGCCGGGTGTCGGGGAAGGTCGTGACCGGGTTCGCGCGCAGCCGCGCGCCGAACAGCGCCTGCGCCACCGCGCCCGTCTGGGGCAGCCTGTCAAACGTGACCAGCGCGTCAGCCGCGCGCGTGTCTGCGCCGACCGAGGCTCCCGGCGCCATCCCGACGACCAGGATCCGCGCCCCGGATCCGTCGGCCATCGCCCCGATTGGGGCCACCAACGCTGTGACAGCGAAGACGAAACCGACGAGTCGGCGAAGCAGATCGGCCAGGCGCAAGGCGAATGTCTCCAGTAGGTCTGTGTGCAGCGGGGGGCGTCGCGAACATCGCCCCGAAGGTACCCAAGCGCGCACCTGGCGACAACCAAAACGCCCCTCCCGAGCGCACACGACCGGCCCCACGCTTCGGCAGGCCCGCCGTCTGTTGCGCGATGAACACAAGAACGGCGGACAAACCGGCACGATCGCGCCCGGCGAAGCCTGCCGACACCCCGACGGCCTTGCTTTTGCCCGGCGGCGAAGTGCGATAGTCTTGGATCTCGCGAAGCAGGGTTTTCCGGGTTCGCACAACCGCGAGAAGTGGGTTGCCCGTGCCCCAGCTTCACTTGCCGACAACAGACCGCCAGCATCTTCGAACCAATTTGCGGGCCACCGCGGACCTCACGGCCGTCACCAGGGCGGAAATGTATGCGCTGTTTGCCCGCGCCTAAAACGCGACCGACCGGCAGCGTTTCCTCACCGACCTCGACGCCAAGCGCGACGTGTTGCTCCTGCGCGACGTTGCCGGACGGGTCGCCGACTTCACCACGCTTGCTGTTATCGAGGACAAGGACGAGGACGAGGGTGGGGACAAGGATGGGGGACGAGGACGGCGCAGGCGGAGACCGGGGTCGCCCGATCCGGGTCGTGTTTTCCGGCGACACGCTGGTCGATCCGGCCCACTGGGGGTCGAACGCGCTCAATTTCGCCTGGATCCGGCATTTGGCGAGAATCCGCGCCGAAGCGCCCGACACCCCGCTCTACTGGCTCCTGCTCTCGAAGGGGTTCAGAACCTACCGCTACCACTCGACCTTCGCCCACCATTATGTCCCGCGCCGCGACCGGCTCGCCGCCCCGCTTGCCGCCCTGCCGCACGCCGGGCATGCGGCTGGTGAGGCGCGGTTCTTCGCACAGTGCAACCCGGGCTATCTGCGCGGCGAAGAACTGGTCTGCCTCTGGCGTTGGAGATGTCCAACATGCGGCCCTTCGCCCAGCGCCTTTACCGGCAGGCCTTGGCATGATCGCGCCCTGGCGAGAGATCCAGGCCGGCACCGAAGCGGCGTTTCGTGCCTTCGAGGCCGCCCGCGCCGGCCCCGCCGGCGCCCGGCGCGCCCTGCTCGCGGAGATCCTGAAGGCGAACACCGCGACCGAGTTCGGCCGCGGTCTCGGGTTCGGCAGGATCGACAGCGACGAGGCGTATCGCGCCACGGTGCCCATCCGGGGCTATGACGGGTTTGCAACGACGATCTCCCGGATGGCGGACGGCGCCGGCGGCCGGCTCTTCGCTGATCCGCTCATCGCCTTCGAACGCACCGGCGGCACGATGTCCGGCGGCAATCTCATCCCCTACGGCGCCGCCCAGCTCAACGCCTTCGCCGCCGCAGTCCTGCCGATGCTGCACGACCTCGTCACCCGCCACCCGGGCGTCGCCGAAGGCCGTCTCTACGCTGCGATCAGCCCCGCGACCCGTGCGCCCGAAACCACCGCCACCTGCATCCCTGTCGGCCTTGTCTCCGACGCCGCCTATCTCGGTGCGCTCGCCGACCCTTTCGCGCGGCTGCTCGCGGTGCCGGACGAGGTGGGCGCGATCACCGATGTCGAGACCTGGCGGACCCGGACCCTTACCGATCTGGTCGAGGCCGACGATCTCAGCTTCGTCACGGTCTGGAGCCCGAGCTTCTTCACCGCGCTGATCGAGGCCTTGCCGGGGGCTGCGGACCGCGTCCTGCCGCGGCTCACGCCCGGCGCGCGAACGCGGCTTGAACACTGGCTGGCCGCGGGTCCCGAGGCCGGTACGTCCACGCTCTGGCCCCGCCTCGCCGCCGTTTCCGCCTGGACCGACGCAAGCTCCGCCCCGTTCGCCAATCGGCTCGCAACACTCTGCCCGCAAGCGGCGATCGCCCCCAGGGCCGGATGCCAGGCGCCGCTCGCCTTCACCTCGAACCTCGGCTACCGGTTCTACGTCCACAACCTCGCGCGGTTCTACACCTGCGACTGGCCGGAAATGGCCAAGGCGGCCGGCGCGACCGGGGCGGCCGCCTGATGCGGGTCACCTTCGTGCAGCCGGCGATCGGGCGCAAACCCGGCACCAATTACATGCGCAGCTGGCAGATGGAGCCGCTGCCCATCGCCCTGCTCGCCGGGCTCACCCCGGCGGATGTCGAAACCGCTTTCCACGACGACCGGCTGGAGACCGTCGATTACGACCGCCCCGCCGACCTGGTGGCGATCCCGGTCGAAACCTACACCGCGCGCCGCGCCTACCAGATCGCGGCGCACTTCCGGACCCGGGGCGTGCCGGTGGTCATGGGCGGCTTCCATGCCACGCTGGCACCGGACGAAGTAGCACGCTTTGCCGAAGCGGTGGTGATCGGCGAGGCGGAGGAGACCTGGGGGCAGGTGATCGAGGACGCCCGCGCCAGACGGTTGGAAAAGCTGTACCGGGCCGCGGCGCAACCTGATCTTTCGCTCATCCGTTAAGACCGGCGCCTGTTCGCGGGCAAGCGCTACCTGCCGGTGCGGCTCATCGAGACCACACGCGGCTGCCGCTTTCCCTGCGACTTCTGCGCGATCCAGACCTTCTTCAACCGCACCGCCCGCCACCGGCCCATCGCCGACATCCTCGCCGATACCCAAAGCCCGGGGTCGGCCGCGAAGTTTCACTTCTTCGTCGACGACAGTTTCGCCGCCGACATCTCCTTCGCGTCGGAATTCGCGGACGCAGTGGCGCCGATCGGCCTGCGCTGGGTCACCCAGATGAGCATCAACGCGGCCCATGACGACGCCCTGCTCGCACGACTGAAAAAGGCCGGCTGCGTCGGCGTGCTGATCGGCTTCGAGACGCTGGATCCGGACCTGTTGCGCCAGATGCGTAAGAACTTCAACGCGATGGAAGGCGGCTACCGGGTGGCACTCGCCAACCTGCGCCGCCACGGCATCCGCGTCTATGGCACCTTCGTCTTCGGCGATCCAGCACATGAAGGACGAGGCCCGGCACATCCACGTCGACGGCATCCTGATCGACCTCACCATCGGCCAGCAGTCGAAGCTCCGGCGCCGGCTCAATGCCTGGGTCTTCGAGAAGAGGCTCACAGATGTGGTGACGCCTACGCGCGGCGGGTCCGGGGCGAAGGTCATCCGCCAACTGGTGCGCGAAATGCCGGGGCTTCAGGACCGGGAAGAAGAGATGCTGTCGGCTCTCGTCGGCCTCAAGTCCAACCGTGCGTTCCAAGAGAGCCTGTTCAGCCGAGAGCTGATGCCGTTCAGCTTCGACACGTTCGACGGGACGGAGGAACTTGAGCGGCTCGGCAGGACGATGGTGGGGTATGACCGGCGTGCGCGATGAGGGAACCAGAGTGAGCGAACAGCAGGCCGCGCCCGAACGCCCCGACGGGCTTTCGCTGGCGCTCAGCTTTTTTCCGTTCGGGCTGTTCCTGTTGGGCGCCGCGCTTTCGCCGACGCTCGCCGACGGTGCCGGGGCACTCGCCCTGTTCCTCACCTGGACCTATCTCGCCCCAGCAGTCATCGGCGGGATCGTCACCCGGGCGTGGCCGACGCCCATCGGCACCTTCGGGCTTGCAGACCCCGGCCACCGCCACTGGTGGCTGATGCTGCCACTGCAATTGCCGTTCAACCGTCTGCCCTTCCTCGAGGAGGCGCTGCGGTTGGTGCCCGGCCTCTACCCGGCCTGGATCCGCCTCTGGGGCGGTCATCTGTCGGCGCAAAGCTTCGTCGGCCCCGGCGTGATGATCGGCGACCGGCACCTCATCCGCGTCGGCCCCCGCGCCGTGCTCGGTGCGCGGGCGGGCTTTGTCGGCCACGTCGCCTTTCGCGACGCGGCCGGCCGCTGGCGAGTGACGGTCGCACCCTGCGTCGTGGGCGCGGATGCCATCGTCGGTGGCGACGCCGGGATGGGCCCGGGTGCGGTGCTCGCCCCCGGCGCGACCCTGCCCGCGGCACGTCACCTCGGCCCCCACAAACACTGGCCGCCGACACCGGAGGCTTCCCCATGAGCGCGCGCGCCGATATGCCGATCCCGGTGCGCGCCAACCTGACCATCGCAATGCTCGCGGTCACCGCCAACATCGGACTGCTCTGGGCCGCCAGCCATGCCGGCAGCTGGTGGGGCGTAGGCGTAACCGCCATCGCCTTCTCCTTCACCAACAACACGGTGTTCGCGCTCCAGCACGAAGCGGCGCATGGGCACTTCCACCCCGACGCCCGGGCAAACGGCGCCGCCGGGGTGCTGTTCGCCGCCTTTTTCCCGACGATCTTCCAGGTCCAGCGGATCAGCCACCTTGGCCACCACCGCCGCAACCGCACCGACGCGGAGCTCTACGACTACGTGTTGCCCGGCCAGTCCTGGCTGCTGAAAAGCTACTGGATCTACTGCCTGCTGTTCGGCTTCTACTGGATGATCATCCCCGTCGCGATGCTCGTCTATGTGCTCGCCCCGTGGGCCTTTCGCTCGGAAGCCTTCCTCCTCGGTCCCGCCCGCTGGTGGGGGTTCGAGCCCTTCGTGGCCGATATCGCCGCCGCGCCGGTCCGCACGATCTGGCCGCAGGGGCTGGTCACACTGGCCGTGCAGGTCGCGCTTGTTCTGACGCTCGACCTCAGCTTCTGGGGCTGGCTCGCGGCCTATTAGGCCTTTGGGATCAACTGTTCCTCGGTGCAATACACCGACCACGCCGGCAGCCCGCGCGACGTGATCGAGGGCGCGTGGAATCTCAAGTTCTGGCCGGTGACGCAAGCCCTGTTCCTGAACTACAACCTGCACCTCGCCCACCACCGCGACCCGTCTGCGCCCTGGACGCACCTGCCCGCCCGCATCGACCCGCACGACCCGCGCCCCTCGTTCTGGCCGATTTATCTGACGCTGTTTCTCGGTGCCCGTCCGGCGCCGCCCGGCCCCGCGCCGACAGCGCTCGCCCCCAGCCTATGGCCCAAGGAGACCCCAAGTTGACCCGTTCCAACCCGCTCACCGCTCTGCTTATCCCTGCGGTCTTCGCCACGCTCTTCGCCGCATCCCCCGCCCACGCGCTCGACCCGGACCCCGGGACCGAGACCCAGCACGAGGCGCTGCGCACGCTGAAAGCCGACCTGATCGAGACGGTGAACACGCAGGATTTCGCCCGGCTCGGGGCGCGCACCAACACCCGCTTCACTGCAACCGTCGTGACCCAGGATCATTTCACCGATCTCGACGCGGCAAAGGGTTTTTTCGACGGGTTGTTCACCCGCAAGCTGCTTCGGATGGAAAGCATATCCTTCGCCGCCGAGGCCGACGCGCTATCGACGATCCACACCGGCACGGTCGCGGTCACGACGGGCAGCACCGTCGAAACCTACACCCTCGCCGATGGCCGGTCGTTCGACATCGACGG
>DQCI01000313.1:5947-11038 GCA_003545125.1 Paracoccaceae bacterium
CGACGGGCGTGACGCTCAGGTGCCCGAAAGCTCCGCGATCAGGTCTTCGGTCGTCACCTGCCGGCAATAGCCCTTGATCGTGCGCAGCGACCCCTCGTGGCGTTGAGGGGTGTAGGTCAGGCAGGCGTCGGTCACCTGGGTCACGAGATAGCCAAGGTCACAGGCATCGCGGATCGCGCTTTCGACGCATTGGTCGGTCACCAGCCCCGAAATCACCAATTGGCGCACCCCGAGATTGCGCAGCACGTAGTCGATATGGGTCGAGATGAAGACCGAGGACGAGCTTTTGGGCAGCACGATCTCATCCGGCCCCGGCGCGATCTGGTCGATCACCTTTCCGTCCCAAGACCCTTTCGCGACGTGGAACCCGGTGATCTTGTAGTCGAGCGAGCGGTCGCGCCCGTCGAGGGTGAGGCTCTCGATGGTGGTGTAGAGCACCTCGACCCCGGCCGCGCGCGCGGCATGCTGAATCGCCTGCATGTTGGGGATCACCCGGGTGTCGAGCTCGGAGAAATACCAGCCGTATTTCTCTTCGAACCCGGCCTCGGAAAGCCCGGCAAATTCGGCGCCCTTCGGGTGCGCGGAGAAGTTCTGCACATCCACGAACAGGAGGGCGGACTGGGCGGGGTCGAGGGGGAGGTCGCGGGTCAGCGTCATGAGACAGGCTCCAGGATTGCGGCGATCGCGTCCGACAGGAGGGCGGCCCAGCGCGTCACCCCCGCGCCGTCGCGCAGCTGGTCGTTGCGGATTTCGATCAGGCTGTGAGCGAGGCCGCGGGGTTCGGCGTGGCGCGGGATGAACCAGTCGGTCTCGTCCTCGATCTCGTAAGGTTCGTTGAGCCCCAGCACCAGCGCCTTTTGCATCCCCGCGACATGCGCGATCAGGCCGCGCGCGGTGACCGCGTCGGCTCGGGCGAGAAAGCCCGCGTGCCAGGCCCTGTCGTGACCGTTCATGCGCGGCGTGAAGGAGTGGATCGAGAAGGCGGCGCGACGCTCATGGCGCACAAAACCTTCGGCTATCGCCCGATCCAACGGATCGAAGATCTCTCGCCGCCGCGCCGCGCGCTCGGCAGTCGACGCCCGCGCGTTCGCCGCAATCTCGACACCGTCACTGACGGCAGGCACCGATTGCGGCGTGTCGGGCGGCCGGTTGCAGTCGATCACCAGGCGCGAATAGCGTTGCAGGACGAGCGGCGCGGACAGTCGGTCTGCGACTGCCCGTGCCAGGGCCTCGGCGCCGATGTCCCAGCCGATATGGCCGTCGAGCGCCTGCGGCGGCAGGTCGAGCCCGCCCAACGCAGACGGCACCGCCTGCCCTGCGTGTTCGCACAGCAAGAGCACCGGCGCGGGGCTGTCTTCATTGACCCATTCGACCGGGCGCGGGTCCGACGGCCCGAGCAGCGCGCGACCAGCACTCATACTTTCACCGCCTTCAGCGTGGCCGCCGGGATCAGCCCGTTGGGGCGCACAACCAGCACCAACACCACCAGGCTGAGGCCGATGGGTTCGCGGAACGCCTGCCAGTCTGCCGGCAGGAAGGCGGCGAGGAAGACCTCGATGAAGCCGAGCAGGAAGCCCCCGGCAACGGCCCCGCGCAAGGAGCCGAGCCCGCCGAGAATGGCCGCGATGAAGGCTTTGAGCACCGGCGTGAAGCCCATCAGCGGATCCACCGAAGCGCGCTGCGAGACCCAGAGCACGGCGGCGACGCCCGCGAGCAGGCCTGACAGCGCAAAGGCCGCCGAGATGACCGTGTTGGCGCGGATACCCATCAGCCGGGCGACCGCGAAATCCTCCGCCGCCGCGCGCATGGCAATGCCGTGTTTCTGGCGCTTCATGAACAGCTCCAGCGTGACCAGCATCACCAGTGTCGCGAGGATGGCGACGATCTTGTTGACCCCGATCACCAGCCCGCCGAGCGTGACGCTCTGGCCCAGGAAATCGGGGATGGCGACCGGTTGCGAGCGCACCGAGATGAAGTTCTGGAACACCACCTGGAGGATCATCGCCACGGCGAAACTGGTCACCAGCATGGTTGCGCCGGAGGCATTGCGCACCGGCCGGAACGCGATCCGTTCCATCGCCATCGCCGCCGCCATCGCGGCCAGAATGGCGAGCGGCACAGCCAGCACGAAGGGCACCGAGGCCAGCCCGCAATACATCAGCACATAGCCCGCGATGGTCATAAGCTCGCCGTGCGCGAAGTTGATCAGCCCCATGATCGAGAACACCATGGCCAGGCCCAGCGCGAGCAGCGCATAGGTACCGCCGAGCGCCACGGCGTTGACACTCTGCTGAAGGATGAGATCCATCAATGCGCCCCCAGGTAGCTGTCGGCGGAGCGGTCACGCATGTCGGCGGCAGGGCCCTGACCGACGATCCGACCGGACCGCATCATGTAGGCGCGGTCGGCGATGTCGAGAGCGCCCGCCACGTTCTGCTCCACGAGGCAGATGGTCACGCCCTGGTCGCGCAAGGTGACGATGAGCTCGAACACCTGTTCGACCACCCGGGGGGCGAGCCCCAGTGAGGGTTCGTCGAGCAAAAGGAGACGCGGCGCGCACATCAGCGCCCGGCCGATCGCCAGCATCTGCTGCTGGCCGCCCGACAGCGTGCCGGCCCATTGTTTGCGGCGTTCTTCGAGGATCGGGAAAAGGGCGAACACCCTGTCCTGCGCGCGCCGGACGTCATCGGGGTCCTGCACCGCGTAGGCCCCCATCCGAAGGTTGTCCTCGACCGTCAATGTGCCGAACACCCGTCGTCCCTCCGGCGCCAGCGTGAGCCCGGACACCGGGATCGCCTCGGGCGGCAGATCGGTGATGTCGCGCCCGTCGAACATCGCCCGGCCCTGCGTCACCGGCACCAGCCCCGCGACCGCGTTCATCGTCGAGGACTTGCCCGCGCCGTTGGCGCCGAGAAGGGCGACGATCTCGCCCTTCCCGATTTCCATGTCGATTCCGCGCACGGCCTCCACCGCGCCGTAGCGCACCCGGAAGTCGGAAAGCTTCAGCAAAGGCTCCATGCGCGCGAGCCCCCTACTGCATCCGCGGGGCGGGGATGAGGCTCGCGTCCGGGGCCAACTGGCCAACCAGGTCGCGCATCCCGCCGGTGACCCGGATCAGCGTCACCTCGCGCACCGGCATCCCGTCGGTGCCCGCGTAAGTGATGAGGCTGGTGGCGCCCTGAACGTTCTCGAGCCCGGCGATGGCATCGCGCAACGCCCCCGGCTCAGTCGACCCGGCAACTCCCACGGCGGCTTCCAGCACTTTCACGAGGTCGTAGCCGACAGCGTTGAACACGGTCTCCGAGGCCGCACCCGTGGTCTCTTCATAGAGCGCGTTGAAGGCTTCCAGCGGGCTGCCTTCGGTGGCATGACCGGCGGTGGTGAAGACCACGCCTTCCGCCACGTCTCCGAGCCCGAAAGTGGTCGGGCTGTCGATCCCGTCGGAGCCGATCACCTGGGAGGTCACACCGGCGGCGCGCAGCGCCTTGATAAAGGACGGGAAGTCGGGCTCGTAGGCCGAGGTCATGACCATATCCGGATGCGGGTCGAGCGCGGCAATCTGGGTCGCGATGGCAGAGAAATCGGGCTGGCCGATGTTGTAGGTGGCCTCGCCCAGAACCTCGCCGCCCAGCGCCGTGACCACGTCGCCGAAGTAGAGCGGCATGGTGGTGTACTGGCTGTCGGGCGAATAGAGGATGAAGGCGGTCTTGTGCCCCTGTTCGACAGCCCAGGAGGCCGAGACCGTGGCCTGCACGTTGTCACCGGGGAAATTGGCAAAGACATATTCGCCGCCGATCAGCGGCAGGGTCGGCGACGAGGCGCAGGTGGAAATCGAGGGGATCCCTGCGTCGGCGACGATCCCGGCGGCGGCGAGCGATGGGTCGGCGTCGCAGGGCAGCACGATGGCCTCGACGCCCTCGTCCACCAGCTCCTGCACGGCGATGGCGGTCTGCGCGGCATCCGAGCGTACATCGCGCTCGACCATCTCGATCAGGATGTCGCCGCCGATACCGCCGGCCGCGTTGAGTTCGTCCACGGCGATGCGGATCCCCTCGACCACGGGCGCATCAAAAGGGGCGAGCCCGCCGGTCTGGGCGGTGGCGAGGCCGAGCTTCAGCGTGTCGGCCGAGGCGGGCAATACGCCAAGGGTCAGCGCCGTGGTGGCGATCAGAAAATGCTTCATGTCTAGTCTCCTGTTGGTGTTGTGTGGGCTTCGTGGGATGTCCCGATATAGGCCTCGATTACCGCCGGGTTCCGGCGCACCACTTCGGGCGTGCCTGTCGCGATAACCCGGCCCTCGTTGAGCACGATGATCCGGTCGCAGAGCGCGTTGATCAGCGCGAGGTCGTGGTCGACAAGCAGGATGCCGATGCCGAGTTCAGCGTTGAGCGCGCGCAGCCGGCGCATGAGGTCGTCGGTCTCCTCTCGGTTCATCCCCGCCGCCGGTTCGTCGAGAAAGATGAGAGACGGCTCGCAGACCAGCGCGCGGGCGATCTCGACCCGGCGTTGGTCGCCGTAGGACAGCGTGCCGGCCTCGGTCTCCGCCCGGGCCTCGAGCCCCAGGTGGGCAAGGGCCGCACGCGTGCGCGCCCGCGCGTCGCGCCCGCCCTTCGTCGACAGCGCGGCCACCTGAACGTTCTGGTAGACGGTGAGCACCGGGAACAACCGGATGTTCTGGAAGGTGCGCGCGATCCCGGCATCGGCGTAGCGGTGCTGCGGCACCTTGATGAGGTCGCGCCCGCCCCGGCTGATACGCCCCGCCGACGGCCTCAGCACGCCCGAGAGCTGGTTGAGCAGGGTCGTCTTGCCCGACCCGTTGGGGCCGATCAGCCCAAGGATCTCGCCGGGCCGGACCTCGATGCTCACATCGTCCGTCGCCACCACGCCGCCGAACCGCATGGTGAGCCCGTCGCCCCGCACCGGCTCAGCTTCAGCCGGTGCGAGCGGCGCCGGCGGCACCTCCGGGTGACGCGCCGGGATCAGCCATTCCTCCCATTCCCTGAGCCCCGCAATCCCTTCCGGCCGGCGCATCAGGGCGATGAGGATCAGCAGGCCGATGCCGATCTGGGTTGTGCCGAAGATCTGCGGCAA
>DQCI01000313.1:11081-18528 GCA_003545125.1 Paracoccaceae bacterium
GTCACCGTCGCCGCGCCGACAACCGCGCCGGTCACTGTGGTCATGCCGCCGACGATCAGCATCGCGAGCAGAAAGAAGGTGTCGGTGAAGTAGAATTTCTTGGGGCTGAAGGCGCCGAGGAAATGCGCGAGCAAAGCCCCAGACAGCGCCATCAGCCCCGCGCTCACGACCAGCGCTATGAACCGTTCGCGCGGCACGTTGATACCGATCGCGGCAGCGGCGACGGCGTCTTCGCGGCCCGCCCGGAGCCGGAGCCCCGAGATGCTGTCGCGGTAAGCCCGGGCGACCAGCAGCGCAATCAGGCAGCCTGTCGCGGCGACCCAGATGCCGGTTTCCCGTGGCACACCGAAGAAGGTCTGCGCACCGCGTGTCACATCACGCCAACCGATGAGCACACCGTGCGCGATGATGAGCAAGGCCAGCGTCGCGATGGTCGCGGCAGAGCCTTCGAGCCGCCAGATCGCAAGCCCGATGAACGCCGCCACCGCCATCGTCAGCAGGACCGCGGCAGCGGTGGCGGGCCAGAGCGAAAGTTCGGTCCCGGCGAGCCAGTCGGGCAACCCCGGCAGGGTCGCGCTCTTGATGTTTGTCGGCAGCGTGAGCAGCGCCGAGGCATAGGCGCCGACCCCCATGAAGGCCAGGTGACCAAAGCTGAGCACGCCCGAGTTGCCGGAATAGAGCCCCATCGCCGCGATCGCGGTGAGCGAGATGAAAAAAACCGCGACGGTCCGCTCGATCGAGGAGCCCACAGCCGCACCGCCGGCGGCGAGCAGCAGCACCACGGCTGCCAACGCCAGGAAGGCCGGAACGAGATGTGTTTTTGTCGCCGTCAAACCCATTGGAATCACTCATGGAGGTGGGGTCAGTAGACGAACGGGAACTTTCAAAGTCAATCATCTCTCCATTGACTGAAAGGATTATTTCATTCATCCTGCCCCCCGGGCGCAGCTGTGCCCAAGGGTTGGGCAGCAGGGAAGAAACCGGTGTCGGTCCGCGGACGAATCGAATCCACCGCGTCGAAACTCACCGCCAGCGAACGCAAGCTGGCGGCTGCGCTCCTGTCCGACTACCCCTATGCCGGGCTGGAAACGATCCAGGATCTCGCCACCCGCGCCGAGGTCTCGGCCCCCTCGATCTCCCGATTCGTCGCCAAGATCGGCCTCTCCGGTTACCAGGAGTTCCAACGCCGGTTGATCTCGGAACTGAAAGAGGGCAACCGCTCGCCGGTCGAGGTGCACGGCACGGGCCGCGCGGTCGACGGCGGGTATTTGGCCGATTTCATCGCCCGGGCGACGGCGCAGATGGCGGTGTCGGGCGAAGCGATCACCGAGGACCAGTTCGAGCGCGTTTGCGAGCTGCTCGGCGACTCCCGCCACGGTGTCTACATGCTCGGTGGACGGGTGACGAACACGATCGCGCGCTATCTGTCGTTCCACCTGCGTCAGGCCCGCAAGGGCGTGTACCACTTGCCATCCGACCCCGAGACCTGGCCGGAATACCTCCTGCGGATGCGGCCGGGCGACGTGCTCTTCCTGATCGATTTCCGTCGTTACCAGTCGAGCCTCGCGCGCCTCGCCGAAACGGCCAGCGCCGAACGCGGCGCGCGGGTCGTGCTGATGACCGACACTTGGCTCTCGCCGATCGCCCGCCATGCCGCCGAGGTGATGCCGGTGGGCATCGCCAGCGGCACGCTGTGGGACACCTACACCCCCGCGCTTGCCGTCGCCGAAGCGGTGGCGACAAGGATCGCCGAAACCCACTGGGACCAGACCAAGACCCGGATCGAGGCCTGGGACCGGGTCCGGACAACAGAACGGGAAACAACGCCATGACGCCAACGCCCCTGATCTTCGCCGCCACCTGCGATCTCGCCGGCAAGGTCCGCGGCAAGGCCTTTCCCTCCGACCAGCTGGAGAAGCGGCTCAAGCGCGGGGTCGGCTGGACGCCCACCAACGTGATGATCAACTGCTTCGACGGCATCGGCGACGGGCCGTTCGGCGCGTTGGGCGATCTCCTGCTGATCCCCGACGCGGACGCCGAGGCGCGGGTGCGGTTCGGCGACGAGCCCGCCGAACACTTTCTGCTCGGCGACATCGTCACGCTCGACGGCGCGCCTTGGGATTTCTGTACCCGGTCGCTGCTCAAGTCGGCGCTCGACCGGCTCCACGCGGTCGCGGGTGTGCGGCTGATTGCGGCCTTCGAACACGAGTTTCAGCTCAAGGGCGACCCGGCGGTGGCCAACCAGGCCTACGGGCACGAGGGGTTCGAGCTGCACCGCGCGCTGTGCGAGACCCTGATGGGCGCGCTCGGTGAGGCCGGTCTCATCCCCGACAGCATCATGAAGGAATACGGGCCCAACCAGTACGAGGTGGTCATCGGCCCCGAAGCGGGGCTGCGCGCCGCCGACGCGGCGGTGATCCTGCGCGAGCTTACCCGTAGCACGGCCCGCGCCCTCGGCGAGACCGCCACCTTCACCCCGATCCGCGACGTCGCCAGCGTGGGCAACGGCGTGCACGTCCACATGAGTTTCCTCGATGACGCGGGCGAGCCCGTGGGCTACGACGCGGATGGCCCCGGCGGGATGTCGGACCTGACCAGTGCCTTCGCCGCCGGCGTGCTCAAGTATCTCGACACCATCGTCGCCCTCACCGCACCCTCGGTGATCTCCTACGAACGGCTCACCCCGCACCGCTGGTCGGCCGCCTACAACAATCTCGGCTTGCGCGACCGCGAGGCGAGCTTGCGTGTCTGCCCGGTGACCGCGAAGGATCCCGCCTCGATCGCGCGGCAGTTCAACATCGAATACCGCGCGGCCGATGCCGCCGCCTGTCCGCACCTCGCCCTTGCGGCGATCGTTCACGCCGGGGTTCAGGGGATCGAGGACGGGCTCACGGCCCCGGCCCCGACCGAGGAAGACCTTTCCCTGCTCTCGCCGGAAGCGCTGGCGGCGCGCGGCTTCATCCGCCTACCCACCACGCTGCAAGCCGCGCTCGACCGGTTCGAAGCAAGCCCCGTCGCCACTGGCTGGTTCCCCGATGGGTTCGCAGCCGTCTACCGCGCCCATAAACAGGCCGAAATTGCCCATCTCGACGGCATGGACACCGCCGCCCGCTGCGCGGCCTATGAAGCGGCTTATTGAGGGGAAACGGAACGGAGCGAATATGCATACCCGCGGCCTGTTCGCTTGCCCATGCGCGGCGTTTTCAGGACCCGGCGCCCTGTATGCCAGCACCCCAGTTTCCTAGGAAACCGGTCTGTTTTCGTGACGTGGATATCCTTTTATTTCAGTTATCTGAATAGTCTCGATGCGTAGCCTTCCGTTAACGGATCAACGGAAGGTTAGCGGATCCGGACCCGCGACCGGACCTGCTTCGCGCGGATGGGGGATCACCCGGAAATCTGCGCCCTCACCATCGCGCTCGCCGGATGGCTCAGGATCTCGGCCGGCGTGCCCACCTGTTCGATCCGACCCATCGCCATCACCACCAGCACATCCGCCAACGACAATGCCTCCTCGCTGTCGTGGGTGACGAAAACGGTCGTCGGCCCCGCACGCGCCTGGATGTCGCACAGCAACTGGCGCAGGTCTCTGCGCGACCGCGCGTCGAGGGCGCTGAAGGGCTGGTCGCAGAGCAGGAGGTCGGGCCGGACCGCCAGCGCGCGGGCCAGCGCGACCCGCTGGCGCATCCCGCCCGACAGCTGGCGGGGAAACTTGTCGATTGCCTCGGGCGCGAGGACGACCTCGGCCAGCGCAGTACGCGCGCGTTCCCGGCGCGCTGCGCGGGACGCACCGTCGGCGCGCAGCGCGAAACCGACGTTGTCGCATGTGGTTGTCCACGGCAGCAACGCCGGGTCCTGGAAACGCCACGGCCAGGCGTTCGCTCTTGCGGATCACCCGCCCCAGCTGCGGCACCAATAGCCCTGCCGCGAGTCCGATCAACGTGGATTTGCCACAGCCCGACGGCCCCATGATCGCGTTGAGCTTGCCCTTGGGCGCCACGAAACCGACCCCCGCCAGCGTCGGCGCGCCGTCATACGCAAAATCCACGCCCTCGAACCGCAACATGCTCATGACAGCCGCGCACCCGCGTCGTCGCGCCAGAGCCACAGGCGGCGCTGCAAAGGCTGCAAAAGGCCGAGATCAACCACCACCAGCACGCAGACCACGACCACGACCCAGGCCATGGTCTGGGCGGTGTCGATCCGGGCCCGGGCACCTGCGAGCCCGTCACCGATGCCACCTGCGCCCGCAAGCAGTTCCGCCATCACAGCCACTTTCCACGACATCGCCATGGTGGTCGCGAGTGCGGGAAACAGATGGCTCGCCATATGGGGTCCGTGCATGTGGACGAGCCGTGCGGCGAAGGGCACGCGGCAGACCTCGGCCATGCGCAACAGCGCGCCATCGAGCGAGCGCACCCCCTCCACCGCCGCGGCGAACACCAGCGACCCGGTGGCGACCGCGATGGTGAAGACCACCGCCCAGCCGCCGCCGAACCACAAAAGCGCCATCACCACCCAGGCGATGTCCGGAATACCGAGAAAGATGATGGCGACGGGCTGGAGGGCTGCGCGCATCCTGTCGCTCAGCCCCGCGAGCGTGCCCACGATCACACCGGCCCCCGCGCCGCCCAGCCAGCCGGCGAGCGCATGCCCGGCGGTCTCGGCAAGAGCGGGGCCCACGCGCCCGTCGCGGGTCATGGTCACGAGCGCGCGCAAGGTGTCGTCGCGCCCCGGCAGAACCAGAGCGCCGTAGGCCCGGTGCCCCCATTCCCAGAACGCCAGCAGAAACCCGATGCCCACAAGGCCCCACAGGCGAGTTATCGGGCGCGTTATCGGGCGCGGATTCTTCACCCCGGGTCAGCCCCAGAAGAAGGCGTCGTCGGGGATCGGGTGCTGAGTGACGACGGAGTAGATGCGGTAGCAGCGCATGCAGCGCTGGGCTTCGGCATAGGCCTCGGCGCGCAAAATGGTCTGTTCCACTTCTTCGAACATGTGCTTGCGCAGCTCGGGGTCGAGGTCCGGATTGTGCACCCGGTATACGTTGCGCACCGGGGTCTCTTCCTCCTCGGCCGGCATTTCCTCGACGGTACGCCGGTAGATCACGTGGACCTTGTCGGCCCCCAGACGGATCGCCGAGCGCACGCAGTCCACCGCCACGTTGCCGCCGCCGACCACAAGAACCTAGCCTTCGAGTTTGAGCGGCGCGACGCCATCGACGTGGTCATGCACCTTCAAGAGGAAATCGATGCCGCTGTAATAGCCCTCGTGAGCGGCGTCCTCCCCCTCGACCCCGAGGGCCGACCCGGCCTGGCAGCCAAGGCCGAGGAACACCGCCTTGCAGCCGCGCTTGAACAGCTCATCGATGTCGAAATCGCGGCCCAGTTGCTGGCCATAGAGGAACCGTCCACCGAGATCGGCGATGATGTCGGTTTCCATCGCCAGCGTGTTCTTGGGCAGCCGGTAGCTCGGAATCCCGATCTGCGCCATGCCGCCGGCCTGGTCGGCCTTCTCGAACACATCGACGAGGAAGCCCCGCAAGAGCAGGTGATAGGCACAGGATCCCGCGGGTTCGGCACCGATCACCGCAACCTTCTGGTTTTCGTCGAGCGGTTTGGTCTTCATGTCACGGGTGAACTTCGGCGCTTGCGGCCCGTTCTGCCGGTCGGCCACGTAGCGTTTCAGCGTCTTGATTCCGACCGCGTCGTCGACGAATTTGCGCCGGCAGGCCTGTTCGCAGTAGCGCACGCAGACCCGGCCGCAGGTGACCGCCATCGGATATTTCTGGAGCAGCACGCCCAGCGAGTTTTCCGGCTTGCCGTCCCGGATGTAGTCGATGTAGCGCGGCACGTTCTCCTTCGAGGGGCAGGCCTCGATGCAGGGCGCGGTGACATAAGTCATGCCATGCCGGGCCGGGATCGGCCGGTGCGGGGCCAGCTCGGTTTCCATCTTGTCGCGAAAACTGCGTAAGGCGCCGAGCAGGGCGATGCCGCAGGTCTGGCCGAGACCGCAGAGCGAAGTCTCCGCCATCTGTTCGCCCAACATTTCGATCTCGTCGAAGCTGAGCGAGCCGTCGGGCCCGCGACGCATCTTGTCGAGCGCATCGCGCAGCAGCGCCGTGCCCATCCGGCAGGGCGTGCAGGCGCCACAGGATTGTTCGGCGGCCTTGGTCATGTAGCGGTAGAGGACGTCGATCAGGCTCACGGTCTCGGCGAGGACGAAGAAGCCGCGATCGCCCTGGAAGGCCTTGATCGGGTTGCCGGGATCGAAATCATCGAACCCTTTCAGCCCATATTCCGGCGACTTTGTCTCGGACGTTGCGGTGTTCGCGTCGTAGGCAACCCCGTCCCAGACCCCGAAAGCTACCTGTGTCATTCCGCTTGCGCTCCTGCCAGAGGTATTGCGCCAGCGGCGCGGCCTCCCCTGCCGTTGTCCGCTGCGCGCCGATATCGTACGCCTCCCATGGAATTCTCCGCCGTGCCGCATGCCGTGCCGGAAACGGCATTGATCTAGCGCAATCCCACCGCGCTTTGCCGTTTCCCGCCTGCGGACATGACGGGCGCGGCGGTGCCGCGACGGGATGCGGGCCCGGCGCGCAGCTGTCCCGTCACCCCGATCCAGTCTCGTGATTCGGTCCGGAAGTGGCCCCCTCCGCCCGTCGGCGCCGCCGGACAAACCGTGACAAGGGGTTTTTGCCCGCTTCTCGCACCCGATCCCGCATGACCGGAATCATGGCCGAGATCTGTTGCGAATTCCCAACACCGGCCCGCACGTGCATGTTGTAGAAGTGAAATTCGTCGCCCCTAGATATGGACAATGCTCCGAAATCTACCAAAAATCTGTTCGATTTCGTAACTTTTTCGAGATCAGGAACCAATCCGTTTCCCGGTCGGCGACAAACTGCCGTATAGTCGGGCCAATAAAAAAACGAACTGTAGGTTGGTTGTCAGCCTGCGGGCATTGAGGAGCAGATATGAGTACTACATTTAAAGGGCTCGTTGCGAGCCTTGCGTTCGCGACTTCGATGATCTCGGCGAGCGGACCGGCATCGGCACAGACCCTCGCCTCGCTTGGACTGGACCTGAACCCGGACCAATGCAACCGTCGGCTCGCGCGCAGCGCGCTGTCGCTTGACCTCACCATTCCGGAAAACCTCTCGGGTGTCACCGACGTTTTCTGCGGCTGCGAGGTCGTGAGCGTGCAGATGCTCGAGTTTATCCGCAAGCACCGCCATCTCGAGGTTCTGCTTGAAGAGACCTCGCAGCAATGCGCCGGCTTCGCCCGCGTGCTGACCAACGTCTCGACCGCGACGACCGGCTTGGTCCCGGGCGGAACTGGCGGTTCCGACGGCGACAAGGGCGGTTCCGGCAACGGCGGCCCTGGCCGGAACGACCGTCTCGATGACGACAACGGCAGCATCGGCGGCGGCGGCAACAACGGCGGCGGC
>DQCI01000313.1:18662-25392 GCA_003545125.1 Paracoccaceae bacterium
GGCGGCGACAACGGTGGCGGCGGCGATCACGACCACCATCGCGACGACGACCACCATCACGATCATGACCACGACGGCCGCGGCTGCTGAACCTGATACCGGCGCGTAGCCGCAGGTTCGAGACCTCGCAGCGAAGAAACACCAACGGCGCGCCGATATACGGCGCGCCGTTGCGGTTTCACTCGCCCGTCAGCCGCTGGCGAAAATGTTTACCCAGTGCGTCGGGCGGTCGGGATCCTGCATCTGCAGGAACATGTAACGGGTGTCGCGCCAGGACTTGATCTGGTTGGTGAGGTTGTCCAGGACGAGATCGCCCTCGTCCGACCGAAACACCAGCACCGCATGCGGATTGCGTTGCCGGTCGAGCACCGTAGCGATGAGAAGGCGTCGTGGATCGATACCCAGAGACACCAGTTCGCGCTTTTTCAAGAGCGCAAAGTCTTCGCAGTCTCCGCCGGCCCGTGTGGGAAGGGCCCAGTATTCGGTCACACCGTATTGCTGGTCGTCTTCGATTGCGCGCACCGAGCGGTTGATCCGCGCATTGACTGCGGCAACGTGCTGGAGCTGGTCGCTGGGGGGCGCATTCTGCGGCGTGGCCCTGGCGCAGGCCCAGGAATAGGTGTTGCAGATCGCTTGCGCGCCGTCCGGTGCCGGTGCGCCGCCCTTGTGCTGGATGAATTCGTTGGATGCGGATGCGTCTTGAGGTGACGCGATGAACACAATGGCGGTGACAGCCGCCCATACCAGTGCCGAGGCGTACGAGCGCAGCGCGCGTACGCGATCGGCTGATGATTGCCTCATGGCATTCAGCCTTTCCCAGGTGACCCCTTGCTTTGGCAGCGGGGCGAAAAGTCAGCGGGCCTTTCCGCGAGATTTCAACTAATCGCCCCGACCCGGGGGCACACTGGGAACGAAACTGGACAAATCTCGGGCAAGACCGCGCAAAAACGGAGATTTTGTGGATGGAATGTGGCTCGATTCGGGGCAATAGCGCCAGAGGCGTGCGAATTGTGCGCTCCAAGTAGACAATTCTCCGCTTAGTGCGACATAAGCGCGCACTCACACCGGATGGCGAATCTGCCAAAATCGCCGTTTCGCGGGGATTTCGTGGGGAGACCCCGGGTCATTCCATGGCTTGCAGCCGGTGCAATCCGGGCAGTAAGAACCCCTCGTGATAGAAAAAGACTCCTCCATCCTCGTTCTCGGCCTCGGCAACACCCTGCTCACCGATGAACAGGTCGGCGTGCGTGTGGCGGAGGCGGTCGGGCGCGACCCGCGCGCCGAGACGTATCCGATCCGCGCGCTCGACGGCGGCACGATGGGGCTCTCGCTTCTGGTCGACATGGAGGAAGCCGGCGCGATGGTGGTGATCGACGCCGCCCAGCTCGGCGCCGCGCCGGGCCATGTCGCCACTTTCGAAGGTGCGGAAATGGACCATTTCCTGCGCACCCGGGGACGCAATCCGCACGACATCGGCCTCGACGACATGCTCGACGGGCTTCGGCTGCGCGAGGCCGTGCCTGCTCAGCGCGCCCTCGTCGGGGTGCAACCGGCGCATCTCGGTGTCGGCGAGGCGATGACTGAGGCCGTGGCGGCGGCCGTGCCGGGGGCGGTCGAGGCGGTGTTCGCGCTGGTCGAAGGCTGGTCGAAGGCTGGTGTTGGCGCAAAGTTACATTGAAAATACAAGTATTTAGTGCGGGCGGCCATTGATTCAGATCAAGTCGCGCCCGTCCGCGCGCTGGCAAACTGAGCCGATCAAGGACAAGTTTTGTTGGTCAAATGTGACCCGGAAAAGGAGGCCGCGTTGAGCGCCGGGATGCGATCGTCGGGGGGTCTGCTGTCTTTGCGGACACTCCGCGAACATGTGCCAACGGGCAATGCAGGACCGGTTCTGCGTGAAATCGCGGCGGCACTGGCGCGGCTCGTCGAGACCGGCGACCCCACCACCATCGACCTCGGCGCGCTGCCATTCAGCGCTGGCGACGAAAAGGCGCTGGACGCCGCACTCGGCGCCGGCGAGGTTCGGGCCACGGTCGAGGCGCTCGGCACCAGCGACGTTACCGAGACCGGCATCCCCGGCGTCTGGCGCATCGACCACTTCGACCAGGCCGGCGAGACGCTGTCGCGCTTTGTCGAGATCACCTACGTCCCCGAAATTCTCATGACCCAGCGCGGCGACGCGGCGGACGGTCTCGCGCGGCTGGAAGCGGATCTGGCCGAGTAGCCCCGGCCGACATTTTCATGGAGGAGCGAAATGGCAGACAGACCCATGCTACCGGAGTTGATGCGCGCACACGGGGTCAGCCGACGAGGGTTCCTCAAGTATTGCGCCTCGCTCACCTCGGCGCTCGCCCTGCCCCCGGCCCTGGCACCGAAGATCGCCTATGCGCTGGAAAACGCGGCGCGGCCCTCCGTGATCTGGCTGTCGTTCCAGGAATGCACCGGCTGCACCGAGGCGATCACCCGCTCCCACGCCCCGACGATCGAAGACCTGATCTTCAACGCGATCTCGCTCGACTACCACCACACGCTCCAGGCCGCCTCCGGCCACGCCGCCGAAGCGGCGCGCGAACATGCGATGAAGGAAAACTACGGCAATTACCTGGTGATCGTCGATGGCTCGATCCCGGTCGACAACCCGGAATACTCCTGCATCGCCGGAATCTCCAACCTCGACATGCTGAAGGAGACGGCCGCAGGCGCCGCCGCGATC
The DNA here is from genome assembly GCA_003545125.1 of Paracoccaceae bacterium. Classification (GTDB taxonomy): domain Bacteria; phylum Pseudomonadota; class Alphaproteobacteria; order Rhodobacterales; family Rhodobacteraceae; genus Sinisalibacter. The sequence continues at coordinate 21,376 of DQCI01000313.1, forward strand.
ATCGCCGTCGGCACCTGCGCGGCTTACGGCGGCATTCCGCATGCCAACCCGAACCCGACCGGCGCCGTCGCGGTGAGCGAGATCATCACCGACAAGCCGATCATCAACATCCCCGGCTGCCCGCCGATCCCGATCGTGATGACCTCCGTCATCGCCCAGTTCCTCACCCTCGGTCTCGACAGCATCGAGGTGGACGAGCTTGGCCGGCCCAAGGCCTTCTTTGGCGAAACGATCCACGACCGCTGCTACCGCCGGCCGTTCTACGACAAGGGCCTGTTCGCGGAGACCTTTGACGACGAAGGCGCGCGCGAGGGCTGGTGCCTGTATAAGCTCGGCTGCAAGGGCCCGACCACCAAGTCGGTTTGCGCCACCGTCAAATGGAACGACGGCACCTCCTTCCCGATCCAGGCGGGCCACCCCTGCCTTGGCTGCACCGAGCCCGATTTCTGGGACAACGGCGGTTTCTACAAACCGCTTTCGGCGCCCGCGGGCAATTATCGCCAGGCCGGCTACGCGGCCATCGCCGCCGGTGCCGCGCTGGGGGTCGCAGGCGGCGCGCTGGCGCGCGCGACGAAGGCGAAGGCGGTCGCGGCCCACGAGGTCGTCGATGCGCATGATCTGGAGAAGAAGTCATGAACAACGCGTATTTCGATCTTCTGATGTGGGCCCGGGGCCCCGGCTTCACCATCGCGCTCACCGTCATGGTGGGCGGCATCCTGCTCCGGCTGGTCGAGATCCTCTTGCTCGGCCGCAAGAAGGATTTCGCCAAGGCCAAGGGCAGCCCGGTCGCGCAGGGGATCAAGACGATCTTCACCCGCTCGGTCGCCCGCAAAGGCATGATGAAAGAGGCGCCCGTCACCTACGTGGCCGGCTACGTCTTCCACCTCGGCTTCGCCGTCGCCTTCCTGTTCCTCGGGGCCCATATCGCGCTCATCAAATCGCTGCTCGGCTTTGGCTGGTTCGACGTCAACAAGGCGCTGATCGAAACCGCGGCGGCGCTCGCGGTGATCGCCGCCATCGCGCTGGCCTACACCCGCTTCACCGACCCGGTGCGCCGGGCGCTCACCCGCTTTGACGACTGGGTGGTGCTGGTGCTTTCGGTCCTGCCGCTCATCACCGGTTACATCGCGGTCAACCGGGTCTTCGGTGTCGATGCCACCCTGTGGATGGCCATCCACATCCTCACCGCCGAACTCCTGATGATCGCCTTCCCCTTCACCAAGCTGATGCATGCCGTCACCTTCGCGGTGTCGCGTTACTACAACGGCTCGATCCAGGGCCGGAAAGGAGCCGAGTCATGACCGCCACTCTCGACCGCGGCCTCAATGCGCTCCGCGAACAGATCGACGCGCCGGTCGCGAGCTTTTTCACCTCCTGCGTGAGCTGCGGCCTCTGCGCGGAAGCCTGTCTTTTCTACAAGGAAACCGGCGATCCGAAGTACACGCCGATCCACAAGCTCGAACCGATGCGCCGTATCTGGCAAAACGAGTTCACGCTGTTCGGCAAGGCCAAGGCGATGCTCGGCCTCGGCGGCAAGGTCGATGACGACATGCTGACCGAATGGGAAACCCTGGTCTACGACAGCTGCACCATGTGCGGCCGCTGCACCCTGGTCTGCCCGGTCGGCAACGACATCACCCTGATGATCCGCAAGATGCGCGAAGGCTTGTCGGCCTCGGGCCATGGGCCTGCGGAGCTGAACGGTGCCGCCGTGCGTCACACCGAGGGCACCTCGCCGATGGGCAATCTGGAAAAGGCGCTGGAGGCACGGGTCAAACAGGCCGAGGGCCTGACCGGGCTCGAGATCGAGCTCGACAAGGAAGGTGCCGAATACCTGCTGCTGCTGTCGTCGCACGAGATCGCCACCGGGCCGGAGATGATCGAGAGCGTCGCGAAGATCATGGACAAGGCCGGCAAGACCTGGACGATCTCGACCGAAGGCTTCGAGGCGACCAACGTCGGCATCCAGCTCGGCAACCGCGACGTGGCGGCCAACCTGGTCTCGCGCATCGTCAAGGCCGCCGAGAAGCTCCGGGTCAAGACGGTCATCAGCCCCGAATGCGGCCACGCCTTCCAGGCAGTGCGCTGGGAAGGGCCGAACCTGATCGGCCGCGCGTACAAGTTCGAAGTCAGGCATATCATCGAGGTGCTCGACCAGCTCCGCGCCGAAGGCAAGCTCAAGACCAACGGTGAGAAGGACCCCGCCAAGATCACCTTCCACGACCCCTGCCAGGTTGCACGCCGCGGCGGCGTCATCGCCGAGCCGCGCAACCTTCTGAACATGGTCGCCGACAATTTCGTCGAGACGGAAGACGCCGGGGTCATGAACTGGTGCTGCTCTGGCGGCGGCGGCGTCGGCGCCAACCAGCGGGCCAACGACCTTCAGGAGAAGGCCTTCGGTCGCAAGAAGAAGCAGATCGAGGACGTCGCGCCGGAGAAGATCGTCACCATGTGCGCCTTCTGCCATGCGACGCTGGAAGATCAGCTTGAAAACAACGACATGGACGACATCGAAGTCGCGAGCCTGACCGAGATGATGGCCGAGTACCTGGAAGACTGAGGGAGAGGGAACATGGCAAAAAGACTGGTCGTTGACCCGGTCACCCGGATCGAAGGGCACCTTCGCATCGAAGCGCAGATGGACGGCGGCAACATCGCCGAGGCCTACAGCTCCGGCACCATGGTGCGCGGTATCGAGATCATCCTGAGGGGGCGCGATCCGCGCGATGCCTGGGCCTTCGCCCAGCGGATCTGCGGCGTCTGCACGCTGGTCCACGGCATGGCCAGCGTCCGCTCGGTCGAGGATGCGCTGAAAATCGAAATCCCGAAGAACGCGCAGCTCATCCGCAACCTGATGATCGCCGCGCAATACGTCCATGACCACGTGATGCACTTCTACCACCTGCACGCGCTCGACTGGGTCGACGTGGTCTCGGCGCTCGACGCCGACCCGAAAGCGACCTCCGAACTCGCGCAATCGCTGTCGACCTACCCGAAGACGAGCCCTGGCTACTTCGCGGACGTGAAGAACAAGCTCAAGGTCTTCGTCGAACAGGGCCAGCTCGGCATCTTCGCCAACGGCTACTGGGGTCACCCCGGCTACAAGCTGCCGCCCGAGGCCAACCTGATGGCGGTCGCCCATTACCTCGACGCGCTGGAATGGCAGCGCGACGTGGTCAAGCTGCACACGATCTTCGGCGGCAAGAACCCGCACCCGAACTTCCTCGTGGGCGGGGTGGCGAGCCCGATCGACCCCAACGCCGACGGCGCGCTGACGATGGAAGACCTCGCCGAGGTCAGCCGGGTGATCGACAAGATGGAAGCCTTCGTGAACCAGGCCTACCTGCCCGATACGCTGGCCATCGCCTCGTTCTACAAGGACTGGGGCGCGATGGGCGAAGGCGTGGGCAATTTCCTGTGCTACGGCGATTTCCCGACCACCGGCAATTCCTGGGATCCCTCGTCCTTCCTGGTGCCGCGCGGTGTGATCCTCGACCGCGATCTCTCGACCATCCACGAGGTCGATCTGCACGCCGAGGGCGAGATCGAGGAATTCGTCGATCATGCCTGGTACGACTACCAGGGCGGTCCCGGCACCGGCCTGCATCCTTACGCGGGCGAGACCGAGTTCGCCTATGACGGGCCGAAACCGCCCTACGACCAGCTCGACGTCGACAAGGGCTATTCCTGGCTGAAATCGCCGCGTTGGAAAGGCAAGGCGATGGAGGTGGGGCCGCTTTCACGGATGCTCATGCTCTACGGCACCGGCAATGCCCACGCCAAGGAGCTGGTCGACTCGACGCTGTCGACGCTCGACGTGCCCATCGACGCGCTGTTCTCCACGCTCGGCCGCACCGCCGCGCGCACACTCGAAACCAAGGTCTTCCTCGACTGGATGCGCGGTTGGTACAACGACCTCATCGCCAACATCCGGGCGGGCGATCTGAAGACCCACAACAACGAGATGTGGGATCCGAAGACCTGGCCCGCGAAAGCGCAAGGCGCGGGCTACATGGA
>DQCI01000313.1:25480-28310 GCA_003545125.1 Paracoccaceae bacterium
TACGAGGCCGCGCTCAAGGGCCATACGCTCGCCGTGCCCGAGCAGCCGCTGGAGATCCTGCGCACCATCCACAGCTTCGACCCCTGCATCGCCTGCGCGGTGCACATGGTCGGCGCGGATGGTGAAGAGACGATGCAGATCAAGATAAGCTGACAATCCCTCCGCAGTGTCGGAAGGATCAGGCCACGCCGGTTGGGCGTGGCCTGATTTCGTTTCGCCGATGGACGCGGCTTCACGCTGGCGCGGCATCTGCGGTTTCTGGGGGTCCGGGGGCGGCTCTGGGCGGCGGGCCATGTGACCGCCGATCAGGACGCGATGGCGCGGGGCAGCGGGTTCGATGAAGTGGAGATCGACGACGCGCTGGCGTTGCATCAGCCGGAAGACCAGTGGCGCGCGCGGGCGGACTGGCGGGCGCATGATTACCGGGCACGGCTCGGAGCACGCCACGTCGAGGCGTCTTTCGATACACAGGCACTGACGTCCAGCCGTGTCGGACACTGATCTGGTTTCCTAGGAAACCGAGGTCAGTTTCCTAGGAAACTGGCACCCCAATCCAGGCGCATAGAATCGTTTATTCGCAACGGTTTGGGCGGGTTCAGAGGCTGCCGGTTCTGTAATGACGTTAATGGAAGTTTGATGTGTCGGAAGCCTTGTCTGCGCAGTCCTGGGCCTCGGAGTTGGCTTGGGAATGGCCCGGCCCGGAAACGCGCAAACGGGATGCGGATGAGGGCGATCGGGTCGAAATCACCAGCGAGATCGCCGAGCGCCTCCGGAAACAGATCCGCAGGCAGGTCCAGCCCGACATCCCGCCGGTCAGGATCGGCCAGAGCCTCGGCCCCGTCGAACTCCACCGTCCAGTCCTCGGCACGAAACCCGGCATCGGTGACGATCACGCTCACGCCGATGCCCCTTCCCGCGCGGGTCTGCCGCCCTCGAAATGGATGCCGCATTCCACCTTCCCCTGCCCCGGCCAACGCCCGCCCGCGCGGCTTCGCCGAACCGGGTCGGCACGGTGCAGGGGTCGCACCCGATCGAGAAAAAGCTCTTCGCCTGCAATGGGTGCAACGGCAGAGCATTCTCGGTCACACAGGCGCGCAACTCGTCCCGGCTCCAATGCGCCAGCGGGTTGACCTTCACCCGCTTGTCCTGGAGCCCGAAAAACTCGAGCGCCACGCGCCGCCCGCCCTGGATCCGTTTGCGGCCGGTGATCCAGCCGCCGAACCCCACAACGGCCTTTTGCAGCGGCTCGACCTTGCGCACGCGGCAGCAGGCATTCTGGTCGGCCTGGTGCAGGATCCCGTCGGTATCGCGTATCCGAAGCGCGGCCGGGTCCGGCCGGATCACCCTCAGGTCCGTGAGCCCGAAATCGGCCGCCAGCGCACGCTGGTAGCGCATCGTTTCGGCGCACAGCTGGCCGATGTCGAGGAACAGCACCGGCAGCGTCCTGTCGCACTGGACGATCAAGAGGATTGGCTCGATGGAATCGGCGCCGAAGCTGGAGGCCAGCGCCATCGGCCCGAGCCGCCCATCGCTGATCGCCTACGCGAGCACGGCGCAGGCCGGCCGGTCGCGAAAGCATGCGTTGAGCGTGTCGACATCGGCCGACGGATCATCCGTTTCGAGGTCGCGCGGCATGGGATTTCGCCTCCCGGTACAGGGCTGGTTTGAACGGCGCCACGCCGAGGCGCCGGTATGTCTCGATGAAGGTCTCGCCCGCACCCGCGCGCAGCGCGGTTTAGGCGTCGATCAACCACTCAACCGCGGGCACGATCTGGTCATAGGCAAAGCCCGGCCCCGCCCGCGTCCCGATCGTCGTCTCCGGCCCCCATCACCGCTAAGGGTGATCTGGTAGCTCTCCACGCCGCCCTTTTCGAGCCCGGGAATGCCGATATGGCCCAGGTGGTGGCGGCCGCAGGCGTTGATACAGCCCGAGGTCTTGACCTTGATCTGGTCGATCTCGCGCTCCGCATCGCGGGCCTGGAAATGCTCGGCGATCTTTTTCGCGACCGGGATCGAACGCGCCGTCGCCAGCGAACAATAGCCCATCCCCGGACAGGCGATGATATCCGAGATCAGCCCGGCGTTGGCGATCGCGAGCCCCGCCGGCTTCAGCGCCGCAAACAGCGCCGGAAGGTCGGATTTGTGCACATGCGGTAGCAGAGCATTCTGCTCGTGGCTCACCCGGATATCACCATGGCCGTACCGTGCCGCGAGATCGGCGATCACCCGCATCTGGTCCGCCGAGGCGTCGCCCGGCGTCGCCCCGGGGGCTTTCAGCGAGATCGTTACGGTGGCAAGGCCGGGCGCTTTGTGGGTGTCGACTTTGGTGTCGCTCCAGGCGCGAAACACCGGATCCGCCGCGCGTGCCGCCTCGAAGGCGCCCGTCGGTGCTTCCCGGAAGACAGGCGCGGCAAAGCCCGCCGCGATCCGCGCGACATGCGCGTCGGAACCGCCTTGGAAAGCGGGCCTCAGCAGCGCGAACCGGGCCTCGACGATGTCGCGGATCTTCTCGATCCCCTGCTCGCGCAGGGTGATCTTGATCCGCGCCTTGTACTCGTTGTCGCGGCGATCAAGCAGGTTGTAGCTGCTCAGCACGGCTTCGAGATAGGGCAGCAGGTCGGCTTTCGGCAGGACGTCCCGCAGCATCTGCCCGATCATCGGCGTGCGCCCGAGCCCGCCAACGATCTCGATCCGGTAGCCGGTCTCGCCATTGTCGTTCCGCACGATCCGGATGCCGCGGTCATGCACCTTGGTCACCGCCCGGTCGACAGCGGCACCCGTCACCGCGGTCTTGAACTTGCGCGGCAGGACCTGGAATTCCGGGGGATCG
>DQCI01000313.1:28374-28629 GCA_003545125.1 Paracoccaceae bacterium
TTGCGGATCGTCGCGCCCGAGGTCTGGATCGCGTGCATGCCGACATCCGCAAGTGCCTTGAGCATGTCGGGCACATCGCGAAGTTGCGGCCAGATGAACTGGATGTTCTGCCGCGAGGTGAAATGGCCGTATCCCTTGTCCCATGTCTCCGCAATCCAGGCGAGTTGGCGCAGTTGGTCCGGCGTCAGGCTGCCATGGGGAATGACCACTCGCAGCATGTAGGCGTGGAGCTGGAGATAGAGCCCGTTCATCAGC
>DQCI01000313.1:28701-35841 GCA_003545125.1 Paracoccaceae bacterium
CCTGCGCGCCATCCTGCGCAGCATCGGCGAGACAGGGGCCGACGACCCGGCCCGCGTCCGCCCCTGCCTGGATCAGACGGAGCGCACCCTCGTCCGGATCTGCGAAAAACATCGCCCCGCCCAGGTCCTGCACCCAGCGTCCGTCGGATGCGAGGAAAACGACCTCACCCGTCAGGAGGTCGTTGGCGGAAACGTATTCCAGCCGGGCCGGGTGGGACATGATCGCCTCCGATGTCTTGGTTTCGCGCCATATTGGGAGATTGTTCCGGTTCCTGGCAGTATCCGGAGGTCTATAAGAACGCTGCCCCTTCAGAAGGCACTCTCGGAGGCAGAACTCGAATTTCGGTGCCATTCGGACAACCAGCATACCGCGCGGACAAACGCGGCCAAACTGGGCCAAACCGCTCCGACGCCGTCCGTCCGGATCTCGCAAGCGATCGCGGCCCGCAGGCGCCCCGAATCCCCGGCACCAGACCCGTCGGCCACCCTCGGGGCAGCCCCGAGGCGCCGCCGCCCGCCCGCCGCCGATCCTGCCCGCGCGCTGCGCCAGCCCTTGAAAGGTTAACGAACCCGGCAACGAGCGCGCCAGACCGCCAAAAAAGACTCAATCTCGACAATGCCGTACCTGGAAACAGATTGTTTCCAAATCCCGTCTTACGTTTTTTACGTTAAGCATGTTTGGTTCTCGTGTGGGGGCCCTTTCCTGGGCTGGTGTTCTATTTTTTTAAAGGAGGGGCGGCCATGACTGTGCTTTTCACAGAGGGATTCGAAACCGACGGCAACGGCACGCGGTATTCGACGTCGGTACCTGAGTTCAATGATGGAAGCGGGGATTTCTTCACCCGCACCGACGGCTCCAACGTCGGCCCCGGTTACGACGTGTCCGGCGTCAGCGGCAGCTTCTTCTTCGCCGCGCAGGACACCAACGGCGACGGCCAGCCTTCGACCGTGACCCTGGAGATCGCCGGCATCGACATTGCCGGCTACATTGATCTCGGATTCTCCGGCCTCTTCGCCGAAGACGATTCGTCGGACGGCAACGAGGACTGGGACACCGACACCCAGGTCTTCGTGCAGGCCCGGATCGACGGCGGCGCCTGGGCGCCCGTGTTGCAGTTCGCGTCCCAGGCCCCCGCGACACCCAACACCGAGCCGGGCCTCGACACGGATTTCGACGGCCTCGCAGACGGCGCATCGTTGACCGACGCCTTCACCCAGTTCACGGCAGCCATCGCCGGCAGCGGCGCGCTCCTCGACCTGCGCGTGACCTTCGAGAACCTCGAATCCGGCGACGAAGACATTGCCCTGGACGATCTCATCATCACCGGCACCGCCACCTCGGCCCCGGTAACCGTGCTCGACGAGGCCTTCGACGACGCGTCGAAGTTCACCACCTCCGCGGGCTTCTTCTCCGATGCCGGAGTCAGTTCCGGGTTTGACTTCTTCGGCATTTCCGACGGCGCCGGCGGCGGCGATTTCGGCGGCGATCCTTTGCCGGTCGGCGTCAAACCGTACACCGGCACCACCGGCAACTTCCTGACCGGCATGGATCTCGACGGCGAAGGCGCGGGTCTGCCGATCACCGCCACCTGGACCGGGCTCGACATCTCCGGCCTCACCGACCTCAAGTTCGAGGGCGACTTCGCGGAGTTCTTCGACAGCCCCGGCGACATCGATCCAGACGACTACATCCGGATCGTTGCCAGCATCGACGGCGGCGCGCCGGTGACGATCCTCGATTTCCGCGGCGCGGATTTCTCCACGACCGTGAACGGAATCTTCCGCCAGGACACCGATTTCGACGGCACCGGCGACGGCACCGCGCTCACCGATGCACTCTCGACCTTCATGGCCGACATCGCCGGCACCGGCTCCACCCTCGACCTGTCTCTCGAGGTCAGCCTCAACTCGGGCGACGAGGATTTCGCCGTCGATAACTTCCGCGTCACCGGCACCTCCGGCAGCACCCCGACCCAGGCGGTCATCGCCAAGTCGGGCGACGGGCTCGCGGTCGACGAAAACGGCACCCTCACCGACAGCTTCACGCTGGAGCTTGCCACCGCGCCCACACAACCCGTCTTCATCGACGTCGCCGCGCCCGATGGCCAGAGCCTGGTCAGCCTCGACGGCGTCACCTTCGCCGCCACCGTGCAGGTCGAACTGACCGACACGACGCCCGTCACCGTCCATGTCGAGGCCGTTGACGATGCCGTCGACGAGGCCACCCCGCATGCCGGTGAGCTCGCCTTCACGGTCGCCAGCACCGACCCCGACTACGACGCCCTCGTGGTCACCCCGCTTTCGGTCTCGATCGAGGACAACGACTACACGATCACCAAAATCCACGACGTCCAGGGCGCGGGCGATGCCTCGGCCATGGACGGCGACGAGGTGACCGTCGAAGCCGTGGTCACCGGTCTTCTGATGTCGGGATCGACGGTCAACGGCTTCTTCCTCCAGGAAGAGGATGCCGACGCCGACGCCGACGCGGCCACATCGGAAGGCATCTTCGTCTACCTGCCGGGCGCCACGGTCTCGGTCGGCGACAAGGTCCGCGTCACCGCCACGGTCGATGAGTTTCAGAGCCTCACCGAGCTCACCAACGTCTCCGAGATCGCAACCCTCGACACCAGCGTGACCCTGCCCACCGCCACCCTCATCACCCTCGGCCTGACCGAGGACTACGAGGCGGTCGAGGGCATGCGGGTCGAACTCGTCTCCGGCGGTGCCGACCCGCTCACCGTGATCGAGAACTTCAACCTCGACCGGTTCGGCCAGGTCACCGTGTCGGAAGGCACCCAGGTGCAGCCGACCCAGATCTACGACCCGCAGACGCAATCGGCCGAGGTCGAGGCGTTGGCCGAGGCCAATGCCGAAGGCCGGTTCATCATCGACGACGGCAACACCGCGCAGAACCCCGACACCCACACGCTGATCGACTCGGGCGACGGCACCCCGCTCACAGCGGGCGATCCGATCACCGAGGACGGCCCGACGCTGCGGCTCGGCTCGGAAATGGCCTCGATCACCGGCATCATGGACGAGCGCTTCGGCGACTACCGCCTCCAGGCCGACGGCCCGCTCGAAGTGGTCGAGGGCACCGGCGACCGCCCCACGGAGGTGCCGGACGTCGGCGGCGATCTGCAAGTCGCAAGCTTCAACGTTCTGAACTTCTTCAACACGCTCGACGAGCCCGGCAACATGACCGGGCCGAACGCGGACCAGAACCCGCGCGGCGCCGACAACGCCGAAGAATACACCCGCCAGCTCGACAAGCTCGTCAACGCGATCCTCCAGCTCGACGCCGAGGTGATCGGCCTGCAGGAGCTCGAAAACAACGGGTTCGGCACCGACAGCGCCATCGCCGCGCTGGTCGATGCGCTCAACGCCGAGCTTGGCGCGGATGTCTATTCCTTCGTCGATCCGGGTACCGGCTTCGTCGGCAGTGACGCGATCACCACCGGGATCATCTACAAGCACGACGAGGTCACCCTCACCGGCGCCTCGGTGCTGGTCTATGAGGAGAGCTCGGCGGATGAGACCTTCGCGGCGGCCGAAGCGATCCAGACCGCGATCGGCAGCACCATCGTCGAGGATTTCGACCGCAACCGTCCGACCGTCGCCGCCACGTTCACCGACGCGGACGGCAGCGAGTTCACCGTCGCCGTCAACCATTTCAAGTCGAAAGGCGACAGCGGGCTCGAAGATCTCGCCGAGGCCGCCATTGCCGCCGGCGCTCCGCTCGATCTGCTGATCGCGCTGATCCAGGATCCGAACTACGATCAGGGCGACGGCCAGGGGTTCTGGAACCAGGTCCGCACCGATGCAGCGCTCGAACTCGCCGAATGGCTCGAAACCAACCCGACCGGCGCCGGCTCGACCGACAACCTCGTGGTGCTGGGCGACCTCAACGCCTATGCTCAGGAAGACCCGGTGCAGGCGCTGATCGAGGCGGGCTTTACCGATCTCGCCCAGGCGCTCATCGGCCCCGACGCCTATTCCTACGTTTTCGATGGCCAGCAGGGCACGCTCGACTATGGCCTGGTCAGCGAGGGCCTGCTCGACAACGTCACCGGCGCCGCCGAATGGCACATCGCCGCCGACGAGCCGGACCTGCTGAGCTACGACTCCAGCTTCAACGATCCGGCCTTTTACAACGATGACGCCTTCGCCGCGTCGGATCACGACCCGATGCTCATCGGCCTCACGCTGGACGACCCGACCGTGCAGACCCGCTACGAGTTCGTCTCCAATCGCGGCGGCAACAAGGACAAGATCAAGTATTACGAAGACGGCGAGAAGCTCGATGTCGCCAGGATCGACGGTCCGCAGAAAATCATCAACCTGCACGAAGACGGGCTCTATATCGACGGGTTCGACGGGATGCCGGGCAAAGACTGGCTGACGATCGACAAAAACGGCCTTGGCGTGTGGTCGAAGAAGGGCGACGCCACCCACAACGGCAAGATCCACAAGACCGACCGCGACATGCTCGACGACGAGGAAAGCATCGTCTTCCACCTCACCGACAAGAAGCACATCGGCGATGCGCTCGAGGTGGAGTTCGAATTCATGAAGGTCAAAGGCGCGGGCGAAGTCACGCTCATCTTCCGCGACGACGGCGAGGTGGTCGACCAGGTCGACCTGACCATCGTCGACAACATGATTTCCTATGATCTGGTCGGGGATATGAGCTTCGACGAAGTCGAGATCGAGGTCGGCGAGAGCACCAAGGTCCAGATCAGCGCCGTCGAGTTCGAGCGGCTGGCAACCGAGGACAGCTTCGCCTACGTCTGAGCCGACAACGACCGGCCGGAAACAGCAAAACGCGGCGGCCCCCGAAAGGAGGCCGCCGTTTTTTGCTTCGCGGGCAGCGGGGCACCGTCGTAAGCGCGCGCGGTCTGGCCCCCGCACCGGGCCGCTGCGGCGCACCCCAAAACGCCCGTTCACCGGCGGCCGCGGATCGACACACGCACATTGCCCAGAGATTGCGCAAGACATGGCGCGAAACCGGGCGTCCGGTCATTCCGGGGGCCCATCCCGGCCCTGTTTCGCCCGATACCCGCAATCTGCTTGGTCGATTCACAGTTTTGACCGTATGGTAAAGTTAAAAATAACGAATCCGACCAGGGAGAAACCGATGCCTGCACTCTCTACCCCAGGGGTGACCCCGGGCCGTCTCTCGGCAGATGAAATTGCCGAACGGTTCGGCGATCTTCACCCGCCGTATGACGCGCACGAGGCGCATGTCGCCGCCGCGCGGTGTTATTTCTGCCACGATGCGCCTTGCATGCACGCCTGCCCGACCGAGATCGACATTCCGCTTTTCATCCGCCAGATCGCCACCGGCACGCCCGAGGCGGCGGCCCGCACGATCTTTACCCAGAACATCCTCGGCGGCATCTGTGCCCGCGTCTGCCCGACGGAGAACCTCTGCGAAGAGGCCTGCGTACGCGAAAAGGCGGAAGGCGCGCCGGTCCAGATTGGCCGGCTGCAACGCTACGCGACCGACACGTTGCAGGGCCAGGGCGTGCACCCGTTCACCCGCGCGCCCGAGACCGGCAAACGCATCGCCGTGGTCGGCGCCGGCCCCGCCGGGCTCGCCTGCGCGCACCGCCTCGCGATGCACGGGCACCGGGTCGAGGTCTTCGACCACAAACCGCGCGGCGGCGGGCTCAACGAATACGGCATCGCCGCCTACAAGGCGCCGGGCGACTTCGCCCAGGCCGAGCTTGACTGGCTCTTGTCGATTGGCGGGATCTCCGTGGATTACGGACAGGCGCTGGGGGCCGAACTGACGCTGACGGGTCTGCAAGAGCAGTTCGACGCGGTGTTTCTCGGGCTCGGGCTTGCCGGCGTCAACGCGCTTGCGCTCGACGGCGACCACGAGGGGCTGGCCGATGCCGTCGGCTGGATCGCTGCGCTGCGCCAGTCTGGCGACAAATCCGACATCGGCGTGGGCCGCGACGTGGTGGTGATCGGCGGCGGCATGACGGCGGTGGATGCCGCCGTGCAGACCCGGCTTCTCGGCGCCGAGACCGTCACCATCGCCTATCGCCGCGACAAAGCGGCGATGGCGGCGTCGGAATACGAACAGGATCTCGCAACGTCGAAAGGCGTGCGGCTCTTGTTCAATGCTGCGCCCAAGGCGCTTGGTCCGGGTACGATCACGTTGGCGCGCACCGAGACCAAGGATGGCAAGCTGGTTGAGACCGGCGAGGAGATCGTGCTCGGCGCCGAGCAGGTGCTGGTCGCCATCGGGCAGACGCTTTCGGGCGCGCCGAAAGTGCTGGACCTCGCCAGCGGCAAGATCGCCGTCAGCGGCGCGGGGCGCACCTCGGTGCCCGGTGTCTGGGCGGGCGGCGACTGCGCGTCGGGGGGCGATGACCTCACCGTCACCGCTGTCGCCGAGGGCCGCGATGCCGCCGAAGACATTCACGTCACACTCATCGGAGGGGATTGAGCCATGGCTGACCTATCCAGCGATTTCATCGGGATCAAGTCTCCCAATCCGTTCTGGCTCGCCTCGGCGCCGCCGACCGATAAGGAATACAACGTGCGCCGCGCTTACGAAGCCGGCTGGGGCGGTGTGGTCTGGAAGACCCTGGGCGAGGAGGGCCCGCCCATTGTCAATGTCTCGGGGCCCCGTTACGGCGCGATCCACGGGCCCGACCGCACCCTGCTCGGGCTGAACAACCTCGAGCTCATCACCGACCGACCGCTCGAGGTGAACCTGCGCGAAATCAAGGCGGTCAAACGCGACTACCCCGACCGCGCCCTGGTCGTCTCGCTCATGGTGCCCTGCGAACAGGGACCGTGGGAAAAGATCATGCGTGCGGTCGAGGACACCGGCGCCGACGGGGTCGAGCTCAACTTCGGCTGCCCGCACGGCATGGCCGAACGCGGCATGGGCTCTGCCGTGGGCCAGGTGCCGGAATACATCGAGATGGTCACCCGTTGGGTGAAGGCCGCCTCGCGGATGCCGGTGATCGTGAAGCTCACGCCGAACATCACCGACGTGCGCTACCCGGCCCGCGCCGCCCATGCCGGGGGCGCCGACGCGGTGAGCCTCATCAACACGATCAACTCGATCACTTCCGTCAACCTCGACACGCTCACGCCCGAGCCCACCATCGACGG
>DQCI01000267.1:0-7382 GCA_003545125.1 Paracoccaceae bacterium
GGGCGGGGGCGGCGCCGATGGATCGCTGTCAGGCATTCTTCACGCCGCCGTAGCGACGATCGCGCCCGGCGTAGTTCTGCACGATCCCGGCAAAGACCTCCGGGGAGAAGTCCGGCCACAGGGTCTCGATGAACTCGTATTCCGCATAGGCAGACTGCCACAGCAGGAAGTTCGAGATCCGCGCTTCGCCGGAGGTGCGGATCACCAGGTCCGGGTCCGGCAGCAGGCGGGTGTCGAGGTAGCGGGTCAGGGTCTGCTCGTCGACCGTCTCGGCGTCGAGCTTGCCGGCGGCGACATCGCGCGCCATTCGTTTGGTGGCGCGCGCGACCTCGTCGCGGCCGCCGTAGTTGAGCGCGACGGTAAGATGGACGCGGGTGTTGTCCCTGGTCATCTCCTCGAGGTCGTCCATCATCTTGATGAGGCTTTTCTCGAGCCGAACCCGGTCGCCGATGAAGCGCACCCGCACGCCGTTTTTCTTGAGATCGCGCGCCTGGCTGGTGATGTAGCGGCGGAACAGGCTCATGAGCCCCGCCACCTCGGATTGCGTGCGTTTCCAGTTCTCGGTCGAAAAGGCGAAGATCGTCAGGTATTCGACCCCGAGCGACGGACAGGCCTCGACGATCTCGCGTACCCGCTTGGCGCCGGCGTGGTGGCCGAAGAGGCGCGGCCGGCCGCGTTGTTGGGCCCAGCGGCCGTTGCCGTCCATGATAATCGCGACATGGCGCGGACCGTTGCCGGTGGCAACCGAAGCGGGTGTGGCGTCGGCGTTGCTGCCGGTGGGCTTGTTCACGGGGCGTCTCCTTTGCAGGTCACACCTGCATGATCGGCTCGCAGGTCAGACCTGCATAATCTCTTCCTGTTTGGTCGCCAGGGTCTTGTCGACCTCGCCGACATAGGTGTCGGTCAGCTCCTGGATCGCGTCCTGCCAGAACTTGTGGTCGTCGTCCGACATGCCGTCCTTGTGACGTTTGACCTGGTCCATGCCGTGATGGCGCACGTTGCGCACCGCGACGCGGGCGTTCTCGGCGTAATTCGCCGCGACCTTGGTGAGCTCGCGGCGGCGCTCCTCGTTGAGCTCCGGGATCGGCAGCATGATGATGGTGCCGTTGGTCTGCGGGTTGATGCCGAGGCCCGATTCCATGATCGCTTTTTCGACCTTGTTCACCAGCGACTTGTCCCAAACGTTGATGGTGACCATGCGGGGCTCGGGCACGTTGACGGTGCCCACCTGGTTGATCGGGGTCATCGCGCCGTACGCGTCGACCTGGATCGGCTCGACCATGGTCGCAGAGGCCCGGCCCGTGCGCAGCGACGCAAGCTCAGCCCTGAGCGCGGCGATTGCGCCCTTCATGCGATTCTCGAGATCGTCAAGATCCAGCTCGAATTCCTGGTCGGCCATGGGTTTGCCCTTCTTGCTTCCGGCGCGTGTTCGGGCCGAGGTATACAGGGATTGTGGCAGGATTGTATAGCCTTGCGGGCGGGATTTGGGCTTATTTCTCTCCCCCGGCCGGATTGCGCGCATGGCCCGCGGACGCCCGCGCATGGCCGGGATGTTTCCGCTAACGCCCGACCGTCCTTTGCCGGGCGGGTGTGGGCTGGCGCGGGGAAGCCGTTTGGAAACGGCTTGCGCTGCGGTCAAAAAACCGCGTGGATCGACGTTTCGAAACGCAGTGGCCCCGGGGCGGACCGGGCGGTCATCCCTGGCGTTCGCGTGCCTTCAGCGCGTGTCCGATCGTCCGATGCCGATGCTGCTTGAGGACACGGCCGATCCGCGCAGGGTCGCTCAAGTGCGCAAGTCCGGCGGGCGGACGGAGCAGCACCTCGTCAATGCGCAGATCCGCCGCACCCGGTCACTCGGTACACCGCATAGCGTGGTCCATAGCTCGTGCCCGCGGGCTTGCAGGCGAGGCTTGCGAGCCCCTACCCTGACACCGTGGTGTAGGTGCCCTCGCCTGCCAGGATAGTCTTGAACCCGCCGGGCTCGTCGAGGGCGAATACGATGATCGGCAGCTTGTTGTCGCGCGCGAGCGCGATGGCGCTGGCGTCCATCACGCCGAGGCGTTTGGCGAGCGCCTCGTCGTAGGTGACGGTGTCGTAGCGCTCCGCGTCGTCGAACTTTTTCGGGTCCTTGTCGTAGACTCCATCGACCTTGGTGCCCTTGAAAATGGCCTCGCAGGCCATCTCGTTGGCGCGCAGCGTGGCGGCCGTATCGGTGGTGAAATAGGGGTTGCCGGTACCGGCAGCGAAGATCACCACCCGCTTCTTCTCGAGGTGGCGCACGGCGCGGCGGCGAATGTAGGGCTCGGCGACCTCGTCCATTCGGATCGCGGAGATGACCCGGGTGAAGACCCCGAGCCCCTCGAGCGCCGATTGCATCGCCAACGCGTTCATCACGGTCGCGAGCATGCCCATGTAGTCGGCGGTGGTACGCTCCATGCCCTGCGCGGAGCCGGCCAGCCCGCGGAAAATGTTGCCGCCGCCGATCACCATGCAGATCTCGACCCCGAGATCGCGCACCGACTTCACCTCGCGGGCGATACGTTCCACGGTCGGCGGATGCAGCCCGTAGCCCTGGTCGCCCATCAGCGCCTCGCCCGAGATCTTCAACATCACGCGTTTGTACTTGGTCTGGGGCGTCTCGGGGGTCGCGGTGTCTGTCATCGGGCAGCCATTTGCTAGGGGATCGACGGGTTCGGCGGCAAAATGTCCCAAAAGGCGGACGGGCGCAATGGAGGGTTTGCGGCAAAGAGGCCGGGCCGGAATTTACGGCTGGCGGAGCGGGTCGGTCGGGCGCGGTTTCCGGGGCGGAAACCGACACGGATTTCGCTGCGAAATCCGATCCGTTTTTCGCCTCGAAAAACGCGTCCCCGCCGCTGGATCGCGCCCTATCCCCGGCCCCGGTTGCTGAGCAGCACCAGGTCGACCACGCGCACCCCGGCGAGCGCGCGGCCTTCCATCTGGAAGCGTTTCACCATTAATGCGCCGAGGATGACCGGCACTTCGCGTTCAAACAGCCCCGCGGGCCAGTCGTGGTCGCAGATCACCCCGCCCGATTTTTTCGCGCCGATGAGGCCGAGCGCCACGAAGGCGCCGCGGCGCTTGGCGCGCTCGATCCGCGAAAAAGATCGTCGAGATCGACGCCCTGGGCCCGGTAGAGGATGCTCTGCGAATGGCTGTAGCGTGGGTCGCAGTAGACCACGTCGCCGGCCCGGGCCAGGGCGAGACTTTCGGTGAAGTCGCGCACGCCGAACCGGGTGCCCCGGGCTCGGCTGTGCCAGACCGGGACCCGGGCGGCGAACTTGTCGGGACGGGTCGGGCGGTGCTGCCCCGGCGGGGTCGACATGTGCCCGTCGGGGGCGAAAGCGGATCACCCCGCCGTTAGCGGCGCGGCTGAAGTAAATGAGATCCGCGGGATCGCGGCGGGAGTTGAAGCGGGCGCGGGCGGTTTCGTATGCCGCCGTGCGACCGCCGGCTTCCTCCGCCTCCCAATGAGTGCGGTTCCAGCCCACCAACGCGTCCGGCTGGTCGCGCAGCGCCGACCAGATGCCGATCAGCGGTGAGAACGTGTCCACCGCCCGGGCACGTGCCGGCGCGAGCACGCCGAGGACCCCGCCGACGCCGAGAAACGGCTCCTGGTAAGTGCGGAACGCTTTGGGGAAATAGGAAATGATCTTACGGGCGTAGCGCTGCTTGGTCCCGACCCATTTGAGCAACTGCGATTTCCGTGGCCGCACCGCGTCGGAGGTGTTGATCGCTTTCGCCGGTTTTTCCAGTTTCTCCGGCGCCCAGCCGGTTTGCCAATCGACCTGATCGCGCATCGTGCCGCCCTGCCCGCTTCTTGCCCGTCTGCCGGCTTGCCCATCGGCCTGCTGCCCTGCCCGCTGCGCGACACCCCAACGGCCTTTCGCATCGAACCGGGAACAGCCTTATGAGCGAACACCACGGCGGGTTGCGCCCGTGCCCCGGCCGCCCCATCTTGCGCGTGCATGGATGACCTTGTCGACACACTCGCCCCCGACCGCCCGGTGCTGATCGCCGGGCCGACCGCGTCGGGGAAATCGGCGTTGGCGCTGGCGATCGCGGCACGCCAGGGCGGTGTCGTGGTGAATGCCGACGCGCTGCAGGTGTTCGAAAACTGGCGTATCCTCACCGCGCGCCCGTCGCGCGACGAGGTTGCGGTGGCGCCGCATGCGCTTTACGGCCACGTTCCCGGTAACCGGCAGTATTCGGTCGGGCAGTGGCTGCGCGACGTGGCCCCCTACATCGCGGCCCCTGGCATCGTGGAAGGCCCCCGGCCGATCGTGATCGGCGGCACCGGGCTCTATTTCGCAGCCCTTACCGAAGGGCTCGCCGATATCCCCCCGACGCCGCGCGCGGTCCGCGCGCTGGCGGACGCCCGATTGGCCACCGAGGGACACGAGGCGCTGCTTGCGGAGCTGGATGCCGCAACCGCGGCGCGGATCGACCGGCTGAACCCGGCCCGGGTCCAGCGCGCCTGGGAAGTGCTAAAGAGCACCGGCCGCGGTCTCGCGGCCTGGCAGGACGACACACCGCCCCCGCTCCTGCCCCTCGATCGCACGCAACCTCTGCTGGTGGACGCGGGTCGGGATTGGTTGCGTGCGCGGATCGCGCGCCGGTTCGACGCGATGCTGGCTGCGGGCGCCCTCGAGGAAGCCCGCGCCAACCTCGCCGGCTGGTCCGACAGCCTGCCCTCGGCCAAGACGATCGGCGCGCGTGAGTTGATCGCGCATCTGCGCGGCGAGATCAGCCTCGACGCCGCCCGGACCCAAGCCATTACCGCCTCGCAGCAATACGCCAAGCGTCAACGGACATGGTTCCGGGCGCGGATGGGCGACTGGCGTGTTGTCGCAGCGGACGTTCGCGACTAGAATGGTGCGGATACAGGGGGATAGTCTGATTCGAACACTCACGCAGCACCGCGGTGATTCGACCGGGTTCGGCATTTGCGGGATCCAGATACGGCCGGCGTGTGTCCCAGGGCGTGTCCAAAGGGCTACAATCTTACTGGATCATAACTTATCCACAGAAAAGCCACTGTGCTTGTGGACAAGGCGGGCGACAGTTTCCTCAGAATCGACTATCGGATTTGTGCGCTCAAATTCAAAAACAGATATCGAAAAACCATACGCCCATGTCTCGCGCCACTGAATTCACGTCTCCCTTCCGCGTTCTCCCGCTCGGCCGACTGGCCAAGGGGGGGCGGTGGCGTACCGAAGCCATGCGCTCCTACGGTGCCCCGGTCCTGCTTTGGTTCACCCGCGGCCAGGGCCGGATCACCATCAACGGACGCACCAGCGGCTACACCGCGCATAACGCCGTATTCGTGCCCGCGGGCACGATGCACGGGTTCGAGATGTCCTCCGCCGTGGCCGGGGTGATCGTCGTGTTTCCGGCCGGGATCGAAGATCAGCTCGACCTGCCCGAGGAACCGGTGCACCTGCGGCTCACCGATGCCGATCAGCATATCGAGCTCAACCGGCTGATCGAATCGATCCAGCACGAGCTCGAGAACGGCGGCACCACCGCCTCGGACCGGGCGCTGATGAGCCATGCCGGACTGCTCTCGGTCTGGGTCGAGCGCCAGCTCCAGACCCATGAGGTCGAAGAACAGCGCGAAGACGCGACCACGCGTCTCGCCGCCGCCTTCACCGCGTTGGTGGAAAAGGAATTCCACTCCGCGAAGACGGTGCGCGACTATGCCGCCGCACTGGGCGTGACGCCGACCCACCTGAGCCGGGTCTGCAACAAGGCCTGTGGCCGTCCGGCCTCGGCGATCCTGGCCGACCGGGTGCACTACGAGGCGCGCCGGCTGCTCACCGAGACGCATATGCCGGTGAAGGATATCGCAGCGGCGCTGGGATTTGCCTCGCCCGCCTATTTCACCCGCGCCTTCACCCAGCATACCGGCCGCACGCCCTCGCAGTTTCGCCGCGGCAGCTGAACTTCCGCACTTCGTCCCGGTTAGGGCGCGGTTTCTGTTGCAGAAACCGACACGAAATCCGTACGGATTTCGCCTCGTTTTCCGCACGGAAAACGCCCCCGCCCCTGCCCCGCGCCGGTCAAACTGATGCCGAAATCGCTGCCTAGCGTTGGGGCTGGATGGTTGCGGAGGAAATGGTGGCACGTGTTGCGATCCTGATCGACGGGGACAATATTTCAGCGGTTCATGCTGCGCGTATCGCGGCGCTAGGCAAGTCTGCGGGCCGGGTCGATGCCTACCGCGCCTATGCCGACGCCACCAACGGAAGCGGCTGGAATGCTGTTCCCGGTGTCCGCCTGGTACATGCCGGGACCGGCAAGAATGCGGCCGACCTGTTGCTGTCCATCGACGCGATGGAACTGGGCCTTGTGGAGGCGTTCGAGACATTTGTCTTGGCCACGTCGGACGGCGATTTCACCCACCTCGCAATTCGTTTGAGGGAACGTGGACATTGCGTGATCGGCGCGGGCGAGCAGAAAGCGCCGAAATCGTTTCGAGCCGCATGCACAGAGTTCTCCGATCTGTCCGCCCCCGCACCCGCTGCGGAAAATAACGTGAGCGAACTTGATCGGCGGGTCCGAACGGTAATCGCAGAACACAGCGAGGGCGGCGCTGGGATGCGCATTGCTTCGTTGGGCGCCTTCATGAGCACGCGTTTCGACACACGTTCTGACTCGCTTCGAGAGTCCAACTGGCGCGCCTATTTCGCCGCACGACCAGTGCTTTACGATCTCGACCCGCGCGGTCCCGACGCCCATGTCCGGTTCAAACCCGCGGGTTTCCAGGGCTGATCCTCTCATGTCAGCGCGCATTCGAGGCGCCCGGCACCGGTCATTTTCGTTGCGTATGAAACAATATCCACCTATCCTCTCCTCAAACGGAGGAGCGCGCCATATGAAAATCGAGAAAATCCACCACGTCGCCTATCGCTGCAAGGACGCCAAGCAGACCGTCGAATGGTACGGCGAGATGTTGAAAATGGATTTCATCCTCGCCATCGCCGAGAACCATGTGCCGTCGACCCATGAACCCGATCCTTACATGCACGTTTTTCTCGATGCCGGTCAGGGCAACGTGCTTGCCTTCTTCGAATTGCCGACCAAGCCCGAAATGGGCCGCGACCCGAACACGCCGATATGGGTCCAGCACATCGCGTTCAAGGTGAAGGACCGCGCCGAACTTATTGAATTCAAAGATCATCTCGAGGCGCAAGGCGTCGATGTCTTGGGTGTGACCGACCATTCGATATTCCACTCGATCTACTTTTTCGACCCCAGCGGCCACCGGATCGAACTGGCCTGCCCGGACCCGGGGGAAGACGCAATGCTTGCGAAGCTCGATACGGTGAAGTGGGAAATGCTGGAGGAATGGTCGCGCACCA
>DQCI01000267.1:7420-11729 GCA_003545125.1 Paracoccaceae bacterium
CCGTGCCCGTATTTCCGCGCGCGCTGCGCATGCATTTTGAGACATCGCATTGTCTGACCTCAGCCCATTCTTTGCGGCCAGTATAGATCCGCCTTATTTCGCCACCGTGTTTTCCTGGACGTCCAGCGCGAGGGCCGACACCCACGCCCATGAAGTCTTCGCCGCCGAGGTTTTCCAGAAGGCCGCGACGGTGCCCGGCTTCTTCGGCGTGGAACGCTCCGGCGAGGCCGAGCGGAACGGCATTGCAGTCACCTATTGGGAAACCCCGGCGGCGCTCGCGACCTGGGTGGACCGGGTCCGGCCGATGCTGGCGCGCGCCGGCATGCAAGAGGACGGTACGCGGATCTTCGAAGATTACATGTTGCGCGTAGTGCGGGTGGAACGGGCGACCCGCTTGTCGCAGATGGGCCCGCCGCCTGCCTAGGGGCGCGCAGCCTCCGACGCAGCATCTGCCCTCCCTGGCAGCGGCGTTAGGCCTTGAACAAGCGCCCGGGGACGGGTTCTCAGGTTGGGAAAACGCGCGGAAGTGGCGGCGGACGAACACCCGCGGGTCCGCTCCATCTGCCACCCACGGGTTCGATCTTTCGAGGGTCGGTTCTGTTGTCGGCCGGGTCTGGCGTGGGTCGCGCGAACCTGACCCCCGCGCGCCGCGATGGCCGCGCCCTGCCCTAGCCGCCCAGGATCGCCTTCACGTACCCTTGGGTTTCGTCATAGGGCGGCACGCCGTCGTATTTCACCACTGCATCGGGACCCGCATTGTAGGCCGCGAGGGCGAGGCGCCAGGATTTGAACCGTTTGTACTGCGCCGCGAGGTAGCGCGCGCCGCCTTCGAGGTTCGCGACAGGATCTTCCGGATCGACCCCGAGCCGGGCGGCGGTCGTCGGCATGAGCTGCGCCAGACCGATGGCGCCCGCATGGCTCACCGCCTTGGGGTTCCAGCCCGATTCTTGCTGCACCAGCCGCAGGAACAGATCCGCCGGGATCCCGTGTTTCTGCGCCGCAGCCTTGGCGGCGCCCAGATACTCGCCGCGGTAGTTGCCGGAATAGCGCGGGATCGCCGCATCCTCACCGGGCGTGTAATCCGGCGTGAGCCGCGCGCTGCCCTGATATTGCTGCGAAGCGCGGCCGTCGAGCACGCCCAGGGCGTTTTCGTAGCTGGACCGGCCGGAGGAGGACGAAAACAGGGTATCGGCCGACGCCGGGACACCCGGGCCAGCCACCAACGCGGCGAGCGCGAAACAGAAAGTTGCGCCTCGTCTCATACACTCCCTCGCAACATCAGATTTCCAACATAGGCGATCTTGCCGCGGGGCGCCAGATTGTCTTTGTCCGGCGCACAGAACCGTTGCAACCGGGCCAATTGATCCCGGATCTCCCGCCCCGCCACTGGGCAGATTAACCTTTCCTTCAGCGCACGTGGGTGTTGTAACCAAGGGAACATTTAACAGATTCGGGAGGCACCCATGGCGGGTTCGGTCAACAAGGTCATCCTCATCGGCAACCTCGGAGCCGACCCCGAGGTGCGGTCGTTTCCCTCCGGCGGCAAGGTCTGCAACCTGCGCCTCGCGACTTCGGAGACCTGGAAGGACCGCAGCACCGGCGAACGTCGCGAAAGAACGGAATGGCACCGGGTCGCCATCTATTCCGAACCGCTGGTGCGGGTGGCCGAGCAATACCTGCGCAAGGGGTCCAAAGTTTACCTCGAAGGTCAACTGGAGACCCGCAAGTGGCAGGACCAATCGGGCCAGGACCGCTACACCACGGAGGTTTCGCTGCGCCCCTTCCGCTCGGAACTGACCATGCTCGACGGCCGCAGCGGTGAGGGCGGCGGCGGGAGCTACGGTGGCGGCGGCGGCGATTATGGCGGTGGAAGCGGTGGCGGCGGCGACTATGGCGGCGGAAGCGGCGGGGGCGACCGCGGCCCCGGCGGTGGCGGCACCGGCGGTTCGGGCGGTTCCGGCGGCGGGTTCGACGACGAGATTCCGTTCTGATTTCGGATCACCCTCGGCCCGGGCCTTGAGCCGGACGGAAACGAGACACATCTGAGAAGGGCGTGGGGGCGACCTCACGCCCTATTTCCTTGGCGGTACGCGGAGGCATTTCATGGCCTGGTCCTTTCCCATCGGCCACCTGTTCGGCAGCGAACTCAGGGTGCATGCCAGCTTCTTTCTGGTGCTGGCCTGGATCGGCGCCGCGGTCTGGATCGAGAGCGGCCCGGCGGCGGCTGTGGTGAGCCTCGTCTATGTGCTCTTGCTGTTCGCCTGTGTCGTCGCCCACGAATTCGGCCATGCTTTGACCGCGCGACGCTTCGGCATCCGCACCCCGGATGTGACGCTGCTGCCGATCGGCGGCGTCGCCCGGCTGGAGAAAATGCCTGAGAAACCGGGCCAGGAGATTCTGGTCGCCCTCGCCGGGCCCGCGGTGAACGTGGTCATTTTCCTGGTGTTGCTGATCCTGCTCGGGCCCGAGGCTTTTGTCTCGCTCGACCCGACCAACCTGACCTTCGCCCAGCTTCCCGCCCAGATTGCCACGCTCAACCTGGTGCTGGCGCTGTTCAACATGCTGCCCGCCTTCCCGATGGACGGCGGCCGGGTGCTGCGCGCGGTGCTCTCGCTCGCGATGGACCGGGCCGCAGCGACCCGCGCGGCCGCCGCCGCTGGCCAGGGGCTGGCGCTGGCAATGGGGATCTTCGGCCTGATCGCGGGCAACCCGTTCCTTCTGCTGATCGCGTTCTTCGTATTCATCGCCGCCGGTTCCGAACGTGCCGACGAGGCGATGAAGACCCTTGCGCGGGGGTTGATGGCGCGCGACGCGATGATCACCGAGTTCGAGACGCTGGCGGCCGACGACAGCCTCGAGGCGGCGGCGACCACGCTGATCCGCACCACCCAGCACGAGTTCCCGGTGGTCGATCGGGTGACCGGCGCGCCGGTCGGGTTGCTCACCCGCACAGCCCTTTACAAGGCGCTCGACACCGGCATACGGGCATGCCCCGTGGAACAGGCGATGGAGCGCGGCCTGCCGGTGGTGGCGCTCAACACCGGGCTCGCCATGGTTCTGGAAAAGATGCAGACCGGCGCCCCGGCGATCGGTGTGCTGGGCCCGGCGGGGGCGCTCGTGGGCTATGTCACCCGCGAGAACATCGGCGAGTTGATGGTGGTGGCGAATGCCCGGAGCGGCAAGCGGCCGTGATCCTGGCGGCGAACGGCGTTTCGAAACGCCGTACAACGCGGTTTCGAAACCGCGTTCTCCGCGCCGCAAGGACAGCACCTCGCGGGGCAGACCAGCAATCGCGGGGTCGCCCAGTGCAAGGGTGAGATCGACCCATTCGGCAAGAATGTCCGGTTGATGCCATGCGCGAGGACGACGGCGTTTCGAAACGCCGTGACACGCGGTTTCGAAACCGCGTCTCCCTCACCGCCCCGCGAGACCGTCTTCCAAAACACCCCGTACCACGCCGAGATCGACCCCGTCGGCGACAAACGCCGCGCCGATCGCGCGCGCGAGGATGAAGCGCAGGCGGCCCGCCTCGACCTTTTTGTCCTGCGCCATCAGCGCCATCAGACCGTCGACACCGGGCAGATCGCCCGGAATGTCGGCAAGGTCGCGCTTCATGCCCATCGCGGCGAGATGAGCGCGCAGCCGCGACGGCGCCTCCTGGCTCATCAGCCCGAGCCGGGCCGAGGTCTCGAAGGCGAGCGCGCAGCCGATCGCCACGCCTTCGCCGTGCAGGAGCCGGTCCGAGTAGCCGGTCGCCGCCTCCAGCGCATGACCGAAGGTGTGGCCGAGGTTGAGCAGCGCCCGGTCGCCCTGCTCGGTCTCGTCGCGCGCGACGATGTCGGCCTTCATCTGCACCGAGCGGCGCACCGCCTCCTGGCGCAAGCCCCGGTCGCCCTCGGCCAGCGCCGGGCCGTGCGCCTCGAGCCATTCGAAGAAGTCGAGCGATCCGAGTCCGCCGTATTTCACCACTTCGCCGTAGCCCGCGAGGAAATCTCGGGGGGCAAGCGTGCCGAGCACGTCGATGTCGGCGAGCACCAGGCTCGGCTGGTGAAACGCGCCGACGAGGTTCTTGCCGTGCGGAGAGTTGATCCCGGTCTTGCCGCCGACCGAGCTGTCGACCTGGGCGAGCAGGCTGGTGGGGATCTGCACGAAACGCACGCCCCGGCGCAGGATCGCCGCCGCGAAGCCCGCGAGATCGCCGATCACCCCGCCGCCGAAGGCCACGACCATATCGTTGCGCTCGACCTGCTGGGCGAGCAGGCCCTCGACGACCTCCTGGAGATGGGCCCAGCTCTTGGTCGCCTCGCCC
>DQCI01000267.1:11745-11895 GCA_003545125.1 Paracoccaceae bacterium
GGGGCAACACCAGAGCCTCCGACGTGATCCCTTCCGCCGCCAGCGCGGATGTGAGCGCATCGAGATGCAGGGCCGCCACCCGGTCCTCGGTGACGATGGTCACCTTGGGCCGCTTGAGCAGCGGCGCGATCTCGGCCCCGGCGCGCGCGA
>DQCI01000137.1:0-597 GCA_003545125.1 Paracoccaceae bacterium
TGCACCCGCACAGCCTTGTAACCCAGCGCGACGTAATGAGAGAACGTGTCCATCAGGTCTTCAAGGTCGGACCCGGTGGCATGGGCGTAGACCATCGCGCCGTCGCGGCTCTTGCCGCCGAACAGCTGGTAGAGCGGCATGTTCGCCAGCTTGCCCTTGATATCCCACAGCGCCATGTCGACGGCGCCGATGGCGGACATGGTGATCGGGCCACGCCGGAAATTGGCGCCGCGGTAGAAGAACTGCCAGATGTCTTCGCTGCGGCATGGGTCCATGCCGATCAGGTTGGGCACGATGTAGTCGCTGAGATAGGCTGCCGGCAGGGTCTCTCGGTTTTTGAGCGTCGCGTCGCCGAGGCCGTAGATGCCTTGGTCGGTCATGATCTTGAGGGTGACGTAGTTCTTGCCGGGGCCGCCGACGAAGACTTTGGCATCGGTGATTTTCATGCATCGTGCTCCCGCTTTGGAGTGGAACGGATTGCGGCCTGTGCGGCCAGTGCGGCCGGTCCCGCGGTGGCCCTCAGGCCGTGCCCCGGGTCGGGCGATCCTTTTCGATGTTGAACGTCATCCCGTCGAGCAGTTCGTCGAGATCGGGCCG
>DQCI01000137.1:661-1411 GCA_003545125.1 Paracoccaceae bacterium
TCGGAAAACGGCGCGGTGGTTTCCGCCTCGGACAACGGCTCCGAAACATAGAGCCCGATGGCGCGCATCTGGGCGACGGTCAGGCCGTGGCAGAGCTCGAATTTCCAGCCGACCTCTGCCTTGTCGGCGCGGGCTGTCTCCTCAGTGTCGGCGGAGACGACCACCACATCCATCACCTCGGTCCAGGCGGGGAGGGCGTCGTTCAACTTCGACAGAAACCGCTTGCAGCGCGGGCAGTGGCTGCCGCGATAGACGAACAGCATGGTCCAGCGGTCCTTGGCTGCGCCGATTTCGATTGGCGGGCCGTCCTCGACGGTCTGAAGGCTCAGTTTTACGAACGGGGCGCCCACGCGCGGTTTGGCATCGGACATGACCGGTTCCTTTCTGGTGAGGGGGTGGGCGGGCCGCGCAGTCAGTTCAGGCCGGAAACGTCCGTCCAGTTGTCGCTCTTGCGGATCAGGTCGATGATCTGCTGGAATTGGCTGCCTTCCCGGAAGGTCGGGTAGGGGTCCACGGTTTCGCCGCCAATGTCCTTCACGAACTCCCGGATCAGATAGAGCCAGCATTGCTCGGTCTCGCCTTCGAAATTCGTGACGCCAGCCCGAATGTCCTGCGGCAGCGGCAGCTCCTTCCAGCTTTTGTCTTCGCCCCAGAGGGAAAGTTGGCCCTGGCCGTAGTGGCCCTGGAGGTAGATCGCGCCGTGACGGCCGTAGAACACGATGTGGTCTTCATGGAACCGGGGCACCAGCC
>DQCI01000137.1:1462-11612 GCA_003545125.1 Paracoccaceae bacterium
CGACATTGCTTGTCCCCCATTCGAGCGCCGGATCATCGAGGTTTTCGGGGATGAAACTGCGCCGGGTCGTGAAGTTGTGCACGCCTTCGACGATGGGCGCCTTGCCGAGATCGTCGCGCACCTCTCCGGCGATCTTCAGGATCTTGTCGCCGACCACGGAGGTCACGATGGAGAGGGTGTGGGTGAAGTTGTTGTTGAGCCGGCCGCCGCCCTGCTCGGCGCGGTGCGACCAGCCAAAGGGGATCTCGCGCTCAAGGTTGAAATGCGAGATGCACTCTACCTCGTGCGGTTCGCCGATCGCGCCCTCTGCAACCAGCCGTTTGGCGTGCAGCACCGAGGGTGTGTAGCGAAAGCTCGCGGCATAGGCCGTCTTGACGCCCTTCGCCTCGGCCAGGTCGAGAAGCTCGACCGCCGTCTCGCCGCTTTGCGTCATCGGCTTGTCGACGAAGACGTGGCAGCCGGCCTCGATGGCCTGTTTGATCGGCAGGTAATGCGCGCCGCCCGGTGTGCCGATGGAGACGATGTCGGGCGTGCACGCCGCGAGCGCCGCCTGCCAGTCGGTGCCGGCGTAGGGGATGCCCATCTTCTCGGCGACCTCGGTCACCACATGCTCGGTACGCCCGACCATGCCCACGACCTCGGCACCGGCGTCGCGGAAGGCTTCGGCATGGCCTCGTCCGGCAAAGCCGGTTCCGGCGATCAATACTTTCAGCATCGGGTTCTCCTTCAACGACGCAGGCCCGAAGCCACAGGGCTCCGGGCCTCGGCCTGGGGTCTGAGATCACCCTGCAAGCAGGTTGGGCAGGGTCAGCGAGATCGCCGGCACGAAGGTGATCAGCAACAGCGCGATCAGAATGGCGACGTAGAACGGCCAGATCGTGCGCACGGCCTTCTCCATCGGCAGACGGCCGACCGCACAGCCCGCGAACAGGCAGGTGCCCACCGGCGGCGTGGTCAGGCCGAGGCCGAGGTTGACCAGGAGGATCATGCCGAACTGAAGTGGGTCGATGCCGAGGCTGGTCGCGACCGGCAGGAAGATCGGCGTGCAGATCAGGATCAGCGCTGCCATGTCCATGATCATGCCGAGCAGCAGCAGAGCGAGGTTGATCATCAACAGGATCAGGATCGGGTTGTCGGTCAAGCCGGTCAGAAACTCGACCGTCAGGTTCGGCACCCGGTAGAAGGTCAGCATGTAGGCGAAGGCGCCGGCGCAGGCGATCAGGATCATCACCATCGAGGTGGTCTTGACGGCCGAGCGGACGGCGGTCTTGAACTTCTCCCAGGTCAGCTCGCGGTAGACCACGATCGTCACCACGAAGGCGTAGATCGCGCCGAAGGCACCGGATTCGGTGACGGTGAAGACGCCCGAGAGCACGCCGCCGACGATGATGACCGCGGTCATCAGGCCGGGAACCGCCGTGGCGAAGCTGATCGCCAGGGCCGTCCAGCCCGGGAAGGCCTCGCCCTTGTAGCCGCGCTTCACCGCGACGAGATAGGCCGCCAGCGCGAGGCAGCTGCCCATCAGGATGCCCGGCACGACACCGGCCAGGAACAGTTTCGAGATCGACAGGCCCCCGCCCGCGGCGATGGCGTAGATGATCATGTTGTGGCTGGGCGGAATGATGATGCCGGCGAGCGACGAGGTGACGGTGACGTTCACCGCGTAATCGGCATCATACCCCTTTTCCTTCATCACCGGGATCAGGATCGAGCCCAACGCCGAGATGTCGGCGATGGCCGAGCCGGAGATCCCGCCGAACAGCATCGACGACAACACATTGACGATGCCGAGGCCGCCGCGCACCGCACCCACCGCGGCCGACGCGAAGCGCACAAGCCGCTGGGCGATGCCGCCGTGAAACATCAGCTCGCCCGCGAAGATGAAGAACGGGATCGCCATGAGGGCGAAGACGTTGATGCCCGAGATGATCCGCTGGAAGCCGATCATCAGCGGCAGACCTTCAAACCAGATGGCCACCAGCGCCGAAATGCCGAGCGCAAAGGCCACCGGGGTGCCGATGGCGACGCACAAGGCGAAAAAGCCCAAGAGTAACGCGAGTCCCATAGGGTGCCGCCCCTATTCTATGTGATCGACACGGTCGTCGTGCCCCGTCAGGAGGCGGGCGAGATGACCGAGAGAGAAGAGGAGGATCAGACCTCCTGCGATGGTCAGCGGCAAGGACCGGTAGCCTTCGCTGATCTGGATGAGCGGGATCATTGCATCCCACTTGAAGGCGGTCAGTTTCGCCCCGTACCAGAGCATCAGGAAACCGAAACCGGCCATCAGGAGATCCGTGACAAAAACGAAAACCCTCCGGACTTTTTCGGACACCATGGTTCGAAAGATGACAACCGAGATATGGGTGTTTTCCCGCACCCCGACCGCCGCCCCGAAAAAGGCGATGAGCATCACCAGGAGAAACGAGTATCCCTCGACCCAGGTGGGTGTGTCGTTCAGCACGTAACGTCCGAACACCAGCCAGCCGAACATGACGGTCATGGCGACAAGGGCAACGCCGGTTATCACCCGGCTGACAAACACGATTACATCGAACACCCGATCAACCATCCGCAGGGCCGCGGGCAATTCGGAGTTGTCATTCATGTCGGCTCTCCCGATTGAGAGCGCCCGCCTGCATTTGGTCAAGTCGGGCGCTCCCGGTTTGTTGCGGACCGGTCGCTATTCGGTCGCCTGGATCAGTTCGACCAGCGGACGCAGGCTCGGATTGGCTTCGAGGTAGCCCTCGTAGACCGGGGTCATCGCAGTCTGGAACGCGCTCTTGTCGGCGATCTCATTGGTCACGGCGCCGGCGGTCTCGACCGTTTCACGGCTTGCGGTTTCGCGTTCGGCCCAAAGCTGGTGCTGGAGCTCGGCCGATTCCAACGCCGCTTCCTTCAACGCCGCCTTCATGTCGTCGGACAGAGCGTTATAGGAATCGGCGTTGACGCAGACACACTCGGGGATGATCAGGTGCTGGCTGAGCGAGTAATAGCCCGCCACTTCGTAGTGCCCGGTCGACTCGTAGGACGGCCAGTTGTTCTCGGCGCCATCGACCACACCGGTCTTGAGCGACTGGTAGACCTCGGAGAAGGCCATCGGCGAGGGGTTGCCGCCGAGCTCGGCGATCATGCCCGAATACAGGTCGTTGTTCATGACCCGCACTTTCATGCCGACAACGTCTTCCGGCGTGTTGATCGCCTTTGTGCCGTTGTAGAACGACCGCGCGCCGGCATCGTACCAGGCCAGCGGCGTCAGGCCCTTGGCGGCCATGCCGTCGGCGATCATCTGGCCGGCGTCGCCCTCGAGCACGCGGAACATGTGCGGCACGTCCTTGAAGATGAACGGCAGCGAGACGACGTTGGCTTCGGGCGCGATCGGGCCGATCGGGCCGAGGTTGAAGTTGCCGACCTCGAGCGCGCCGAGGCGCACCTGTTCGATTGCGTCGGGTTGGCTGCCGAGCGTGCCGCCGTGGAACATCTGCAAGGTGATCTCGCCGCCGGTCTTCTCTTCGACCAGCTCGGCGAACTTGTCCATCGCGATGGTGTTGGGATAACCGTCGACGTGGATGTTCCATCCGCGCCATTGCTCGGCCGTGGCAGCGCCGGACAGCAGCGCGACAGCGGCAGCGGTGCCGATCAGTCTGGCAGTGAATTTGAGATACATGTGATCCTCCTCAGATCATTTAGCCGGATATCAGACATGCGACCCGGATCGGCTGGCGCAGCCTGCGCCGTTGTCGCCGAATTCCGGGTGTCGCGTTGAGCTTTGCGACGCATGCGCCGCGGGGTTTGGGCAGGTCCACGCCATCCGGCGATGCGTGAATGCGGAAACGAACAGGCGATGAAGACAGACCGGCGGTGCGATCGGAAACGAAAACGTTCCCGGGACGCTCTACAACTCTCATCATTTCCTGTGCCTCCCATCGTTCCGAATAGTGGCGTCGACGGCATCGTGATCCATGCAATCGCAGGGTCCGTTTGCCGAGCGCTGCGCCATCATTCCCAATCGAGATGATACTAGTATCCCAGTTCTGTCAAGCAGCGATGAGGCTGGTTCCCCGTTTGCCCCCTGGCGGGACGCCTCCGGAAACGGTGTGGGCGCGGCATTCTGCCACAGTGGTGGGTTCGAAGCGCTTTGTCACGCATTTGCAGGGGGCCGCGCGGGACGATTCTGCCACCGCTGCCCGCGTCCGATTCTGCGGCCAACTTGCGGCCAACTTGCGGTCGGCCGGCGCGCCGCCGGGGTCAGATTGACACCACCCGCAATACTAGTACACCGCAAGCAGCCTCCGCCCATCCGCCGCATCGGCGGACCCGGGCAGGCAGGGCGCACTTCATCGAAACGCTGCTGGCTTCGCTGCCCGGTTCGGCACCGAACCGATGCCGGATACCGGCAGTTTCGCCCGCGTGACGATCCGGGCCCGGAGCGGGGCGCGGGACATGACCGAAACCGGCGCCGCTACGGCGCCACCACAGGACCCCCGGCCGTTCCGATGCAGACCAGTTCCAGCGGCAATGCCATCCCGACGATGGCGGACGTGTTCAAACTGGCCTGGCCGCTCTGCCTGAAGGCGATCATGCTGCATGGCATTGTCGTCATCGACGCCTGGCTGGTGGCGCCCCTCGGCGAGATCGCGCTTGCGGCGATGGGGCTCGCGGGGTCGGTCGCGGGCCTTCTCTTGGGCTTCGTGTTCGCGTTTTCCGCCGCCTCGCAGATCCGGGTGGCACAGGCCTTCGGATCGGGTGAGGCCGTCGCGCTCAAGACGGCGTTGTACGCAGGTCTCCTCATCAACCTTGTCATCGCCGGCATCGGCGTGCTGATCCTTGTCGTTGCGAGCGGGCCGCTCATCGCCCATTTCGCGCATACACCCTGGATCGAAGAACAGGCGATGCGTTACCTCGGCGTCTTCCTCTTCGTCGTCCTGGCCGAGGCGGTCGGTGGCGCATTGTCGAGCCATTTCAACGGCTGCGGCAACTCCAAGGTGCCGTTTTACAGCTACCTGATCGCGCTGCCCGTCAACATTTTCGTCAGCGTCGTGCTGATCCACGGCGCGCTGGGCTTTCCCGAGTTTGGCGTGGTCGGGGCCGCCGTGGGCAGCGCGGTGGCCGCGGTCCTGCGCGCCGCGTTCCTCGGCTGGCAAACCTACCGCGCCGAGCGCGGCTATGCCGCCGTCGTCGGATGGTGGGACGGGACGTTCGCGCGGTCGACGCGCAGCCATCTGGTCTTCTCCCTGCCGATCGCCGCGACATTCGTCAGCGCCGCCCTCGCCAACAACGTCAGCGGGCTCATCTACGCCCGGCTTCCCGTCAACGCGTTTGCGGCCATGACGCTGATCACACCCTGGGTCCAGGTCGTCGGCGTGCTGGGCATGGCCTGGGCGCAGGCGATCGGGATCCTGATCGCGCAGCTCCTCGGCGGCAACATTGCCGGCGAAGCGCTCGATGCTTTCCTTGGCCGGGCCTGGCGGCGCGCCTTCGTCGCCGCCGGGCTGGTTTCGGCGATCTATCTCGGGGTCAGCCTGTCGGCGGGGGCGATCTATCCGGGTCTCCAGCCGGAAACCAAGGCGGCACTTTGGAGCTTCGTGCCGGTTTTGCTGTTTTTGCCCTTCCCGAAGGGCTCGAACGCCGTCTGCGGCCAAACCTTGAGGGCAGGGGGCGATACGGTCTACGTGATGAACCTTTTCATCGGGTCGCAATGGTTTGTGCGCGTCCCCGCCACGGCGCTGTTTGTGCTCTATCTCGATGTGCCGGTGAGCTGGGTGTTCGCCCTGCTCCTTCTCGAAGAGCTGGTGAAGTTTCCGGTATTTCACCTACGGCTGCGCACTGGGGTGTGGAAGCGCCGCCTGCGTTGACGCCGCAAATCCGTTCACACCGCAGCGCGGCCTGTGGCGATGCGTTGCGGCGCCGACCCCGGTCAGGGGTCGAGGTACTCCGCGTGTTGGGCGGCGATGGTATCGATCGTTCGGTCGAGGCGGGCGAGATGTCTCATCCCGGCCTCGACCGCCGCCTCGGGTTTGCCCTGCTTCACACCGTCAGCGATGTCCTCGTGATCCTGAAGCAGTTGCGGCATGCGCTTTTCCTTGGACAGCCCCAGCATGCAAATCCGATCGACCTTGGCCTTCTCCGCCGAGATGACCTCGAACGCGAAGTCGACCTTTGCGATCTCGCACAGGGCTTCGTGGAACTCGTAGTCGAGCGCGTCGAACTTGTGATGCTCATGGTCGCGCACGATCTCGCGTTGCCTGTCCAGGCAGGCGTCGAGGCGCGCGGCACCTTCTTCGTCGCATTCGGCCGCGGCGCGGCGCAGCACCTCGGCTTCCACGGCGGCGCGCACGAAGCGCGACTTCTCGATCGCCTTGAGGGAGAAGCGCTTCACCTCGGTCGCCTTTTGCGGCTGGATCAGCAAGAGGTCGAGGTTTTCGAGGCGGCTGAACGCATCGCGCACCGGTTGGCGCGACACGCCGAAACGCGCACCGATCTCGGCTTCGGAAATCTTGTCGCCGGGCCGCAGCCGGAGCGACAGGATATCGTCGTAGAGGTGGTTGAAGATCACGTCTACGCTGGGCCGGCGTTCCTTCGTTTTGGTGACTTGCGCCATTTTTGCTCCCCGTTTCTCGACTATCTAGTGATTGCTATGTTTGAATTCCAGTCGGTTCGGCCTTTGGGTCGGGCGCGGGGCCGGAACCGGCCGTTCGGCTTGCGGGTCAACTGGACGGGGGTCACCGTTCCTGCGACCGGCGTGCCGCCGGTACTGCCGCTCCTGTTCCGCATCCGGCCCTCCTTCTCCGTCGCCAAAGCTTCTGTTCGATTGCTATTTGATACTAGTATACCAGTCTTGTGAAGAAATGATTCTGGGAAATTCGTTGATCCACCGTCGGCCCATTGCCTCGGTCGGGAACCGGTTGAACTTTGCCGGTATCATCCAGGCCAAGGAGGAGCCATGTCTGGCGTCAAGGTGGAAGATATCGTCAAAGCCTTCGGTGCGGTTCATGTTGTCCATGGTATTGACCTCGAGATCAAACCCAAGGAGTTCGTTGTTCTCGTCGGGCCTTCGGGTTGCGGCAAGTCGACATGCCTGCGGATGGTCGCTGGGCTCGAGGAGATCACCGCTGGCACGCGGAAGATCGGCGACAAGGTCATGAACCGGGTCGCGCCCAAGGATCGCGATGTCGCGATGGTGTTTCAGAACTACGCGCTCTATCCGCACCTGAACGTCGCGGAAAACATGGCGTTCGGCCTGCGCCTGCGGAAGAAGCCGAAAGACGAGATCGCAACTTCCGTCAAGGAAGTTGGCGAAATTCTCGGCCTTACCAAGTAGCTCGACCGGCGCCCGGCCGACCTTTCCGGCGGGCAACGCCAGCGGGTTGCCATGGGCCGCGCCATCGTGCGGCACCCGAAGGTGTTCCTGTTCGACGAACCGCTCTCTAATCTCGACGCCAAGCTGCGCACCCAGATGCGTGCCGAAATCAAGCGGCTGCACAAACGGCTCGGCGTTACCTCGATCTACGTCACCCACGACCAGACTGAGGCGATGACCCTCGCCGACCGGATCGTGGTCATGGCGGACGGAAAGATCGAGCAGATCGGCGCACCGATGGATTTGTTCAACAACCCGGTCAACACCTTCATTGCCGGCTTCATCGGCTCGCCGCCGATGAACCAGCTCGACGCGGTGGTCGAAGCCGGCGACACCGGCCCGGCCGCGAAAATCGGCGACAAGATGATCGCTCTGCCGAAGCTCAGGGAGCTTGAAAACGCCGTCGGCCGCAAGGTCGTCGTCGGCATTCGCCCCGAACACGTCTTCATCGAGGAAGGCAAAGGCGGCACCGCGCTGCCGGTCGAGATCGACCTGATCGAGACCCTGGGGTCCGAAGCGCTCCTGCACACGATAATCGGCAAAACGCCCTTCGTGGTGAAGGCCGAGACCCATGGTGACATCTCGCACCTGAGCGGGGTGACCCAGTTCCACCTCCAGCCCGACCTGATCAAGGTTTTCGACGGTGACACCAAGAGGGTCTACGGCCACCCGGCGGGGGGCTGAGCCATGTCCCACCCAGAACACGTCTCGACCTCGACGGAAGAGATGGTCATCGAAGCCCAGGAGGCGCAAAAGCCGCCCCGTGGCGACAAGCTGAGTTCCGTCCTGCACCGGCTGCGACGCGACTGGCAGATCTACCTGATGCTGGCGCCGATCATCATCTGGTTCCTCGTCTTCCTCTACAAGCCGATGTACGGGCTGCAGATCGCGTTCAAGGATTACTCGATCTTCCGCGGCGTTGCCGACAGCTCCTGGATCGGGCTCGAGCATTTCCAGAACCTGTTCTCGAATGACACGTTCGTCCGGGCGGTCTGGAACACGATCAAGATCAGCGCGCTGAACCTCCTGTTTGGTTTCCCCGCCCCGATCATCCTCGCTCTGATGTTCAACGAGTTGTTGAACGCGAGCTTCAAGCGCATCTCGCAGACCATCGTTTACCTGCCGCACTTCATCTCGTCGGTGATCATCGCCGGTATCGTCATCACGGCCTTCTCGCCGTCGGCCGGGATCATCAACACGATCCTCGGCTGGTTCGGCATGGAGCCGGTCTACTTCCTGACCAAGCCTGAATGGTTCCGTCCGATCTTCATCGGCACCGGGATCTGGCAGGAAGCGGGCTTCGGATCCATCGTCTTCCTGGCGGCGATCGCGGGGGTGAACCCCTCGCTTTACGAAAGCGCCGTGGTCGACGGGGCGAACCGCTGGCAGATGATGTGGAAGATCACCATCCCGAGCATCCTGCCGACGATCATGATCATGCTGATCATCCGCATCGGCAACATCATGGAAGTCTCGTTCGAGCTGATCATCCTGCTCTACCAGCCCGCGACCTACTCGACGGCGGATGTGGTCAACACCTTCATCTGCCGCCAGGGCCTGCAGAGCGGCCAATACGACATGGCCGCCGCGGCCGGTCTGTTCAACGCACTCGTCGCCTTCGTCCTGGTGATGACGGCCAACACTTTGTCGCGCCGTTTCTCGCGCACATCGCTTTGGTAAGGGGATAGTCCAATGATGCACTGGAACCTCTACGGGCGGAGCGACAAGATCTTCGCCATCGCCATCGCCATCGCCACGTCGGTCCTGGTCGGGATGTTCACGGTGGCGACGCTCTAGCCGTTCATCCAGAGATACTTCGAGAAGGGCATCCTTCTCGGTGGTGTGAAAGAATAATCCAACAATCGCGAAAGGGAGGAAACTGATGCGATTTATGACCCTGGCCGCCACTTTGGCCACTTCTACGGCGCTGACCGCCCCGGCATTTGCCGACGGCCCACCTGAGGATCGTCGACGAACCGCTGGAGCTGACGATCCAGATGAACCACGCCCGTTATCCGGTCTATGACGAAGCCTGGCCGGTCGAACAGGCTGCACGCGATTGGACCGGCATCCACCTGGTCGACGACACCGTTGGCGCGAATATGCGCACCAGCGAGAACAACGGCCGTACCGAAGCGCTGAACCTGATGCTGGCGTCGGGCCACATCCCGGACATTGTGGGCTCGAGCCGGATCAAGGACTTCGTCAACCAGTACGGTCCCGAGGGGG
This sequence comes from Paracoccaceae bacterium, assembly GCA_003545125.1. Classification (GTDB taxonomy): domain Bacteria; phylum Pseudomonadota; class Alphaproteobacteria; order Rhodobacterales; family Rhodobacteraceae; genus Sinisalibacter. The sequence continues at coordinate 11,049 of DQCI01000137.1, forward strand.
CTTTCCTGGCGCTCAACGATCTGATCGACGAGCACGCGCCGCACCTCAAGGCGTTCTTCGAAGAGAAGCCGGAAATCAAGGCGGCGCTCACGGCAGCCGACGGCAACATGTACCATATTCCGTACCTGCCGGACGGAAAGTATGGCCGCGCCTACTGGATCCGCACGGACTGGCTGGACGCGTTGGGGCTGGAGGTCCCGCAAACGGTGGACGAGTTCGAAGCCGCCCTGCGCGCCTTCAAGACCCAGGACCCGAACGGCAACGGCGAAGCCGATGAAGTTCCGTTCTTCGCGCGCCAGTGGCCGGAGTTCATCCGTCTGGTCACGCTGTGGGATGGCCGGTCGTCCGGCTCGGACACCTACCATGACTTCTATGTCGACGACGGCAAGCCTGCCCACCCCGATGCTGGCGAAGGCTACCGGGAAGGCATCAAGAACCTGGCGCGCTGGTACGCCGAAGGTCTGGTCGATGCCGTGATCTTCACCCGCGGCAGCTCGTCGCGTGAATTCTTTCTGTCCGAAAACATGGGCGCTGCGACCCACGACTGGTTCGCGTCGACCTCGG
>DQCI01000137.1:11685-12261 GCA_003545125.1 Paracoccaceae bacterium
ACCGAAGAGGGCCGTCGTCTGGCCAACTTTGGCGTCGAAGGCATGCACTACGACATGATCGACGGTAAGCCGATCTTCAAAGAGGAGTTCATGGCACTGGGTCCTGTGAACAACTCGCTCTATGCCATTGGGTCCCAACTTCAGGGCCGCGGCTACTTCCAGGACTACGGCTATGAAATCCAGTGGTCGAACGAATTCGCGCTTGAAGGCATCGCGCTTTACGACGAGGGCGACTACCTGATCGACCAGTTCCTGGGCGTGGCCTTCAACGCCGACGAGCAGAAGGTCTACGACAAGTCCTGGGCCTCGCTCCGCGACAACATGCTGGAACGTCAGCAGGCCTGGATCCTCGGTACCGGTGACGTCGAGGCCGAGTGGGACGATTACCTCGCCCAGCTCGAGGAAAAGGGCCTGAACGAGATCCTCGAGGTCATGCAATCTGCCTACGACCATCAGTACGGCGGCTGATCCGAATCCAGTCCCCCGCCCGCCGGTCTCCGGCGGGCGGAACCCCTCCATTTCCAACATACAAGGCACCCGGGAACCTTCGATGCCAAAGGCCTCTTCATCCGACCG
>DQCI01000137.1:12289-15156 GCA_003545125.1 Paracoccaceae bacterium
CCCGCCGCGGGAGGTCTCAACATCCAATACGCGCCCGGTCCGGACGATACGCTGGTGGAGAACCCGCCGCGGTTCACCTGGCTGCCGGTGGTCGAGGACGAAGCGGCTTACGTGCTGCGCCTGTCGACCGACCCGGACTATCGCGCCAAGATGACGCGGATGTTCACCGATATTCCGCTCAACTTCTTCACCCCCGACGCGGTGATCGAACCGGGGACCTGGTTTTGGTCCTACGCTGTCTGGGATGCCGAGACGGGCGCACCTGCGACCGCCTGGAGCACCAGCAGCAGCTTCGAGCTGGGCGCCGATCTGCCGGCAACGCCGTTGCCCGCCCGCGCCGCGCGTTACGCCGGGGCCGACATGGCGCACCCGCGGCTGTGGCTCGGGCCGAAAGAGCTGGACGCTTTTCAACAGCACCATGCATCAGGTCTGGCGAAAGCAGACGCTGTCGAAAAACGCCATTTTGATCAACGGCAAGGGACAATACGCGGGCCGCAACAAGGCGTTTCAGATGAAGGCGACCGGCGAGATCCTGGACGCGGTCGAGCGCGACGACCATATCTATATCAAGGGTAATGCCACCGCGGCCTATGCCCTCGTCTCGCCCGAGGTGGCCCGGGTGGAACCCGAGGTTTATTTCTTCAACAACAGCTTCTTCGTCTTCGTCGACTCGATTGATGCGGAGGCGCCGGTGGCGATCGACTGGCGGCTGCATGCCAATCAGGAATACCAGCTCGGCAAGTCCTCGTTCCGCAACACCGGCGAAAAGGCCGGGTTCTACGGCGAGCTGCTCTGGTCGGAGGGCGGTGCGCCCAGCTTGAGCCAGGAAACCGGCTTCCCCGGCGTCGACCCGAGCGAGTACGAGGGCCTGCCGGTCAGCACCTGCCTGACCGCGCGGTTCCCGAATGCGAACCGGCATCGGATCGTGACCCTGCTCGTGCCCCACCGACAGGATGATCCGCGCCGGATCTTCCACTTTGTCGACGATCAGGGCTAGGATGCCGATCTCTATTTCACCGACGCCGACGAGAACACCTTCAAGGTGGTGGTGAAGAAACTGGCCGGGACGAACATCTGATGTCGATCCGGCCCGCCACGGCAGAGATCACCACGGCCTGCCCGGGGCGTCGCCGCGACCTTGACGACCGTAACGATGGCTGCACGGCCACATTGTGAGGAAATGAGCGAGAAATACCATGGAAATCAAAAACGTCTTCCCCGCCAACGAGAACGAGCTCGAAGACCTCGGGAGCGGGTTGCGCCGCAAGGTCTGCGCCTACAACGACAACCTGATGTGCGTCGAGGTCCACTTCGAGACCGGCACTGTGGCGCCTGTCCACCACCACCCGCATGAGCAGATCACCTACGTGGTCTCGGGCCGCTTCGAGTTCGAAATCGACGGCGAGAAGAAGGTGCTTGGTCCGGGGGACTCGGCCTACAAGCAGGGCAACCTCCCGCACGGTGCGACGTGTCTCGAAGCGGGGATGTTGATCGACATGTTCACGCCCCACCGCGAAGACTTCGTCTGATCGCCGCCGCGCAGGCGCCGCGGCCCGCCGGTCGCACCGCCCGCGCCATCACCCCGGCGGGCGGACATCGTGCAGCGCGCCGACCGATCTGAAACTCAAGAAAGTAGAGCCATGAAACTTAAGGGAAAAACCGCGATCGTTACCGGCGGGGGGCGTGACATCGGGCGCGCCTGCGCGATGAGGCTGGCAGCCGAGGGCGCCAACGTCGCCATCAATTACTTCTCGTCCAGCGCCGGCGCCGACAGCGCCGTCGAAGAGATCAAGGCCGCGGGCGGCAACGCCTTCGCGCTGCAAGCCGATCTCAACACCGAAGCGGGGGCCGACGCGCTTGTCGGCAAGACGGTCGAGACCTTCGGCGGCATCGACGTGCTGGTCAACAACACCGGCGGCATTATCGGGCGCAAGACCATTGCCGAGATGCCGCTGGACTTCTGGCAGGAGGTGATGGACGTGAACCTCACCTCGACCTTCCTGATGATCCGCGGCGTGCTGCGGCACATGACCGAGGGCGCCATCGTCAACCTCGCGAGCCAGGCGGGCCGCGACGGAGGCGGTGCAGGGTCGGTCGCCTACGCGGCCTCGAAGGGCGCGGTGATGACCCTGACCCGCGGACTCGCCAAGGAGCTTGGGCCGAAGATCCGCGTCAACGCGGCCTGCCCGGGCATGATCGACACCGATTTCCACAACATCCATACCGCCGACGAGAACCGAAGGGGCTTCGAGGCGGCCGCGCCGCTGAAACGTCAGGGCGAGTCCGAGGACGTGGCCAACCTCGTGGTGTTCCTTGCCTGCGACGACAGCGCTTTCATCACCGGCGCGAACGTCGACATCAACGGCGGCATGCTGTTCAGCTAGGGGCTCCGGCCCCGGTTGTTCAATCCTGAACGGCCAACAGGGTCCGGTAACGACAACCGGGACTGCAGTCTGCCCGGGTACGCCTTGCGCGGGGGGGCGCGCGCCCGACACCCGGGCGCGGTGCGTGGGCTGCGGGGAAGGCACGGACCTCGGTCGCCGCGGGCGCAATTTCGTCGGGCGCGATTGGCGAATGGACCCGGAATCCGGTGTTGCAATATGCCAGTCAGCCGATGGGAGCCGCCAAGAATGCCCGAAGAACCGACCTACCTCACGCCCCGGACCGATGCCGGTTTCCGGTTCCTGTCGGTGGCGGAGTGCATGGTCGAGATGGCGCCCGCGCAAGCGCCTGGCGAAAACCGCATGGGGTTTGCGGGCGACACGTCCAACGCCGCCTGGCACCTGCGCCAGCTGCGCCCCGACGTGCAGACGGGGTTCTTCAGCCGGGTCGGGCAGGACGCGGTCTCCCAGGCGATGCTCGACATG
>DQCI01000335.1:0-2717 GCA_003545125.1 Paracoccaceae bacterium
GAAGACCGGACACGGGCACGATCCATGTCGTCACCGGGTAGCATTCGGCGTCTCTGCCGTTCACAAGGTCGATCAAGATCCTCGGCTGGCAGAGGATGGTTTTCGAAACCCGGCGCGAGATGTTTCACACCGCAACCACCATCCGGCGGGCCGGGCCGAGCGCCGCCTGGCCCTCCGGCGTCAGCGACATCGACCGCGTGGACCGAAAGAACAGCGTCGCCCCCAGCTTCTCCCCCAGCCACGACAGGTGGTGGCTGACCACCGAGGTCGAGCGCTTCAATCGTTGTCCCGCCGCCGTCAGGCTGCCCGCCTCCGCGACGGCGACGAACACGGCCGGGCCTCGAAGATCGTCGATCATTTTTGCAATTCCTGGAAATATCATTCCAACACTTTCCGGATAATCGAAAAGATGAACTCGGTTCAGCCGTTCTGGCAGCAAGTCGACGACACCTTGGGGCTCTGCGATCTTGCAGCGAGCCAACACCAGTTATGATCCTTCACTCGGCAACCGAAGAAACCCATGATCCTCAAGAAGCTCACCACCGGGGCCGCTCTCGCAACGCTCACAACCGGCGCATTTTCCGATGACACCTCGACCGTGACCGCCTTCTACGACCTGCTCAGCACCCCCGGCTCGCAAGAGTTTGTCGCGGCCTTCGAGGCTGCCACGTCCGACGCCTGGGAAAGCCTTGGCGACTTTTCCGGCGCAAAAAAATCACGCGACGCCTTCCTCGGGCAGATGGGAGGTTCTGCCCTGCTGATCCCCGACCTCGACGGGGGCGTCCAGGCCATGCGCCGGGACGGCAGTTTCGTTACCCTGCGCAGCCGTGCGACCGGCACGCCGACAGGCCCTTTCTTCGGAGTGGACGGCGAATGGCGCGACTTCGATATCATGACCATCGACATCCACGAGCTCGAGGACGGCGTCATCGGTCGCTGTTATCACGTCGAAGACCGGGCAGGCGCGCTGCAACAGCTCGCCAGCCGGTAATCCAACGACAAATAGGAGTGCCGGTGTTTTCGGGCACCGGCACACCGGCTTAAACAAGGACGTCGCACCATGACGCTCGCCGTTACCGCTGTTTCGGGGCAACTCGGACGTGAAATCGCGCGCAAGCTCGTCGCAGGCGCCGGGCAAGAGCCTGTCATCGGTCTGGCCCGAACGCCGGAAAATGCGCAAGGGCTGGGGATTGCGATCCGCCCGGGCGACGACGACAAGCCCGACCAGCTCACCGCGTCCCTCGCCGGGGTCGACGCATTGGTGCTGGTCTCCGGCATGGCGCCGCCCGAGGAACGTACCCGTCAGCACCGCAACGTGATCGCGGCTGCAAAGGCCGCCGGCCTGCGCAAGATCGTCTACACCAGCATCCAGGGCCCCGAGGAGGGCACCGGCTTCTCGCCTGTCGTACAGAGCAACCGCCAGACCGAGGCCGACATTCGGGCCAGCGGGTTCACCTGGGCGATCGGGCGCAACGGCATCAATATCGAGCCGGACGTGGACTATATCGACCGCTACCGGACGAAAGCCGAGATCGCCAAAAGCGCCGGCGCGGGGAAATGCGGCACCACCACCCGCGCTGAACTCGCCCATGTCGGCACCGCGCTCTTGACCCGGTCCGATCACGATGGCCAGACGGTGAACCTGAACGGTACGCCGATCAGCCAAAGCGACCTCGCCCGGTATCTCAACAGCGCCTTCGGAACCCGGCTGCGCTACCGCGCCATGAGCCCCGCGGACGACGTCGCGGACCGGACCGCGGAACTTGGCGTGTTCTTTGGCCCGATCACCGCCGGTATCTATGACGGGATCCGCAAGGGCGCCTACGACCGGCCTGGCGACTTCGAGGTGTTGACCGGCCGGGCGCATCAGCGCTGGGACGACTTTTTTCCGTCTTTGACCTCCCGAACGCGACGGATCCACCGGGTTGCGCCGTTGAAAGACAAATCTGCCGGAGACACACATGACTGCCCTGAAATCGTTCTTCAACCACCCGTACGCCTTCTGGGCGCTCCTGAGCCTGCCCGCCCTTCCGATGATTGCGGGGGTGGCCTCCGGCGACGCGGAGGTGCTGCATCAGCTGCTGCATCCGACTGGCGAGTTCGCCGCGCGGTTCTTGATCATCACGATGATGATCACGCCGCTGATGATGCTGTTGAAGGGGTGGCGGGGGCCGCGTTGGCTGATGAAACGCCGCCGGTATCTCGGCGTCGCGGCCTTCGGCTACGCGGCCCTGCACACGGTGCTCTACCTGGTCGACGAAGGCGCGGTTGCCTTCACCGGCGGCGAGCTGTCCAAGCTCTACATCTGGACCGGCTGGCTCGCCTTCCTCATTTTCGTGCCGCTTGCCGTGACCTCCACGGACGGGTGGGTGCGCAAGCTCGGTCCGCGTTGGAAAACCCTGCAACGGTTCGCTTATGGCGCGGCGGTCCTGACGCTCATTCACTGGGCCGCGCTGCACGATTGGGACGGGGTCGCGCCCGCGCTGGTGCATTTCGTTCCCTTGGGGGCGCTGGAGGCCTATCGCATCTGGTCAACCCTGCAACGCCGTCGATTGCGAACGGCTTGAACGGCGAAAGAACCCGCCCCCCGCCGATGTCCATGACCTTTCCGGGAACGCGCGCAGACCGTTTCGCGGGGCAAGCCAGGGATCAAGGCGCTGCTGTTTCCCAGTCTGGCCGACGCGGCACTCCCGGCACAAGACGCGCACGGCCAAAGC
>DQCI01000335.1:2820-5021 GCA_003545125.1 Paracoccaceae bacterium
GAGTTCATGTCGTAGGCGCGTTCGCCGTGGACCGAGAGGTCGAGACCGTTGGTCTCGGCTTCCGCATCGACCCGCAACGTGGTGACCAGGCCCACGAACTTGACCAGCGCGTAGCTCACCAGCACCGTGAACACCCCGACGATTACCAGCGATCCGGCCTGTGCGACGAAGGACCCGGCGCCGAAGATCGCGATCATCAGCGTGCCGAAAATGCCGCCGACACCATGCACGGCGAAGACGTCGAGCGAGTCGTCGATCCCGATCTTGGTGCGGATCCCGATCACCGCCTCCTGGCAGAGCACACCGGCGATGGCGCCGATGATCAGTGCCTCGACCGGGCCGACGAAGCCCGAAGCGGGCGTGATCGAGGCGAGGCCGGCGATTGTGCCGGTGACGATACCGACGAGCGAGGCGCGGCCGAACCGGATACGCTCCCACAGCGCCCAGGACAGCGAGGCGGTTGCGGCCGAGATATGGGTCACGGTGAGCGCCATCGCGGCGCCGCCGTCGGCCGCGAGCTGGCTGCCGCCGTTGAAGCCGAACCAGCCGACCCAGAGCATCGCCGCGCCGATCATCACGAACGGCGGGGAGTGCGGCGGGACGGTGCGGTTCCGGCGCGGACCGAGGACGATCGCGATGACCAGGGCCGCGAGCCCCGCGGTCTCGTGCACGACGATGCCGCCGGCGAAGTCCTTGACGCCGGTCGCACCGAAGATCCCGCCATCGGCCAGGAAACCGCCGCCCCAGATCCAATGGGTCACCGGGGCGTAGACGACGAGCATCCAGAGCGCCGAAAAGGTCAGGACGAAGCCGAAGCCGATGCGCTCGACATAGGCGCCGACCATGAGGGCAGGTGTGATGACCGCGAAGGTCATCTGGAAGGCAAAGAACAGGACCTCCGGGATCGTGCCCGAGAGCGTGTCCGCGTCGATCCCGAGCAGGAACATCTTGCCAAGCCCGCCCCAGAGCGCTCCGCCGTCGCCGAAGGCGATGCTGTAGCCCACGATCAGCCAGAGCACGCTCATCAACGCCGCGATGGCGTAGACATGCATGAACACCGAGAGCACGTTGCGCGCCCGCACGAGGCCCCCGTAGAATAGCGCCAGCCCCGGCAGGCTCATGAAGAGCACCAGGGCGGTCGCAACGATGATCCAGGCTGTATCGGCCCCGTTCATTGTCCCCTCCTTCGGTTATGGTATCGCGGTCGGTAGGCAATCGCGGCGCACAGGGGAACGCTGAATACCGGGCTGTCTGCGGAATATCCCGGCAGATTCAGAAGTGCCCAAAAAGGCGGCAGGAAGTGCAGGGATGTGCGCTTTGGGTAGGCAGTTCATGTATCGGCGCGGCTGCCCTGTGCCCTGTGCNNCCTGTGCGCTGTGATCGAACACTGATCGAAGTCATGGCGCGCCCCCACGGTTCGGCGCGATCATTCGCGCGGTTACTGAGGGAGGATCAACCGTGAAAAAACTCGTTCACACCGTTTTGGCCGCGAGCATGGCGGCGGGGCTTCTGTCCGGGACAGCGCTCGCGGGCGATTGCACCGGATATGTCGTCGGCGTCAGGCCGATCACCCAGTACGATCATGCCGCCGGCCACGGCTTCCTTGCCGTCCGCTCGGGGCCCGGCACCGGGTTCAACCAGCTCGGCGAACTCTACTTGGGCGACGAGATCTCGGTCTGGGAGCGCCAGGGCAACTGGTTGCATGTCTACTGCATGTCCGGGCAATGCCTGAACCCGCTTTGGGGGAGCTCGACGCCGCAGGGCTGGGCCTACGCGAAGTACCTGAGCGTCGGCGGGGTCTGCCCGTGAGATCGCGGCCGGGGGGAAGGCGCTTCGAAGCGCCTTGAAACGCGATTACTCAATCGCGTTTTACGGCCGCGCGCGCGGCCGTCGCCCCGATCAACTCGAGCGCATGGTCGGTTGCCGCACGCCGCACTTCGGCCCGTCCCAGGGCACCGAACTCGACGGTTTCGCTCCGGGTGCCGCCGCGTGTCGCGAGGCCGAAACAGACCCGGCCCTCGGGTTTGTGCTCGGACCCGCCGGGCCCCGCGATCCCGGTCACCGAGACAGCGATATCGACAGCCGCGGCCGCGCGTAGCCCCGCGGCCATCTCGCGCGCCACCGCCTCGGAGACCGCACCATGCGCTTTTAGCGTTTTCGCCTGCACCCCGAGGAGCGCCATCTTGGCCGTGTTCGAATAG
>DQCI01000335.1:5115-8483 GCA_003545125.1 Paracoccaceae bacterium
ATCTCGGCCGGGTCGGTCATGCCAACAAGAACAGGTGCGAGGCGGCGGCCAGCACCAGCGTCACAAGCCCCGCGAACACCCCCGCCCAGACGTCGTCGAGCATCACCCCGAGCGCATCGCCGCGCCGGTCGGCCTTGCCCACGAGCCAGGGTTTCCAGATGTCGAACAGCCGGAACGCGAGGAAGGCCGCGATCCAACCCGGGTAGAGCGCGAGAAGTCCGGCATCGGCCCACCAGGCGCCCAACGAGACCGGCAGCATCGCGATCCACATGCCCACCACCTCGTCGATGACAATCTCGGACGGGTCTTCGCTCTCGCTGGTCTCGAGCAGGCCCCGGATCGCCCAGAGCCCGACGACATACGCCGCGACGATCGCCGCCGCCAGCAGCCCCGGCCCACCAACGACATGCAGGACCCAGACGAAGGGCAGGGCGGCGAGGCTGCCCCAGGTGCCGGGCGCGGGCTTCAGCCAACCGGTCCAGAAGAAGAAGCCGATCGCCTCTTTCACGATGTCGCGTTTCACACCGGCGCCGCTCATGCCTTCACCAGCGTCGCGACGGCCATCGACGCGATCCCCTCTTCGCGGCCCGTAAAGCCGAGCCTCTCCGAGGTCGTGGCCTTGACCGAGATCCGATCCACATCGACATCCACGATCCGCGCCAGCGCCGCGCGCATCGCGCCGACATGCGGCCCGATCTTCGGGCGTTCGCAGATCAGCGTCACGTCGCAATTGACCAGTTCATAGCCGCGCGACCTCGCGAGCCCGATGGCGTGTTCAAGGAAAACATGGCTGGCCGCGCCCTTCCATTGCGGGTCCGACGGCGGGAAATGCTGGCCGATATCGCCCTCGGCGAGCGCGCCGTAGAGTGCATCGGTCAGCGCATGCATGCCGACATCGGCATCGGAATGCCCCTTGAGTTTCTGCCCGTGCGGGACGGCGACCCCGCACAGGATGCAGGCCTCCCCCGGCTCAAAAGCGTGCACGTCGTAACCCTGGCCGACCCTGATATCCATCCTGTCCCTCATCATCTCTTCGGCGCGGGCGAAATCGCTCGGGCCGGTGATCTTCATGTTGGCCTCGTCGCCTTCGACGATTGTAACCTCCAGCCCGGCGCCGCGGGCGACCTCGACATCGTCCGCCGCGCCGCCCGGAAGCGCTCCGTCTTGATGCGCCCGATGGGCGGCGAGGATCGCCGCGAAGCGAAAGCCTTGCGGGGTCTGCGCCCGGTAGAGCCCGTTGCGGTCATGGGTGCCGGAGACCTTGCCATTCTCGCCCATCCACAGCGCGTCGGTTACCGCGAGGGCGGGCGCGGCCCCGGCCGCCGTGTCGAGCGCGTCGATCACCCGGTCGATCACTCGCCCGCCGACCAGCGGCCGGGCGACATCATGGATCAACACCAGGTCGGGCGGGTCGCCGACCAGCGCCTCAAGCCCGGCCATCACGCTCGCGTCGCGTGTGGCGCCGCCGGTGGCGACGATCGCGTCCGCAAAGCCTTCGGCCTGGCCGAGATCGTCGGGATGAAGCACCAGCACCACCCGGCCGATGCGCGGGTGGGACAGGAAAGCGTCGACAGTCCAGTCGGCCACCCGGGCGCCATGGAGCCTGCGCCATTGCTTGGGCACGTCTCCGCCGGCCCGGGTGCCGCGTCCGGCGGCGACGATGATGGCGGCGATTTCCATGCAGCTGGTTTAAGCCCTGCCGAATTTGAGGACAATGGGGCCTCCGACGGTAGGGGGAGGTGCACAAAACTTGTGCATCGGAGAAATATCGCGCAAAAGAATGGCGCGATTTTTTGCAGCTCCCCCGGTCCGTCGCTATATCACGGGCACCTGCACAAGGATTAGGCATGTGCCCTTAGCGCTTGGAGAGACCGACCTCGGGACCAATGTGGTCCTGGCCCCGATGGCCGGGATCACAGATCTGCCGTTTCGGAACCTGGTGCAGAGATTCGGCGCCGGGCTGGTGGTGAGCGAGATGGTCGCGAGCCAGGAGATGGTGCAGGCGAAGCCGGGCGTGCGCGAGCGCGCGGAGCTGGGTTTCGGGCGCGCCGGCACCGCGGTGCAACTCGCCGGGCGCGACCCCTTCTGGATGGCCGAGGCCGCACGCATGGTCGAGGCGGGCGGCGCCGCGATCATCGACATCAACATGGGGTGTCCGGCCAAAAAGGTGGTGGGCGGGCTGTCGGGCTCGGCGCTGATGAAGGAACCCGACCGCGCGCTGTCGCTCATCGAAGCGGTCACGCAGGCGGTTTCGGTACCGGTCACGCTGAAGACCCGGCTCGGTTGGGACGACGACCTGCGCAACGCGCCCCAGATCGCCCGGGCGGCGCAAGACGCGGGCGTGAAGATGGTCACGATCCACGGCCGCACCCGATCGCAGTTCTACAAGGGCCGCGCCGACTGGGCCGCGATCGCGGCGGTCAAGCAGGCGGTGACGATCCCGGTGATCGCGAACGGCGACATCTGCGGGGCAGCGGATGCGCGCGCAGCACTCGACCAGTCTGGCGCCGACGGGGTGATGGTGGGTCGGGCGACCGGCGGGCGGCCCTGGCTCATCGCCGAGATCGCGGCCAGGCTCGCGGGCCGCCCCGCGCCGGAGATCCCGGAGGGGCCGGCCCTCGTGGACATGGTGCGCAGCCATTACGAGGCGTCGCTCGACTTCTACGGCAAGGACCTCGGCATGCGGGTGATCCGCAAGCACCTCGGCTGGTATATGGACCGGGCCGGCACGCCCCCGGGGCTACGCCGCGAGGTGCTCTCGTGCGCCGATCCGGCCCGGGTGCGCGCGCTCATCGCCCCGGCGCTGGAAATTCGTGCGGAGGCCGCCTGATGGACAACGACGCGCTCTGGACGGCTCTTCCGGTCCCCGCGCTGGTGATCGACGTGAACGACAGGATCGTCAAGGTGAACTCGGCGGGCGAAGTCTTCCTCAATGCGTCGCGCAAGGCGCTGGACGGTAAATCGGTCTTTTCAAGGTTGGACATCGAAGCCAACCTTGCCGGCAATCTCGCCCGGGTTCGCGCCGACCAGGGGCCGCTGTTCATCAACAACGTCGATGTCGGCCGGTCGGTGGCGGACCCGGTCGAATGCAACATCCAGCTCGCCCCGGTGGGCGACGCGGGCGATGTGCTGATCATGATGCACCCGCGCGATATCGCCGGGCGGCTCAACAAGTCGCTGGGCGTCAAGGCGGCCGCGCGCAGCGCCATCGGCATGGCCGAGATGCTGGCGCACGAGATCAAGAACCCGCTGGCCGGGATAACCGGGGCGGCGCAGCTCCTGTCGATGGGGCTCGAAGGCGGCGATCTCGAGCTGACCGACCTGATCGTCGTCGAGAGCCGCCGGATCGTCGCGCTGCTCGACCAGGT
>DQCI01000335.1:8573-19565 GCA_003545125.1 Paracoccaceae bacterium
GGCTTTGCCGCCAACATGCGGCTGATCGAGGAATACGACCCCTCGCTGCCGGCCACCTGGGTCGATCCCGACCAGTTCATGCAGGTCTTCCTGAACCTTCTGAAGAACGCCGCCGAGGCCGCGGGCGAAAAGGGCGGGACGATCCGGATCCGCACCTTCTACGACCACGGGCTCCGGCTCAGGCGGCCCGATGGCACCGGCACCGGCCTGCCGCTGCAGGTCGAAATCATCGACGACGGACCCGGTCTGCCGGCGGAAATCGCCGGTCAGGTGTTCGAGCCCTTCGTCTCGGGCCGCGAGAACGGCACCGGGCTCGGGCTCGCGCTGGTCTCGAAGATCATCTCCGACCACGACGGCTGGGTCTCGGTCGAGAGCCGTCCTGGCAAGACCAAGTTCCGCATTTCGCTGCCCGTTGCGCCCCCCGATGCGCCCCCCCGATGCGCCCCCCGACGCGCCCAGTAACAAGGAGTAACCCCGATGGATGGCACCGTTCTCGTTGCCGATGACGACCGCACGATCCGCACCGTGCTGACCCAGGCGCTCACCCGCGCCGGATGCCGGGTCCATGCCACCGCGTCGCTGGTAACATTGAAGCGTTGGGTCGAGGAGGGGCGGGGAGATCTCGTGATCTCCGACGTGGTGATGCCGGACGGAAACGGGCTGGAGGCTTTGCCGGAGATCTCGAAGATGCGGCCTGACCTGCCGGTGATCGTGATCTCGGCGCAGAACACGATCATGACCGCGATTCAGGCAGCCGAGAAGGACGCCTACGACTACCTGCCGAAACCTTTCGACCTGCCCGACCTGATGAAGCGGGCGGCCCGGGCGCTGGAACAGAAGCGGCGGGTGCCGACGCAGCGGCGTGACACGGAGCCCGGGCAGGGCGACGACCTGCCGCTGGTCGGCCGGACCCCGGCGATGCAGTCGCTCTACCGGCTCGTCGCCCGGGTCATGAACACCGAGTTGCCGGTCCTCATCACCGGTGAAAGTGGTACCGGCAAATCATTGATTGCCAAAGCAATTCATGACTTCTCAGACAGGCGGAGCCTGCCCTTCGTGGTGGTCACGCCGGACGATCTGGTGCCGATGGAAGGTCCCGCCAAGGTGCTCGCGCGGGCCGGCCAAGGCACGCTCCTGTTCGACGAGGTGGGCGATCTCGACGCCGACGCTCAGGCGCGCATTACCCGGATGCTCGACAGCCTCACCGACCCCGCGCCGCGGATCCTCTCGACCTCGCAGGGCGATCTCAGCCGACGGCTGAAGGCAGGGGCGTTCCGCCAGGATCTCTTCTACCGGCTCGGCGGCGTGACCATCCCGGTGCCCGCCTTGCGCGAGCGGCTCGAAGACATTCCCGCACTTGCCGAGCACTTCCTCGCCCGCGCCGAGCGTGACGGTCTCACCCCCCGCGTGCTCAACCCGGAGGCGGGGGACGTGCTGCGCGCCTATCCCTGGCCCGGCAACGTACGCCAGCTCGAAAACACCATCCAGCGCCTGATGGTGACCGGCGCCGAGGCCGAGATCTCGCGCGGCGAGGTCGAGGCCACGCTCGGCACCTCGACCGGCAACCCGTTGGTGGCGATGGACGAGGCCGAGAACATTTCCGCCGCCGTCGCCCGCCACCTCAAGCGCTACTTCGATCTCCATGGCGGCGCGCTGCCGCCGCCCGGCGTCTACCAGCGCGTGCTGCGCGAAATCGAAGTCCCGCTCATCGAAATCGCCCTCGACGCGACGGGCGGCAACCAGGCCCGCTGCGCCGACCTGCTCGGGATCAATCGCAATACTTTGCGCAAGAAGATCACCGAACTGGGAATCGAGGTGACACGCCGCCGCAAGTTGATGTAAAACGGTCACATCCGTGACAAAAGGGCCGCATCTACAAAGGGTTCCTGCGCGGCGATGATTCGGCGCGTGCGGGTTTGGCCACGCGCGCCCCGGGTGGTACTCGAGGTGAGGGCGACAGGTGGCGCAATCCAACGGCCTATGGAGCGCAGACAGGACATGGGACCGTCTCGCGCGGATCCGGCGCCAACGCCGTGTCCGGTCTTCGGCATCCTTCCTGGTTGTCGCGCTCGGGCCGGTTCTCGCGGTGCTCACCTACCTGGTGCTCGGTCCGCTCGACCAGGGCGTTGACAGCAACACGCTGCGCCTCGTGCTGCTCGGGGACATGGTCTATGTGCTCGTGGTCGCCGCGCTGGTGCTGGCGGGGATCTTCCGGATGGTTGTCGCCCGGCGGACGAAGTCCAAGGGCTCCCGGCTGCACATGCGGCTCACCGGCGTCTTCTCGCTGCTCGCCCTGATCCCGACCGTGCTGGTGGCGGTCTTCGCCGTGCTCACCATCAACGTCGGCCTCGAGGGCTGGTTCTCCGACCGGGTGAGCCGGGTGGTCGGCAATTCGCTCAGTGCCGCCCAGGCCTACGAAGAGGAGCACAAGCAGGGGCTGATCCAGGACGCCGAGGCGATCGGCGCCTTCCTCAACGGCGCCAAGCGGGCCAACGCGCTGATCTCCGACGCCCAGCTGCGCCAGGCTCTGGCCCAGGCCCAGGGCAGAATCCAGCGGGGGTTGCGCGAAGCCTTCATCATCGACGCAAGCGGCACGATCCGGCTGCGCGGCGACCGGTCCTACCTGTTCGATTTCGAGGCGCCCCCGGCCGATGCTATCGCCCGTGCCCTGGCGGGCGAGACGGTGGTGATCGAGGATTGGGACAACGGCGAGTTTCGCGCGCTCTTCAATCTCAGTTTCTACCCCGACCATCTGCTCTACGTATCGCGTGAGGTCGATGGACAGATTTTCGCGCTGCTCGACGAGACCCAGGAGACGGTGCTGTTCTATCAGCAGCTCGAAAGCCAGCGCGGCCAGGTTCTGTTCGAGTTCGGGCTGATCTATCTCGGCTTCGCTGCGATCCTGGTCCTCGCCGCGACCTGGCTCGGCATGTGGTTCGCCGAACGTCTCGCGCGCCCCGTGGGCCGGCTGGCGTCGGCCGCCGAACGGGTCGGCGAGGGCGATCTCGACGTCCAGGTGATCGAGGAACGCACCGGCGACGAGATCGAGGAGTTGGGGCGGCTGTTCAACCGGATGACCCGCCAGCTCAAGGGCCAGCGCGAGCGGCTGTTGGAGAACACCGAGCAGATCGAGCGCCGTCGCCGGCTGTTCGATTCGGTCCTGTGGTCGGTCACCGCGGGGGTGATGGGGCTCGACGCCGACGGCCGGCTCGCCTTCCTCAACCGCGCCGCGATGGCGATGCTGGGGCTCGACGAGGAGCCGGAGCATACCGAGCTGGCGCTGGTGGTGCCCGAGTTCGCGCCGCTGCTCGACCGGCTGCGCAGCGAATCCGCCGAGCGGGTGCAGGAAGAACTGGCGCTCAACCGGATGGGCCGGCAGGAGCGCCTGCTGGTGCGGATCGCGCCCCGGTTCTCGAACGAGCGTGAGCTCGAGGGCTATGTGATCGCCTTTGACGACGTGACCGACCTGGTCACCGCGCAGCGCATGGCCGCCTGGGCCGACGTCGCCCGTCGCATCGCCCACGAAATCAAGAACCCGCTCACTCCGATCCAGCTGTCCGCCGAGCGGATCAAGCGCAAGTTCGGGCGCAAGATGGAGGAGGCCGACGCCGACGATCTCGAAAACCTCACCGGCGTGATCATCCGTCAGACCGAAGACCTGCGCCGGATCGTCGACGAGTTTTCCAAGTTCGCCCGGATGCCGGAGCCCGTCCGCAAGCCCGCCAATCTCGTCGAGCTTGTGCGCGGGGCGGTGACGCTGCAGAAAGCCGGGCAGGTCGGGGTCGAGATCGAAGCGACGCTGCCGAAGGCCGACGTGCCTGCCGAACTCGACGAGACGATGATCGGCCAGGCGCTCACCAACCTGATCAAAAACGCCGGCGAAGCGATCGAGAGCTTGCGCGAATCCGGCGAGATGCCCGAGACCCATGTGGGCACCATCCGCGTCGCGCTCGAGGCGCGGGGCAAGGAGGGCGTGGTGACGATCCAGGACAACGGCATCGGCCTGCCCGCCGACAGGGCGCGCCTGTTCGAACCCTATGTGACAACCCGTGAAAAGGGCACCGGCCTCGGCCTGCCCATCGTGAAGAAGATTATCGAGGAACACGGCGGCACGCTGGTGCTGGAAGATGCGGAAATGTTTGGCGGTACCGACCGGCCCGGGGCCCGGGTCGTGGTACGCCTGCCGATCAAGGTGCTCGAGCCTGCCGCCCGCGATGCCGCCGAATGACGAGGAAAACCCCAGATGGCTGATATTCTGATTGTCGACGACGAACGTGATATCCGAGAACTGATCTCGGACATCCTCGAGGACGAGGGCTACACCACCCGGCTTGCCGGCACCTCCGACGTGGCGGTCGCCGAGGTCAAGCGTGAGCTGCCGGGGTTGATGATCCTCGACATCTGGCTGAAGGATTCGGCCATGGACGGGATCGACATCCTGAAGATGGTCAAACGCGAACACCCGGAAGTGCCGGTGGTCATCATCTCGGGCCACGGCAATATCGAGATCGCGGTGGCGGCGATCAAGCAGGGCGCCTACGACTTCATCGAAAAGCCCTTCAACATCGACCAGCTCACCCTGGTGATCGCGCGCGCAATGGAAACCTCGCGGCTGCGGCGCGAGAACGTGGAACTCAAGCGCAAGGATACCGGGCCGGTCGAGATCGTGGGCAGCTCTGCCGCCTTCAAGGCGCTGAAAACCAACCTCGACAAGGTCATGCGCTCGAATGGGCGGGTGATGCTGACGGGTCCCGCCGGGTCCGGAAAGGAACTCGCGGCGCGCATCGTCCATGCCGGCTCCGACCGGTCGCGCGCGCCCTTCGTCGTGGTCAACTCGGCCGCAGTCGAGCCCGACCGGATGGAAGAGGTTCTGTTCGGCCGCGAGACGGCGGAACGCGGGGTCGAGCCCGGCCTGCTGGAAGAGGCCAATGGCGGCACCCTCTATTTCGACGAGATCGCCGATTTGCCGCTCGGCACCCAGTCGAAAATCCTCCGCGTGCTGGTCGAGCAAAGCTTTGCCCGGGTCGGCGGCGCCGATACGGTCACGGTCGACGTGCGGGTGATCTCGTCGACCACCCGCGATCTTCCGGGCGAGATCGGCGCCGGGCGGTTCCGCGAAGAGCTTTATCACCGGCTCAACGTGGTGCCGATCCACGTACCCCCGCTCGCCGACCGGCGCGAAGACATCCCCGAACTTGCCGCGCATTTCGTCGGTGTGTTCAACGACACCCAGGGGCTCGGGCTGCGCGAGATCTCTGAAGAAGCCAAGGCGATGCTGCAATCGATGCAATGGCCGGGCAACGTGCGGCAATTGAAGAACGTGATCGAACGGGTGCTGATCCTCGGCGACGGCACCGGGCCGATCGATCCGGGCGAGTTGCAGGAGATCGAGACTGCCGGGCCGGGCGAGGGCGGCGCGGTGATGCCGGCCGCCTTGGCGACGCTTCCCTTGCGCGAAGCCCGCGAGGCCTTCGAGCGTGAATACCTGCTGACCCAGATCAACCGCTTCGGCGGCAACATCTCGCGGACGGCAAGCTTCGTCGGCATGGAGCGCTCGGCGCTGCACCGCAAGCTCAAGTCTCTGGGCGTGGTGACGGGCACCAAGTCGGGCGCAAGGGTGGCCTATGTGGCGGACGGCGAGGGCGACGCGGGGTAGGGCTCGGCCGGTTTCGTACCGATATTGCAAGGGCCTGCGCGCGGCACTCAACCGATGAGCCGTTCGTATTCCTCTCGGACATCCTCGTCGACGCGGACGTCGCGGTTTCCGCCGTTGAGACGGTCATTGCGATCCTTGCGCGGCCCCGAGATCCAGTAGTGCTCGCCGGTCTCGGTTTCCAAAAAGTTGGCCTTGAACCCGGCCCCCTTTTGGCTCTTGAACCATAGGCCCCTGTAGTAGAGCGTCTTGCCGGATTTCGAGAAATACACCCGACCGATCACGGCTGGACCTTCCAGGCCGTCGGGTTTGGATTCGAAGCACATGATGCGAGAGCGCGCCAACCGGAACTCCGACGGGAGGTTTTCGATTGGAGTCAGTTTGTCGACCCAATGATCGGCGTATCTCGGCATGAAAAGACCTTTGGGCTTGTAGCGCCCATTGTCATGGTCGGACCCGGCATTGACCTTGTCCGTCGTTTGGCATTCGGGTTCGTTCTGCGGTGCCTGGGCGCCGTCCCGATCTCGGCGCGGGTCACACCCCAAGTTGACCTTTCCCCCGCCCTCTGCCACTCCTTTCCCGGGACAGAACGGAGACCGCAATGAAGGTCATCATCTGCGGCGCGGGCCAGGTCGGCTGGCAGATCGCGCGCCATCTCTCGGGCGAGAACAATGACGTGACCGTGGTCGACAAGGACCCCGACCTGGTCGCGCGTGCGATGGAGACGCTCGATGTCCAGGGCATCACCGGCTTCGCCTCCTACCCGGATGTGCTCGACCGGGCCGGGGCCCGCGATGCCGACATGCTGGTCGCCGCAACCCATAGCGACGAGGTCAACATGGTCACCTGCCAGGTGGCGCATTCGATCTTCAACGTGCCGCGCAAGATCGCGCGGCTCCGCGCGCAGAGCTATCTTGACGCGATCTATTCCGATCTCTACCGCCGCGAGCATCTGCCGATCGACGTGGTGATCAGCCCCGAGCGCGAGGTGGCCCTCGCGGTGCTGCGCAGGCTTAGCGCGCCCTCCGCCTTCGATGCCGAGCTGTTCTTCGGCGGCCGCGCGACGCTGCTGGGCATCCAGATCGACGAAGACTGCCCGGTGGTCAACACGCCGCTGCGCCAGCTCACCGATCTCTTCACCACGCTCAAGACCATCGTTGTCGGCGTGCGCCGCGACGGCCAGCTGTTCGTGCCCGAAAGCACCGACCAGATCTTTGTCGGCGACCAGGTCTACGTGATGACCGACAGCCAGGATTCGAACCGTACCCTTGAGGTCTTCGGCAAGGAGGTGAAGCGACAGGACCGGGTGGTGATCCTCGGCGGCGGCAATGTCGGGCTCGCGGTCGCCGAAGCGCTGGAACGCCGCTCCCACCGGGTGCGCGCGAAGATCATCGAGCTCGACCGCAACATCGCCGAACATGCGGCCGACGCGCTCGAGCGCACCGTCGTGTTGCACGGCAACGCGATGGACATGGAATTGCTCAGGGAGGCCGGCATCGCGCGGGCCGACGCGGTGCTCGCGGTGACCGACGACGACAAGGTCAACATGCTCGCCTCGGTCCGCGGCAAGGCCGCCGGCTGTCCGATGGCGATCTGCCTGGTCAACGACACCTCGCTGATCCCGCTGATGGGGCCGCTCGACATCGACGCCTACGTCAACCCGCGCGGCACCACGGTGAGCTCGATCCTGCGCCATGTCCGGCACGGGCGGGTCCGCTGGGTCTATTCCGTGGGCGATGCCGAGGCCGAGGTGATCGAGGCGCAGGTGCTCTCGACCTCGCCGATCGCCGGCCACAGGATCCGCGACATCGAGTTTCCCGAAGGCGTGCTCGTGGGCGCGGTGCTGAAGGACGATACGGTGGTCAAACCCGCGGCCGAGACCCGGATCGAGGAGGGTGACGTGGTGGTGATCTTCGCCATGGCGGCGGATGTGCCCGAGGTCGAGCGCCTGTTGCAGGTCTCGGTCGACTTCTTCTGAGGCGCCCCGGAGATGTTCGCCTGGCTCGCCCGACTGCCGCTTCTTGTTTCGCTCATCGGCCTGGGCGGGCTGGCGATGTTTGTTCCTGCGGCGCACGCGGCGGCGATCGGCGAGGCGGAGACGGCCGAGGTCTTCTTCTGGATCGGCACGCTCACGCTGGTGATCGGCACGCTCCTCGGCATCGCCATGGCGGGTCGGCCGCGCGGCGACCACCCGCGCCGGCACCTCGCGGGCTTCCTCGCGCTCTTCCTCGCCATGCCGTTTCTGTTCGCGCTGCCGTTCCACGAGGCGGTGGGCAACACAACCTTCTTCAATGCCTATGTCGAGATGGTGTCCTGCCTCACAACCACCGGGGCCTCGCTCTACGACGACCCCGGCCGGCTGACCCCCGCGCTGCACACCTGGCGGGCCACCGTCGGCTGGCTCGGTGGGCTGTTCATGTGGGTGGGGGCGATCGCGGTGCTGGCGCCGCTGGCGCTAGGCGGCTTCGAAGTGCGCCTGCGCCCCCCCGGCAGCGACATCAACCCGATCAGTCACAGCCAGATCACCGAACGCGCCGATCTCTCGCGCCGGATCCGCACCCATGCGGCCGCGCTCATCCCGGTCTACGGGATGCTTACGCTGATGCTCTGGCTCGGTCTGATCCTGGCGGGCGACGCGCCCGCGGCGGCGATGGCCCACGCGATGGGCACGCTGTCGACGTCTGGTATCTCGCCCGTCGGCGGGCTGTCCGAGGGCGGGGCAGGGCATGCGGGCGAGGTGATGATCGCCTTCTTCCTGATCTTCGCGATCTCGCGGGTAACCTTCGCGCGCGAAGGGCAGGGCAAAGGCTGGCGCCAGCTCGCGCGCGACCCTGAAATCCGCCTCGCCTCGACGATCGTCATCGCCGTGCCGCTGCTATTGTTCCTGCGGCATTTTCTTGCGGCCTTCGAGGAGGAGGGGGCGGAGCTGGCCCTGCTCGACGGGCTCGCCTCGCTCTGGGGGTCGGTCTTCACGGTGATCTCTTTCCTCACCACCACCGGCTGGGAAAGCGTCACCTGGGACACCGCACGCGACTGGTCGGGATTGCAGACGCCCGGGCTCATCCTGCTCGGACTGGCGCTGATCGGCGGCGGCGTCGGGACAACGGCGGGCGGCGCCAAGCTCTTGCGGGTCTATGCGCTCTACAAACACGGGGGCCGCGAACTTGAACGGCTCGTGCATCCGCACTCGGTCGGCGGGTCGGGCGGCGAGGCGCGCCACCTCAGGCGCCGCGGCGCCTACATGGCCTGGCTGTTCTTCATGCTGATGGCGCTGTCGCTCGCGTTGATGATGGCGGCGTTCGCGCTGGCGGGCGCCGGGTTCGAGGAGGCGCTGGTCCTGGCCGTCGCGGGGTTGACGACCACGGGGCAACTGGCGGAAGTCGGCGGCGTCCGGCCCATCGACTATGCCGGGTTGAGCGCCGCGGCCAAGGCGGTGCTGGTCTGGGCGATGATTTTCGGCCGGCTCGAGTCGCTCGCGATTTTGGCGCTGTTCTCGCGTGAGCTGTGGCGGCGCTGAGGCAAGCGCCGCAGGGAAGAGCAATTGACCCGCTGGCCGCCCGGCGGCGAAGGCGGCCCGGAACGGTCTGCAAAAATGGGGGTGGAAACTTTCCGGCCCCCGTTTCATACTGACCTTGTTGGGTATTTTCTGCCGGGGACCGGCAGCACGAGAAAACAAGGGCAAAAAACGATGGCTGCCGACAAACAGAATTTGCAGGATGCATTCCTGAACCACGTGCGCAAGGCCAAGGTACCGGTGACGATCTTCCTCATCAACGGTGTGAAGTTGCAAGGCGTGATCTCCTGGTTTGACAACTTCTGCGTGCTCCTCAAGCGCGACGGACAGAGTCAACTGGTGTACAAACACGCGATCTCGACGATCATGCCGGCGCAGCCGATCAACCTCTATGACGGCGACGACAGCTGAGCGTTTCGCGTCGGGTCAGGCCGGGCGGAAAGGCGTTTGCAAACGCCTTTGCACGCGTTTTGGAAAACGCGTCACCGCGCCCGTTGCACCCGGCGCGCGCTGTTCATAACTGGGTGCCATGACAGACCCCACTTCCCGCCAGCCGGAACCGACCCGTGCCTGGGTGATTCATCCTGAACTGACATCCGACCGCGAGCGGCGTGACGCGCAGGCGGCGCTGGACGAAGGCATCTCGCTTGCCGCCGCGCTGCCGGGCTTGTTGGTGGTCGGCTCCGAGATCGTGCGCCTCTCGCATCCGCATCCTGGGGCTTTGTTCGGCACCGGCAAGATAGACGAGCTCAAAGCCCGGCTCAAAGCGCAGGAGATCGAGCTGGTGCTCATCGACGGGCCGGTGAGCCCGGTCCAGCAGCGCAACCTCGAGAAGGCCTGGGGGGTCAAGATCCTCGACCGGACCGGGTTGATCCTCGAAATCTTCTCCGACCGGGCCCGCACCCGCGAAGGCGTGTTGCAGGTGGAAATGGCAGCCCTCAGCTACCAACGCACCCGGTTGGTACGGGCCTGGACCCACCTTGAACGCCAGCGTGGCGGTTTGGGCTTTGTCGGTGGCCCTGGCGAAACCCAGATCGAAGCCGACCGGCGCGCCATCGACGAACATCTCACCCGGCTGCGCAAACAGCTCTCGAAGGTGGTCAAGACCCGCGAGCTTCACCGCGCGGCCCGGGCCAGGGTGCCGTTCCCGGTGATTGCGCTTGTCGGCTACACCAACGCGGGCAAGTCCACCCTGTTCAACCGGATGACCGGGGCGGAGGTGATGGTGAAGGACATGCTGTTCGCCACCCTCGATCCGACCATGCGCGGGGTCACTTTGCCCGGAAAGTCAGGCGGGGTGGGCCGCAAGGTCATCCTGTCGGACACCGTGGGCTTCATCTCCGATCTGCCGACCCAGCTCGTTGCCGCCTTCCGCGCGACGCTGGAAGAGGTGCTGGGAGCGGACGTCATCCTGCACGTGCGCGACATCTCGGCGGAGGAGACCGACGAGCAGGCGCGCGACGTCGAGGCGATCCTCGACGCGCTGGGCGTCAGTCCCGACCTTCCCCGGATCGAAGTCTGGAACAAGATCGACCGGCTCGACGCTGAGGCCCGCGCGGCCCGCGAGACGGAAGCCGCGCGCAACGCGGACGTGATCGCCACCTCCGCCCTCACCGGCGCCGGGGTCGACGGGCTGACCGCCACGATCGAGGCCCATCTCGCCCGCGAAACCACGCGCGACGTGCTGAAGCTCGGGTTCGCCGAGGGAAAGGCGCGGGCCTGGCTGCACGAGGCGCATGTCGTCACCTCGGAAACACAGGACGAGACCGGCTGGGAGATCGTGGTCGACTGGACCGGGCGGCAGAAAGCCGAGTTCACCACGCGC
>DQCI01000335.1:19645-20057 GCA_003545125.1 Paracoccaceae bacterium
GTTAGCGGTAACATGTTATTTATCAATGGCTTGATACCCTGTCCGAGTTCGCCCACCCTTCGCCCGCGCTCGTTCTCCCGGTCCGAAAACACCTCCACGGCCCGGGGGCGTAGCCCCCGGCACGGGTCGGATCGGCGCCAGCCGGTTCGAAATCCCTCCCGCCGCCGCCCGCTGCCTAGTCGACGGGTTCGAGCCGCGTCACCCCCACCGAGGCCGCGCGCGCCAGAGCCGGATCGAGGCTCATCGGGATGTATTCCCCACGCCGCCAGAGCTCACCGAGGTCGTCGTAGTGGCGCGAGAGGAAATGGCCCGACTGGCCGGTCGAGGTGATGAACAGCGAGCTGTCGGGGTCGGCGAAATCGTAGACGCCCCGGTAGACGGCCGCGTGGACGTTCTGCATCGGGTTGTCGCC
>DQCI01000335.1:20066-22512 GCA_003545125.1 Paracoccaceae bacterium
TCGCCCCAGCGCAAGCTTTCGGTCTCCCCGCCATAGGTCTCGTCGATCCAGATCAGGCCTTCGTCGAGCGCGGCCTCGGCGATCTCGGTACAGGTCTCGACCGGGGCCGACTGGACGACATCGCACCACACGCCGGCCCCGTCCACGTCGCGAAACACCCGCTCGATGAACACCGGCTCGACATGGGCAAAGGCCCCCGCCAGCGGGCCCAGCTCGTCGCGCACCAGCCGGTCCTGCAAAGCCCGCATCCAGGCCATGTAGATCAACGGTTCCGGCATGTGCTCGTTCATCTCGCCGTTCCAGTCGGCGAGCAGGGCGAGGGCGCGCTGCCGGGCGCGCGCAGGCGTGCCGTCCGGGGCCGGGTCGCCGGTGAACCACAGGTCCGCGCCCACCAGCGGCAGGAGGGTGCGCGCGGTGATCGAGACATCGTCGAGCTGCGCCTCGATGAAGCTTTCGCGGGTATGCACGGCGCGCGACTGCATCATGTGGCTCCAGCGCTGCACCCGCTGCGTGTCGCCCCAATCGTAGCTGACGTGGAGCGGGAAGGGGCGGTCGAGGATCTTGTTGTTGGTGTTGCCGAGGATCCCCCCGACCGGGTCGGTGAACGCCGGGTTCGCGGCATAGGCCTCGCGCCCCAGCCAGCGGTTGCGCGCCTCCCAGCCCGGGGCGGGCATCCGGCCGAGGGTGACGTGGCCGGCATCGCGCCGTGGCATCACGCCGACAGTCTTCATGCCGATGTGGCTGGCGTCGACCATGACCAGGTTCAGCGCCGGCGCCACGTAATCTTCCCCCGCGGCGATGCCCTCGGCGACGCTGCGTGCGCGCATCAGCTTCATCGTCGAAGACAGCGAGCGGTCGTTGCCGGTGAGCAGCGTCCAGCCGACCGAGGCAACATGGCCGGGCGGGGTGACCGCGGCGAGCCCGTAATGGTGGCCGGGGATCACCGGGCCGTTCGCCGTCCATTGAAGGTCGATCGTGACGGGAGGCTCGTCCTTGATCCGGATGATCGAGGGACGGGTCCGCATCGGGTCGAACCCGTCGGGCCCGCGCACCCGAGTCGGGTCCTCGGGGTCGAGCTCTTCGATGAACACGTCCTGGTCGTCGACATAGGCGGCGGTGAGCCCCCAGCCGAAATTCTCCGACCGCCCCAGCATCATCACCGGCATGCCCGGGATCGTCCCGCCGATGATCCCGCCGGAGGAAAGCTCGAGCCGCGCCAGATAGATGATCGTGGGCGCGGTGAGGCCAAGATGCGGGTCGTTGGCAAGCAGCGTACCGCCAGCGGCCGAACGCCCCGGCGCGGCGGCCCAGGCGTTGGACGCGCCCGCGAACCCGCGCGGGGCGACGGGCGACAGCGGATCGGGGGCGGGTGCGGCCGCGCGGGCGGCGAAGTCGGCGGCCCCGGCGCCGAACAGCGCGGCATATTCGGGCAGCGCCGCGACCCCGCTGCCGGGCGCGTCGGGCAGGATGTCGGCAAGCCGCTCGGGCGCGACGGCGAGCGCCACCCGGGCGCGCAGCACCTCCGAAGGCACCTGGGTCGCCATCTGCACGCCCATGAGCTTCATCACCGCGAGGCTGTCTGCGGGCACCCAGGGGCTGATCTCGTTGGAAAAGAAGAAAAACTCCGGCGCACCGCGTCCGCGCGCCTCGGCGTTGATCCGGTCGAGCCAGGCGTTCACCCCGTGGGCATAGGCCTCGAGCGCCGCTTTGGTGTCCGCATCCTGCACCGCCACCGCCTCCTGGGCGAGCGGGTAGAGGTCGAACCGGCGCATGAGCTCGTCGACGCCGAGCGTGCGCCGGCCGAACATCTCGCTCAGGCGCCCCTGCGCGGTGCGGCGCAGGATCACCATCTGCCACAATCGGTCCTGCGCATGGGCGTAGCCGAGGGCGAAGAACACGTCCTCGTCGGTCTCGCCGAAGATATGCGGAACGTTGGCATGATCGCGCACGATCTCGACCGGGGCGGTGATGCCGCTGACAACCTTGGTGACGTCATAGTCGGGCAGCGACCTGGCGGCGAAGTAATACGCCAGCCCAAGCGCGAAAGCGGCGAGCAGAAGCGCCGCCGTGACCAATCGCACCGCCCATCGGAAAAGCGCCATGTCGCCTCGTTCGCCGTTTCGCCGGACCTCGCGTTGACCTGCCCGGAGCCCCCGTCAATAAAGGCATGATGGAAGAGACGCAATCGACGGAGCGGAAAAATGGCGAAAGTGGCATTCCTCGGCCTTGGGGTGATGGGCTATCCGATGGCGGGTCACCTCGCCGACAAGGGGTACAAAGTGACGGTCTACAACCGGACGGCCGCCAAGGCCGAGGCCTGGGCCGCGGAACACGACGGGGCGACGGCCGAAACGCCGCGGCAAGCGGCTGAGGGCGCAGCGTTCGTCATGTCTTGCGTCGGCAATGACGACGATCTGCGCGCGGTCTGTCTGGGCGATGACGGGGC
>DQCI01000335.1:22601-24142 GCA_003545125.1 Paracoccaceae bacterium
AACGGCGCGCTCTCGATCATGTGCGGCGGTGAACAGGCGGCCTTTGATGCCGCCCACCCGGTGATGGCCGCCTATGGCAAGACGATCCGCCGGATGGGGGGGACGGGCGCCGGCCAGCTCACCAAGATGGTCAACCAGATCTGTATCGCCGGCGTCGTCCAGGGGCTGTCAGAGGGCCTGCATTTTGCCGAGAAGGCCGGGCTCGACATCCGCGATGTCGTCTCCGTCATCAGCCAGGGGGCGGCCGGAAGCTGGCAGATGTCGAACCGCTTCGAGACCATGGCGGACGACCATTTCGATCACGGATTCGCGGTCGACTGGATGCGCAAGGATCTCGGAATCTGTCTTGCCACCGCCAACGAAACCGGCGCCAGCCTGCCTGTGACGGCGCTGATCGACCAGTTCTACAAGGATGTGCAAGGGCTCGGCGGGGGGCGTTGGGACACCTCCTCGCTGATCAAGCGGCTGCGCGCGCTGGGGTAGGGCGCGCTGTGGTCGCACGCGCGGGGCGGGGGCCTCGAAGACGGGAGTACGACAGATGCGAACGATCCTGATGAGCCTCGCGCTCAGCCTCGCCACGGGCCTTTTCGCCGCCGCGGCCGAGGCCGATACGGCCTTCCCGGTGCATGGGAACTGGTGCGGACCGATGCATTCCGGTGGCCCGGTTCACGACCCGCTCGATGCCGCCTGCCGTCGCCACGACATCTGCTATGGGCAGGTCCGCAACTTGGATTGCGGCTGCGATCTCATCTTCATGGACGAGCTGCGCCACCTGTCCTGGCCCTCGCAGGCGGCCTACCTGAAGGGCCGCGCGGTCTACGAGGCGATCGCGGTTGTGCCCTGCTTCGGCACCACGCAGCAGCAGGCGACCAAGCTGGCCTGGCTGCGCAATGACACCGCCGGAGCGGTCGCGCGCGGCCGCGAAGCGCGCGGCGCCGCCTTTGAGCGGGTGATGCGGCTGATCGGCACCGGCCTCGCCAATGCCTACATGGTGGAGGAGTAGACCGCCAGGGACCGGTTATGGCATGATCGCGTCCGATCCCCGTTAGCACGGGAGGGAGGCAAGGACATGACGCGGATTTCGGCACTTGTGGCCTTGCTCTTCACGCTGGCGCTGCCGGCGGCGGCGCAGCTCGTCATCCCGGTGCATGGCAACTGGTGCGGCCCCGGCCACGGCGCCGGACCGGCCCTCGACCCGCTCGATGCCGCCTGCCTGCGCCACGATCTCTGCATTCGCGTGGCGGGCGGCCCGTTCAACTGCGCCTGCGATCTCACCTTCATGGACGAGTTGCGGCGCGGTCCCTGGGCCAACCCCGTGATCCACCAGCGCGCCCGCGGCGTCTACGAGGCGATCACCCTGATCCCCTGCAGCGACCCGGGCGGCCAGGCGCTGAAGATGGAATGGGCCGCGCGCGACTGGATCGGCACTGTCCTGTCGGGCCGTGAACTGCCGACGGCGACATTCGGCCGGTTCATGCGGATGATGAGCGAAGGGATGTCGCGCGGCTACATGCGATGAGCCGAGGTCTGTTGCGCCGGGC
>DQCI01000335.1:24177-27558 GCA_003545125.1 Paracoccaceae bacterium
CGCCGACCGGTGCGGCGCGCGGTGGGCCGGACATCGGTGAACTGGCAGGGTCTTGGCATCCTCCCGGGAGACGCCATTGCGCCACACGCCATTCATCTTCGCCGCTGTGCTTGCCGCTATTGCCGCGCTTGCGGCGCCGCAGCAAGTGGCCGCCAAGAACCCGCTCGATCTGGCCGTGCACGGCAATTGGTGCGGGCCCGGCGCGCGCTCCGGACCGGTGACCGACAGTCTTGACGCGGCTTGCCGCGCACACGATCTCTGCGCCCGGCGCGAAGGCTGGTTCGACTGCGGCTGCGATCTCGCCTTCATGGACAGGTTGCGCCGCCAGTCCTGGCCGACGGACGCGCTCTACCAGAGGGCCCGCGCCGTTTACGAAGCGATCGCCCTCGTGCCCTGCCGCGGCCTCGAAGGGCAGATCACCAAGCTCACCTGAGCCAATCACGACTGGCGCGGGGCCGTGGTTTCGGGCCGTGATGCGCCGCAAGACCGGGCGCAGCGCTTCTTGCGCTTGCTCGCTGACGGGCTTTCGACCGAAGACAACCGCTGAGACGAGATGACCGCGGGTGTCGGGGCATTCGGTCTTGCGTGCGGGGAGCGTCGGCGCACCCGGCACGGCCCCAGCGCACGAGGGCGCTGCGCGTCGGGGCACCGATGGGGCCGCCACGCCTCCGCACGTCAGCAATCCGGGGGCGAGGTTTCGCAGCGATCTGTTGCGTCCGAGGCGACAATCTGGTCTTTCCCGCGATGAATGCAGTCGTTTTGACGCGCGGGCCGGATCAAGCGGGCGCGACGTCCGGGCGCATTCCCAAGCCGGAACCTGCCTGCCATTGCGAGCAGGCGAACACTTGAGGAGAGACGTCATGTCCCAGCAGCCGCCCGCCTTCTCCAAACAGTCGACACCGCAGGTGCCGCGCTGGCGAAAGACGCCGCCTGCGTTGTATCCGCCGGTCCTGGGGCTCTTCGGGCTGGCCACGGCCTGGCTGAGGACGCCAGACGCTTTCGGCGCGCCGGCTGCGTTCGGCCAGCTCTTGTCGGGCGCAATGGTGCTCATCTTCCTGTACACCGCCGGGCACTACGTGGCCAAGCTGGCCGCGCGGCCGGGCGTGGTGGCCGAAGACCTCAAGATCCTGCCGGGGCGCGCCGGGCTGGCGGCGCTGACCATGGCGGGGATGCTGTTCGCCTCCACGCTGGTGCCATATTCGCGGTTGCTCGCGAGCGTTGCCCTGGCGCTGGCGATTCTCGGCCATGCGGCGGTGCTGGTGCTGGTCATCAAGGGCCTGCTCACCGGCCCCGTCGAGGGCCGCAAGGTGACGCCTGTCAACCACCTGACCTTCGTCGGCCTGATCGTCAGCGCGATCCCGGCGCTGCAACTGGGCTGGCACGGCTACGCAAGCGCGATCTTCTGGCTGTCGCTGGTGGGGGCAGTGGTGATCTGGGCGCTCTCGGCGCTGCAGTTCGCCCGCGAAACCCCGCCGCCGCCGCTGCGCCCGCTGCTCGCGATCCACCTCGCGCCCGCCTCGCTGCTCGGCACGGTGGCGCTGCTGCTGGGCCTGCCCATGCTCGGGCTGGTGTTCGGGATTTTGGCCATCGGGCTGCTCGCGGCGCTTGTCGCCGGCGGCCGCTGGATCACCCAGGCCGGATTCTCGCCTTTCTGGGGCGCTTTCACCTTCCCTATCGCGGCGTTTTCCTCGCTGATGATGATCCTCGCGGGCGCAGGTTACGGCGGGGTTTTCCGCATTCTGGGCGGGGTCGTGCTGATTGCGGCCACCCTCTTCATCCCCTGGGTTGCGATGAAGGTTGGACAGATGTGGCTGAAAGGCGGGCTCGCAGTGAAAACCAACGCGGCGGTGGCGTGACATCTGCTGGAGCCGGGGGAAGCACCCCTCCCCGGACCCCTCGGAAATCTCTCGCCAAGGTGAAGGCGCGCGCTCAGTCCCGCGGCGCGAGCCTGGCCTGGAGCTTCTTCGGCAGGCTTGCGCGGATCGTGTCGTAGCTGACATGGATCCGGTGGGCGCATTCGGCCGCGTCGGCGGTCTCGAATGGGACGAGCACCCAGGACTTGTGAAAATACGGCGCCTTCTCGGCCACGCCGGCGTCGCGAAGCATGTCCGCCGTTTCGACATCGGGGCATTTCACACTGACGCCGCGGTCTTCGCTGCCGATCGCGGCGAAGATCTTCGCTCCGACCTTCCACACGGCGGTGGCCGGGCCGAAGGGTTCGGAAAACTCCGCGCCTGGCAGCGCTGCACAGAGGGAATTGACGAAATCGCGTGACATGGTCGCAGGGTAACATGCTTGGCGGGGGAGGCGAAGCCTGCTATGCCGGAGACATGAACACCCTGAACGGCATCATCTGCATCTGCATTACCGGCTGACATCGTCAGGCGGGCCGTTCTTCTGTTTCCTCTCTACAGTGAAGTTGCTAAGCCCGCCGCGGAAGCACCGGTGACCCTTTTGCGCGCGAGGACGACCTATGGTCGAGATCAAACTCTACAACACCCGGACGCGCTCCAAGGAGCGTTTCGAACCGCTCGATCCGGACAATGTGCGGATGTATGTCTGCGGGCCGACGGTCTATGACCGGGCGCATCTGGGCAATGCGCGCCCGGTCGTGGTGTTCGACGTGCTCTACCGGCTCCTGCGCCACGTCTACGGGGCCGAGCACGTGACCTACGTGCGCAATTTCACCGATGTGGACGACAAGATCATCGCCCGCGCCGAGCAAAGCGGCGTGCCGATTGACGAGATCACGGCCACGACCACGCAGTGGTATCTCGACGACATGCACGCCCTTGGCGCGCTCGACCCCGACGCGATGCCGCGCGCGACCGGTTACATCGATCAGATGATACGGATGATCGAGACGCTGGTCGACAAGGGCCATGCCTACGAGGCCGAGGGCCATGTGCTGTTCGCGGTCGAGAGCTACAAGGACTACGGCGCGCTGTCTGGCCGCTCGATCGACGACATGATCGCGGGGTCGCGCGTCGAAGTGGCGCCGTACAAGCGCAACCCGATGGATTTCGTGCTGTGGAAGCCGTCGTCGGACGACCAGCCGGGCTGGGACAGCCCCTGGGGCCGGGGCCGGCCGGGCTGGCATATCGAGTGCTCGGCGATGAGCTATGACCTGCTTGGGGCGACCTTCGACATCCACGGCGGCGGCAACGATCTCCAGTTCCCGCACCACGAGAACGAGATCGCGCAATCGGTCTGCGCCCATCCCGGGAGCGGGTTCGCGCGCTACTGGCTGCACAACGAGATGTTGCAGGTGGAGGGCAGGAAGATGTCCAAGAGCTTGGGCAACTTCTTCACCGTGCATGATCTGCTCGGCGGTCACGACGGCCAGCCGCCGGTGGCAGGTGAGGTGATCCGCTTCGTCTT
>DQCI01000257.1 GCA_003545125.1 Paracoccaceae bacterium
CGGTTCGCCAGCACGCCCACCAGTGGGTAGGCGTGGCGCTCGGCGCACAGCTCCATCCGGCCCAGCCGGTGGTCGAACCGTTCCGCGACATCGCGCGCGAATTCCTCCGGGTCCGACGCCAGCACCGTTTCGGCCTGGTCGGCGGGCAGCGTCACCACCACCGACGACTTGCGTCCGGCCAGCGGCAGGACCGCGAGTGTCCGGTCGTAATGGAAGCACTCGGTGGCGATGTCGTCATGCGCCAGCTCGTGCGTCATCTCGGTCACGATCACCACCCGGCCGAAGTCCTTCATCTGTGCGGCAATCCCCATCCGCCGCCGGTTTTCGCTCATCCGGCTATCGGCGGCGATCACCAGAGATGCGGTGAGCACAGAGCCGTCGTCGAGGGTGACATGGCCGGCCCGGGCGTCGGTTTCGACCCCGGTCACATTCCGCTCGGTCAGGATCGTGACGTTCGGCGCGTCCTTGACCGCCTCATAGGCGGCCTTGCGGATCAGGTGGTTGGGCACGATCCGCCCGAGATAATCCGCGCCGGTCTCCGCTGCGGCGAAATGCAGCGCGTAGGGGTCGGTGCCGTCGACCACCTTGGCGTCACGGATGGTGCCGATCTCCGTCGCCGGGATATGCGCCCAAAGCCCCAGTTCCTTCATCAGCGCCTCGGACGTGTGGGTCAGCGCGATGTCACGGCCGTCGTTGGGCGGCTCCTGCAACACCGCGAGCGGCTGTCGCTCCACCAGCACCATATCGAGACCGGTATCGGCCAGGGTGCGGGCGAAACCGAGGCCCGCCGGCCCCGCGCCGATGATGATGATGTCGTGGTGCTCTGCCGCTTGGCTCATAGGACCGCCCTTTCGCTGTGGCTTGCTCGTTTTCCTAGGCGGCGACCGGGGCTTGGGCAAGGGCAAAGCCGCCTGACACAGCCCTCGGGCCACCCTCCGCCTTCGAAACACGAAACAAGAGGGGCGGCCGGATCACTCCGGCCGCCCCCCAGGTTCGGTCGCAGGCCGGCGTTCAGCCGTTGGCTTCGCGGATCTTGTCGGCGGCCTCTTTCGAATAGGCGACGCCCTTGTCTTCGAACAGCGTGTCGAGTTCGCCCGAAAGCGTCATCTCGGTGATGATGTCCGAGCCGCCGACGAACTCGCCCTTGACGTAGAGCTGCGGGATCGTCGGCCAGTCGCTGTAGTCCTTGATACCTTGCCGAATGTCGGCATCGGCCAACACGTTGACGTCGGTGAACTCGACGCCCATGAAATTGAGCACGCCCGCGACGCGCGAGGAAAACCCGCATTGCGGCATTTCCTTGGTGCCCTTCATGTAGAGCACCACGTCGTTGCTGGTGACGGTTTCCTTGATCGTGTCCTGAGCGCTCATGGGTTGATCCTTCCTGTTCGCTGATTCCGTTCGCCGTATCTGAGGTTGGTGCCGTGCCGGTGTCTCAGTCGGGCGCCTTGGTGGTGAGGGCCAGTGCGTGCAGATCGCCGCTGGGCCCGTCCATCTTGCCTTTGAGCGAGGCGTAGACGGCGCGTTGCTGTTGCACCCGGTTCATGCCGCGAAAGCTCTCGTCGACAACCTCCGCGGCCCAGTGGTTTCCGTCACCGGCGGTGTCGGTGATGATGATTTTCGCGTCCGGAAAGGCGGCCCGGATGAGGCCTTCGATTTCCTGGGCTTCCATGGCCATGACGGGTCTCCGCTGTTTGGGTTTCTGACAGATTTAGTCGGGTGCCCCGCTGCCCGCAAGGGGGAGAGGTGCGGCGATCAGACCCAATCGCGCAAGCGAGGCAGGAAAGCCTTGAGCCGGACAGGCGCGCCCGAGGTGCTGAACGCCGCGAGGCTTTCGAGCGTCCATTCCGCCGGAAGATAGGCGCGCAGCAGCGCCTGGCGTTCGGCTTCCAGGGCGCCGGGCAGGTCGAGAGTCCGAGCGGTTTCAAGGAGTTCGATCCCGTCGTGCACCTGACGCATGGCCGCGAAGGCCGCCATCATCGGTTCGGCGAGATCGGGGTGCTTGAGCCAGTCACGGCCCTTGAACAGCTCCTGCACGACCCGTTGGCCCGCGCCCTTGCACTCGTAGGCCGCACAGCCCCGGAAGCCTTCGGCTTCGAGCCGGTTGTAGAGCGTGCAGCCCAAACCCGCATCGAGATTGGGGCAGGGCAGCCCCGCCGGTTTGTCGATGGCGAAGTCGCCGCCTTTGTCGAAGGCGAGGGCGAGGCAGCAAAGTGCCGCGCAGGAGGCACAGTCGGAGGTAAGGTCGGGCAGCTTTGTCATGATTGCGTGATGCAACGCGCCGGCGCTTTTCGCAAGGGGTGTTGACCCTCACCCGGCGTGAGGCCCCATGAATGTGGCATGAAGCGAATCGAGGAATACACCGTCGGCGAGCTTGCCCGGGCCTCCGGTGTCAGCGTGCGTACGCTGCACTATTACGATGCCCTCCGCCTGCTCAGCCCCGCCCGGGTGGCGCAGAACCGCTACCGCCTGTACCGCCGCACCGAGGCGCTCCGGTTGC
>DQCI01000019.1:0-6720 GCA_003545125.1 Paracoccaceae bacterium
CGAAGTCGACGTTCAGGAAGGTCTCGATATGGGTCAGGGCGGCGAGAACCGCGTCTTTCTCGGCGTTCGTCCAGGCGCTCCAGCCGGTGAGGCCACTGAAATCATCGTCCGGGACACTGTCTTCGAACTGGTAGGTGATCGTGAAGGCCGGATCGCCGGTTCCGTTGATCGCATCTGCGAGATAGAAATGCTCCATCTGCAGCGCTTCGATGATCTCGCTCTGGCTTGGCATGTGCTTCTCCGCAGGCCCCCTCGTGCGGGGCATCTTGCACAGGCAGGGTGCGGAAATGGCGCAGAAGGATGGCGGCTTTGTGTCCGCGACGGGTTGCCGCGGAACTCGGGGTCGGCACCGGGAATTCGCATATTTGCAATTTGCAGGAAGTCCTTTGAGGGGCCTTTGCAAATACGCCCGAATTCGCTTTGGTCCGGGCGTGCGCCCCGTTAGAAGGTTGCGAGATCAATCCGGGGCTCGGGTTGATCGCGAAATGCGTGCAGCTTCAGCGCGGGCTGCGAATAGTTTCGAACAGGGCAACGATCCCGGCCTTGGGCAAAACGCTTCGGACTGCGCCGAACACGACAGGAGGATCGCCCGATGAAAGACATTCTGCAGGAGCTCGAAAACCGCCGCGACGTGGCGCGAAAAGGCGGCGGCGAACGCCGGATCGAGGCGCAGCACGGCAAGGGCAAGCTCACCGCGCGCGAACGCATCGAGATCCTGCTCGACGAGGGCAGCTTCGAAGAGTTCGACATGTTCAAGGCGCACCGCTGCACCGATTTCGGCATGGCCGACCAGCAGATCCCCGGCGACGGCGTGGTCACCGGCTGGGGCACGATCAATGGTCGGCTCGTCTATGTGTTCTCTCAGGATTTTACCGTTTTCGGCGGGTCGCTCTCCGAGACCCACGCCGAGAAGATCGTCAAGATCATGGATATGGCGGTGCAAAACGGCGCGCCGGTGATCGGGCTCAACGATTCGGGTGGCGCGCGGATCCAGGAAGGCGTCGCGTCGCTGGCGGGCTATGCGGATGTGTTCCAGCGCAACATCATGGCCTCGGGTGTGGTGCCGCAGATCAGCGTCATCATGGGGCCCTGCGCGGGCGGGGCCGTCTACAGCCCGGCGATGACCGACTTCATCTTCATGGTACGCGATTCGTCTTACATGTTCGTCACCGGTCCCGATGTTGTGAAAACGGTGACCAACGAGGTGGTCACGGCCGAAGAACTCGGCGGCGCTTCGACCCACACCAAGAAAAGCTCGGTCGCCGACGGCGCCTTCGACAACGATGTCGAGGCGATGGACGAGATCCGGCGGTTGTTCGATTTCCTGCCGCTCAGCAACCAGTCTGGCGTGCCGGTGCGCCCGTTCTTCGACAGCCCCGACCGGATCGAGGAAAGCCTCGATACGCTGATCCCCGACAACCCGAACCAGCCCTACGACATGAAGGAGCTGATCCGCAAACTCGCCGACGAGGGCGATTTTTTCGAGATCCAGGCCGACCACGCGGGCAATATCCTCACCGGCTATGTCCGGCTCGAGGGCCGCACCGTCGGCGTGGTCGCCAACCAGCCGATGGTGCTCGCCGGCGTGCTCGACATCGATTCGTCGCGCAAGGCCGCGCGTTTCGTGCGCTTCTGCGACGCCTTCGAGATCCCGATCCTCACCCTGGTCGACGTGCCGGGCTTCCTGCCGGGCACATCCCAGGAATACGGCGGTGTCATCAAGCACGGTGCCAAGCTCTTGTTCGCCTACGGCGAGGCGACGGTGCCGAAGGTCACGCTGATTACCCGCAAGGCATACGGCGGCGCGTATGACGTGATGGCCTCCAAGCACCTGCGGGGCGATTTCAACTACGCCTGGCCCACCGCCGAGATTGCGGTGATGGGGGCGAAAGGCGCGGTCGAGATCCTCTACCGCTCCGAGCTTTCCGACCCCGACAAGATCGCCGCGCGCACGAAGGACTACGAAGACCGCTTCGCCAACCCTTTCGTCGCCGCCGAGAAGGGCTTCATCGACGAGGTGATCCAGCCGCATTCGACCCGCAAGCGGGTCTGCCGGGCGTTTGCCTCGCTGCGGGGCAAGAAGCTCACCAACCCGTGGAAGAAGCACGACAACATTCCGCTGTGAGGGGACGAAGAAGGTGCATTGGGTTTCCAATCGATACGGGCCTCGCCGCCGCGCGGGCGAGCGCGCATGAGCCGGCGCCGCTGGCATATGTCGCGCGCCGCGGGCGGCGGCGTGGTGCTCGCACGCAGCGTGGTGCGGTTCGATGTCTCGGCCGAAACGCAGCTGCCGTCGGCGGCGCCCGCGCGCATCGCCCACCAGGTGCGCCAGGATGTCTGGCGGGCGCTGAGGCGGCTGAGGGGGTTCGCGCCGGTGGTGTCGGTCGAGCCGAACGCGACCGGACTGCGCATCGTCGCCGGTGGTGCCGTCACCGGCGCGATCCCGCCGGGCACGGGCGCCGCGATCGCGGCTGTCCTCGAACACCGCGGCAATCGCGCACGTTGGCTCGCCCATGCGCGCAGGGGGCAGGGATGATACGGGAGGCGCTGATCGCGCTCGCGGTGGCAACCGCCCTGCCGGCATTCGCCCAGCAGGCCGAGATCGCACTCCCCTCGGGCCGGCTCGTGACCTTTCACGATTCGATTCGCGACGACGCGGGCGAGACCCTGCGCTTTCGGTTCCTCGAGCCGGACCTCGGAATGGTGGTCGAGTTCGTCCCTTACGCATCCCTCGAGGCCGACATGCGTTTCCTGTGCGAAATCTATGCGCTCGACCGTCTCGACGGCGCCGCGTCCACCCAGATCTTCATCTCGATCTCCGACCGCCCGGTCGAATTCGGCACGCAGGACCCGGACGCCGCCCAGGTTTTTGAGGCCTACCGTCCCGAAGACGGCGCCTGCATCTGGGAGGGATTCTGATGCCCGATTTCCACCTGTTCTCCAACGGCCCCCGCCCCGTCGCACCCTTCAGCCACGCGGTTGAGGCCGACGGCTGGGTGATCCTCACCGGGCAGATGCCGACCGACCCGGCGGCGCCCGACGCGCCGCTCCCGGAGGGGATCGAGGCGCAGACCGCGCGCGTGATGGACAACCTCACGCTGATCCTCGGCGAGCTCGGCCTCGATCTCTCGCACGTCGTACAGTGCCGCTGCTTCCTGACAGACTTCGAGCGCGACTACCCAGCCTTCAACGACACCTACGCGCGCAACTTCCCCGCCGACCGCCGGCCCGCGCGCACGACCGTGGGAGTGACGGCGCTCGCGGTGGGGGCGCTGGTCGAGATCGACTGCATCGCGCGCCGCCCGGAGGTGGGCTGATGGCGCTCCCTGACATGACCAAACACCGGGGCTTCCCGGGACGGCTCCCGGGGACGGACTTCCAGTTCACCCTGCGCCGCGCCAACAAGAAAGGTGCCGTGCCGCTCACCGCCCGTGAGCGCTACGCCGACCGCCGTCCCGCCGACCGGCGCGCCGACGAAGGCTTCATGGCGGCGCTTTGGGCGCATTTCGGCGATGCCCCCTTCGAGCGCGGCAATCTCGATGCCGGGCGGCTCAGCTGGCTTTTCGGA
The DNA here is from genome assembly GCA_003545125.1 of Paracoccaceae bacterium. Lineage (GTDB taxonomy): Bacteria > Pseudomonadota > Alphaproteobacteria > Rhodobacterales > Rhodobacteraceae > Sinisalibacter. Next base: position 3,569 of record DQCI01000019.1, read on the forward strand.
CGCGAGGTCTTGCCCGCCGAGGACCCCTTCGACGCTGCCAGCTACGCGGCGCTCCTCAGGATCGACGTTGCCCGCGCCCGGGCGGCGTTTCCGGCGGCCTTTGACGACAAAGAGGCCTGGGACGACGATCCCGACGATGAGGGGTGGACAGAATGAGCGTCTTTTTGCCGTCTGTCCTCTCCGGCCGGCAATCCGCCGCCCAATCCCGGGTTCGGGAGGTCGCGCGCTGTTGCCGCCCTGATTTTCGGGATTACCTTTTCGGCATGGCAGCGGCTCTATCCCGGCTGGCTGCCTGGTTTAGACAAACCGTTACCCTTCCCCTTCTTCCCGGTCTGTGTCTGCGTGACACGGGCCGGGATTTTTCTTGCCCACCGTGCGGCTCGACCCGCGGCGCGAAATCCGGTGCGGATTTCGGCACAGATTTCGCAACGAAATCTGTTTCGGTTTCCGCCTCGGAAACCGCGCCGCGCCCTGCCGGCATCCCCAGACATCGACAAAGTGAGGACAGGACATGTTCAAGAAGATCCTGATTGCCAACCGGGGCGAGATCGCAGCCCGCGTGATCAAGACGGCCCGCAAGATGGGCATCCAGACGGTGGCGATCTATTCCGATGCCGACCGTAATGCGCTGCATGTGAAGATGGCGGATGAGGCGGTACATATCGGGCCGCCGCCCGCCAACCAGTCCTACATCGTGATCGACAAGGTCATGGCCGCGATCCGGGGCTCGGGCGCCGAGGCGGTGCACCCCGGCTATGGCTTCCTCTCTGAGAACTCGAAATTCGCCGAGGCGCTCGAAGCCGAGGGCGTCGCCTTCGTCGGCCCGCCCAAGGGCGCGATCGAGGCGATGGGCGACAAGATCACCTCCAAAAAAATCGCCCAGGACGCAAATGTCTCCACCGTGCCGGGTTACATGGGACTGATCGACAATGCTGACGATGCCGTCGAGATCGCCGGTCAGGTCGGCTACCCGGTGATGATCAAGGCCAGTGCCGGGGGCGGCGGCAAGGGCATGCGGATCGCCTGGAACGATGCCGAATGCCGCGAGGGCTTCCAGTCGTCCAAGAACGAGGCGGCAAGCTCCTTCGGCGACGACCGGATCTTCATCGAGAAGTTTGTCACCCAACCGCGCCACATCGAGATCCAGGTGCTCTGCGATGCGCATGGCAACGGCGTCTATCTCGGCGAGCGCGAATGCTCGATCCAGCGGCGCAACCAGAAGGTCATCGAAGAGGCGCCGTCGCCGTTTCTCGACGAGGCCACGCGCAAGGCGATGGGCGAGCAGGCGGTCGCGCTGGCCCAGGCGGTAGGCTACACCTCAGCCGGCACGGTCGAGTTCATCGTCGACGGCGAGAAGAACTTCTTCTTCCTCGAGATGAACACGCGGCTCCAGGTCGAGCACCCCGTCACCGAGCTCATCACCGGCATCGACCTCGTCGAGCAGATGATCCGGGTGGCGAACGGCGAAAAGCTGTCGATCACGCAAGACGATGTGAAGCTGAACGGCTGGGCGATGGAAAGCCGGCTCTATGCCGAGGACCCGTACCGCAACTTCCTGCCGTCGATCGGCCGGCTCACCCGTTACCGCCCGCCCGAAGAGGTGGCCGACAAGACCCACGTCGTGCGCAACGATACCGGCGTCTACGAGGGCGGCGAGATCTCGATGTACTACGACCCGATGATCGCCAAGCTCTGCACCTGGGGGCCGACCCGGGGTGAGGCCATCGAACACATGCGCGTGGCCCTCGACAGCTTCGAAGTGGAAGGCATCGGCCACAACCTGCCGTTCCTGTCGGCGGTGATGGACCATGAGAAGTTCGTCTCCGGCGACATCACCACCGCTTTCATTGCCGAGGAATACCCGGATGGGTTCGACGGCGTGACCTTGCCGCAGGACCAGCTCCAGCGCATTGCCGCCGCCGTCGCCGCGATGTTCCGTGTCGACGAGATCCGCCGCACCCGGATCTCGGGGCGGATGGACAACCACGCTCGTGTGGTCGGCAAGCACTGGACGGTGGCGCTGGCGAACGAAAGCTTCGAGGTGAAGATCAAGGCCGACAAGAAGGGCTCGACGGTCAAGTTCATCGACGGCACCAAGATGCGCGTGACCTCCGACTGGACCCCGGGCGACCCGCTCGCCACCCTTACCGTCGATGGCGAACCGCTGGTGCTGAAGGTCAACCCGATCGACGCAGGGTACCGGATCCGCACCCGCGGCGCCGACATGAAGGTCTACGTGCGCACTCCGCGCCAGGCCGAGCTTGCCTCGCTGATGCCCGAGAAGGTGGCGCCCGACACCTCGAAACTCCTGCTCTGCCCGATGCCGGGGCTGATCGTGAAAGTCGAAGTCGAGGAGGGCGACGAGGTGCAGGAAGGCCAGGCGCTCTGCACCGTCGAGGCGATGAAGATGGAAAACATCCTGCGCGCCGAGAAGAAGACCGTCGTCACCCGCATCAACGCCGCCGCCGGCGATAGCCTCGCGGTGGACGAGGTGATCATGGAGTTCGAATAGTGGCGCGGATGGGCCACTTGCCGAGATTGATTCCGGCGCTGATCGGCCAACCCCTGTCGCGGGCGGGGGGAGCGTCGTGAGCGGATATCACCGCCCGCGCGAATCCTTCAGTTCCTGCTGGCGCAGTGGCATCTTGTCGATCGAGCGCGAAATCTCGCGCACGTCCCAGGGCAAAGGCTTGCGCAGGTATTTGAACCCGTCCTTGCCGATCAGCACCAGCGTGAAGCCGCGGGGCCGAAGCTCTTTGCGGATTGCCGATTCGGCGGCCGGATCGGTGTCGACCACGACGATCACGTCGCGCTCGGCGAGGCGCAGGCCGTCTTTCGCGATGTACTCCATCTGTTGGATGTATCGCGGGTCGTTCTCGCTGTCGGCGAAGACGACGAGCGCGCGGGCGGTCCAGCGAAAATCCTCGAGCGTCGCCCCCGGGGCTTCGATCATCATCAGCTCGTCCGATGACAGGATCGTGACGTCCGGATGGGCATCGGCCCACTTGAGCGCGTCGAGCGCGCGCGCGGGCAGGCCCGCAAGGCCAACAAGACCGGTGGCAAGCGCGGCCGATAACGCCAGTGTTTTGTACATACGGGCTCCCATGCCTCTGAATATAGGCGCGAACGAGCCCGACACAATGAATGAAGAC
>DQCI01000019.1:6767-13083 GCA_003545125.1 Paracoccaceae bacterium
AACGAGTGAAGCCTGTACGCCGGTGAGCGGCGTAACGAACGAAGGAGAGCGTCGATGACCGACAGGAAAGACTGGGAAGCCCTGGCCGAGAAGGAATTGCGCGGCCGGCCCCTCGAAGACCTCACCTGGAACACGCCTGAGGGCATCGCAGTCAAGCCACTTTACGCGCAGGAAGACGCCGAAGGGCTCGGCCATACCGGCACCATGCCGGGGCTTGCGCCTTTCACCCGGGGGCCGCGGGCGACGATGTACACCGGCCGCCCCTGGACCATCCGCCAATACGCCGGGTTCTCGACCGCCGAGGAGAGCAACGCCTTCTACCGCAAGGCGCTCGATGCCGGCCAGCAGGGCGTGTCGGTCGCCTTCGATCTCGCCACCCACCGGGGCTACGACAGCGACCATGAGCGCGTCGTCGGCGATGTCGGCAAGGCAGGGGTGGCGATCGACTCGGTCGAGGACATGAAGGTCCTGTTCGACGGCATTCCGCTCGACAAGGTCTCGGTGTCGATGACGATGAACGGCGCGGTGATCCCGATCCTTGCGAGTTACATCGTCGCGGGCGAGGAGCAGGGGATCGCCCGGGCCCAGCTCTCGGGCACCATCCAGAACGACATCCTCAAGGAGTTCATGGTCCGCAATACCTACATCTACCCGCCCGAACCCTCGATGCGGATCGTGTCGGACATCATCGAATACACCTCGACCGACATGCCGCGGTTCAACTCGATCTCGATCTCCGGCTACCACATGCAGGAGGCGGGCGCGAACCTGGTGCAGGAGCTCGCCTTCACCCTCGCGGACGGGCGCGAATACGTCCGCGCCGCCATTGCGCGCGGCCTCGACGTCGATGCCTTCGCCGGCCGGCTCAGCTTCTTCTTCGCCATCGGCATGAACTTCTTCATGGAAGCGGCCAAGCTGCGCGCGGCGCGGTTCCTGTGGCACAAGATCATGTCGGAGTTCGAGCCGAAGAAACCCGGCAGCCTGATGCTGCGCACCCATTGCCAGACCTCGGGGGTGAGCCTTCAGGAGCAGGACCCCTACAACAACATCGTGCGTACCGCGTTCGAGGCGATGAGCGCGGTGCTTGGCGGCACGCAGTCGCTCCACACCAACGCGTTCGACGAAGCCATCGCGCTGCCGACCGAAACCTCCGCCCGCATCGCGCGCAACACCCAGCTCATCTTGCAGAACGAGACCGGGGTGACCAAGGTGGTCGATCCGCTCGCAGGGTCCTATTACGTTGAGAAGCTCACCGCCGACCTCATCGAAGAGGCCTGGAAGCTGATCGAGGAGGTGGATGAGATGGGCGGCATGACCAAGGCCGTGGCCACCGGCATGCCCAAGCTGCGCATCGAGGAATCCGCCGCGCGCCGTCAGGCGGCTGTCGACCGGGGCGACGAGGTGATTGTCGGCCTCAACAAGTTCCGCCTCGAGACCGAAGACGAGATCGACTTTCGCGATGTCGACAACGTCTCGGTGCGCGAAAGCCAGATCAAACGGCTGGAAAAAATCCGCGGCACGCGCGACCAGGCGGCGTGTGACACGAGCCTCGCCGACCTCGCGGCAGCGGCCAAATCGGGGACAGGCAACCTCTTGACGCTGGCGGTCGAGGCCGCGCGGGCGCGCGCAACGGTGGGAGAGATTTCGATGGCGATGGAAAAAGCGTTTGGCCGCCACCGGGCCGAGGTGAAAACCCTCTCGGGTGTCTACGGCGCGGCTTACGAGGGCGACGAAGGCTTCGCCGCGATCCAGGCCGATGTCGAGAAATTCGCCGAGGAAGAGGGGCGCCGCCCACGGATGCTGGTGGTCAAGATGGGGCAGGACGGCCACGACCGCGGCGCCAAGGTGATCGCCACCGCCTTTGCCGATATCGGCTTCGACGTCGACGTGGGCCCCTTGTTCCAGACGCCCGAGGAGGCGGCGCAGGACGCGGTCGACAACGATGTGCACATCGTCGGCATCTCGTCCCAGGCGGCGGGCCACAAGACCCTCGCGCCGAAGCTCATCGAGGCGTTGAAGGCGCGGGGCGCGGGCGAGATCCTGGTGGTCTGCGGCGGGGTGATCCCGCAGCAGGACTACGACTACCTGAAACAGGCCGGTGTTTCCGCTATCTTCGGGCCGGGCACCAATATCCCCGAGGCGGCGCGCGAGATCATCGCCTTGATCCGGTCGGGACGGCCGGGCTGAGCCTGCGACAGCACGGCGGCGGCGACATGGGGGAGACAACACGGGGGAGACGGATATGAAGATCGCCATTCTGGGCGCCGGCGGCGTCGGCGGCTACCTCGCCGCAAAGCTGACCGAAGCCGGCACGCCCGTCGCCTTGATTGCGCGCGGCGCGCATCTGGACGCGATCCGTGCGCGTGGCCTCAAGCTCATCGAGCCGGGCGGCACGACCGTCACCCGCCCCGAGGTGCTGACCGACGATCCCCGCGAGATCGGTACACCCGACGCTATCGTGGTCACGGTCAAGGCGCACCAGCTCGCCGACGCCTTCGCGCAGATCGCTCCCGCCGTCGGCCCCGACACGCTGGTGGTGACGGTGCAGAACGGCGTCGATGCGCCCGACATGGCGGCGGAGGCGTTCGGCCCCGCGCGCGTGGCGATCTGCGTCTCGCGCATTTTCTCCAATATCACCGCGCCGGGCGAGATCACCCGCTACGGCGCGCCTCGGTCCTTCGCCATAGGCGGGATCGACGGCGGGCAGAATGGTGCTGCGGTGTCGGCCCTGCGCAAGACGCTCGCCGCCGCCGGGGTCTTAGTGCCCGATTGCGACGATGTGCGCATCGATCTCTGGTCCAAGTTCCTCCTGTTCAACGCGATCTCATCGACAACCGCCGCCGCGCGGACCCGGGTCGGGGTGGTGCGTGACACGCCCGCGCTTGCCGACCTGGCGCAGCGGCTGATCGGTGAGGCCTGTGCCGTCGGGCGTGCCGAAGGCATCGCGCTGGCCGATGATGCGGTCGAGAAAACCTGGGGGTTCATCGGATCAATGGCGCCCGAAAGCCGCGCCTCGACGGCGCATGATCTCGAACACGGCCGCGCGTTGGAGATCGACCACATCTGCGGTTCGGTCGCGCGGCGGGGGAGGGCGCTGGGCGTCGATGTCACCGCCAGCGAAACCGTCGCCGCCGTGCTCGCGCCCTTCAAACTGGGCACACCGGGCTGATCCCGGGACCGCCTCGGCCGGAACCGAGACGGCGTGTCCGTTCACTCCGCCAGCGCGGGTTCGACCTCTTCCTCGTCCTCTTCGTCCTTACGGCTGACCGCCATCAGCACGGCGTAGCCGATCACCGCCGAGATCGCGGAAGCGACGAGCACGCCGAGCCGCACTTCGTTCATCAGCAAGGGGTCCGTATAGCTCAGGCCGCCGATGAACAACGACATGGTGAAGCCGATGCCGGCCAGCGCCGACAGCCCGTAGATATGCGCCCAGTTGGCCCCATGGGGCAGCTTCGCGATACCGGTTTTCACCACCAGCCAGGTCGCGCCCATCACGCCCATCTGCTTGCCGAGCACCAGGCCCGCCACGATCCCGACGGTAACTGGCGAGGTGATCGCATTTATCGACATCCCCGAGAACGACACACCGGCGTTGGCGAAGGCGAAGACCGGCACGATGAAGAAGGCGACCCAGGGGTCGAGCCCGTGTTCGAGCGAATGCAGCGGCGACCTGCCCCAACGGTCCTTCAAAGGGATGAAGAACGCGGTGAGGACGCCCGCGAGAGTCGCGTGAATGCCCGATTTCAGCACCAGCACCCAGAGCACGATGCCGAGCATCAGAATGGGCGAGACCCGGTGGGTACCGCGCGCGTTGAGCCAGCCCATCGCCGCCAGCGGCACGAGGGCGAGCAACAGGTAGGTCACCTTGAGATGGGCGGTGTAGAACACCGCGATGATCAGGATCGCGCCGAGGTCGTCGAGAATGGCCAGGGTGAGCAGGAAAACCTTGAGCGAAGTGGGCGCGCGCGAGCCGACCAGCGCGAGCAGGCCGAGTGCGAAGGCGATGTCGGTCGCCGCCGGGATCGCCCATCCGGGCAGGGTTTCGGGCGAGTTCCAGTTGATTGCCGCGAAAATGATCGCCGGCACCGCCATGCCGCCGATCGCGGCGATGCCGGGCAGGGCCACGTCGCGCGGGTTCTTGAGCTTGCCTTCGAGGATCTCGCGTTTGAGCTCGAGCCCGATGAGGAAGAAGAACACCGCCATCAACCCGTCGTTGATCCACAGGATCAGGGGTTTCGAGAGCCCCTCACCGTCGATGGTGATCGAGAGCTTCGCCGCGAGCACATCGTTGTAGAGCCCGGCGAACCCGGAATTGGCGACGATCAGCGCGAGCAATGCCGCCGCCATCAGGGCCACACCGCCGGCGGCTTCGTGTTTGAGCAGTCTTTCGATCGCGGAAGTCATATCTATCCCTCTTTTCTCCCCCTACTTGGGCGAAGACGCTTCCGGTTCAATAGTACGCCAGCAGCGATGAGATAACAATTTCGTTTGCCTGCCGGTCATGGCATGCTCCGGCGCGAAGGGAGGCCGGGATGCAAAGTGTGATCGACCATCTTGTCGTGGCGGGCGGGACGCTGGACGCGGCCACCCGACACATCGAGCAAACGCTGGGTCTGGACACCGTGCCCGGTGGCCAACACGCGCGCATGGGCACGCACAACCGGCTCCTGTCGCTCGGGCCCGGCACCTATGCCGAGGCGCTCGCACCCGACCCCGCGGCCGACGACCCCGGCCGGGCGCGCTGGTTCGGCCTTGACCGCTACGCCGCCGATCCGCGGGTCACGCCGCGGCTGGCCGCCTGGGCGCTCCGGGTCGACGATCTCGATGCCGCGCTGGCCCAGGCGCCCGACGGTATCGGCGCGCCAATGGCGATGACGCGGGGGGGCTACGACTGGCGGATCACCGTTCCCGAAGACGGCAAACAGCCGTTCGACGGTGTCTTCCCGGCGCTCATTTCCTGGACCGGGCACGATCCGACCAGCGCGCTCCCCGACACCGGCGCGCGGCTCATCTCGCTCACCCTCAGCCACCCGGATGCGGGCCGGCTGGGCTGGGCGCTGTCGATGCTGAACGACGACGACCGGGTGACGGTGCGCGCGGGCCCGTCCGGGCTGTCGGCGCTCGTTCTCACAGACACAGGCGAGAGGGACCTCAGATGATCCGTCAAGCGGGCGCATGGGACGCGACGGCGATTGCCGAGATCTGGAATCCGGTGATCCGGGACAGCACCATCACCTTCAACGCGGTCGAGAAAGACCCCGACGACCTCGTTCGTTTCCTGTTGTCGCGCGCTGATGACGGCCATGGTACCTTCGTCGCCGAGCAAGACGGCGAGGTGCTCGGTTTCGCGACCTACGGCCAGTTTCGCCCGGGCGTCGGCTATGCGCGCTCGATGGAGCACACGATCATGCTGGCCGAGGGCGCGCGTCGGCGCGGGCTCGGGTCGGCGCTGCTGGAGACCGTCGAGGCCCATGCCCGCGACCGCGGCGCGCATTCGATGATCGCCGGCGTGAGCGGCGCCAACGAAGCCGGTATCGCCTTTCACGCCGCCCGGGGCTACAACGAGATCGCGCGGGTGCCCGAAGTGGGGTGGAAACACGCGCATTGGCTCGACCTTGTATTGATGCAGAAAATCCTCTGATCCCATGTCGCTGTGGACCCGCATCACCGACGCGCTGGCGGCGCTGCGTTCGGGCGAGAGCCTGGCCGATGTCTTTACCAACCTGCGCGCACCGCCCGAACGCACCGCCGCCTTCACCATCGCTGTCATCGCCCTCGGGGCCAAGATGGCGAAGGCCGACGGGCAGGTGACACGCAACGAGGTTGCGGCCTTCCGCGAAGTCTTCACCATCCCCAGGGCCGAGGAGGCGAACGCGGCGCGGGTGTTCAACCTCGCGCGCACCGACGTGGCCGGCTACGAGCTCTATGCCCAGAAGATCGCGAAGCTTTTCGGCACACGCGACCCGGCGCTGTGCGACCTGCTCGAGGGGTTGTTCTACATCGCGGTCGCGGACGGGACCTACCACGCGGCGGAGGATGCGTTCCTCGCCCGGGTCGCGACGATCTTCGGGGTCGACGAGCGGTCGTTCCGCTCGTTGCGCGCCCGGTTCGTGCCCGACGCCGTCCCTGACCCCTACGCGGTGCTGGGGGTGGATCCGGACACGCCGTTCGAGGAAATCCGCCTCGCTTGGCGCGCCCATGTGCGCGAATACCACCCCGACCGGCTGATCGCGCGCGGCGTGCCGGAAGAGGCGGTCAAGATCGCCGAGAAGCACATGATCGCGGTCAACCGGGCCTGGGAGGAGATCCAGGA
>DQCI01000068.1:0-3679 GCA_003545125.1 Paracoccaceae bacterium
CCGATCCCGCTGCCGAACAAGATCGAGAAGTTCACGGTTCTGCGTGGACCGCATATCGACAAGAAATCCCGCGACCAGTTCGAGATCCGCACCCACAAGCGGCTGCTCGACATCGTCGACCCGACGCCGCAGACCGTGGACGCGCTGATGAAGCTCGACCTCGCCGCTGGCGTCGACGTGCAGATTTCGGTCTGAGGAGGGCACCAGCATGCGTTCCGGCATTCTCGCAAAGAAGGTGGGCATGACCCGCCTGTTCATGGAGGACGGGAAACAGATCCCCGTGACCGTTCTCCAGCTCGAAAACCTGCAGGTCGTGGCTCAGCGCACGGCCGAGAAGGATGGCTACTCGGCCGTTCAGCTCGGCGCCGGTGCGGCCAAGGCCAAGCGGACGTCCAAGGCCATGCGCGGCCACTTCGCCGCCGCCAAGGTCGAACCCAAGCGCAAGCTCGCGGAGTTCCGGGTCAGCCCCGAGAACCTCATCGAGGTGGGCGCCGAGCTTTCGGCCGAGCACTTCGTGTCCGGCCAAAAGGTCGATGTTTCCGGCACCTCGATCGGCAAGGGCTTCGCCGGTGCCATGAAGCGGCACAACTTCAGCGGCCTTCGCGCCTCGCACGGTGTGTCGATCAGCCACCGCTCGCACGGCTCGACCGGTCAGTGTCAGGACCCGGGCAAGGTGTTCAAGGGCAAGAAGATGGCCGGCCACATGGGCGCCGCGCGGGTCACCACCCAGAACCTGGAAGTGGTGCGCACCGACGCGATGCGTGGTCTCGTCTTCATCAAGGGCGCGGTGCCCGGCTCAAAAGGCGGCTGGGTCACCGTGAAGGACGCGGTGAAGAAGAAACTCCCCGACGGCGTGCCGTTCCCGGCTGCGCTCAAGTCGGACGCCAAGCCGGCGGCTGAAGAGCCCCCCGTTGAGGCTCCTGCCGAGGCCCCCGAAGGAGGCGCTGAAGAATGAAACTCGACGTGATCAAGCTGGACGGCGGCAAGGCCGGTTCGGTCGACCTGGACGAGGCCCTGTTCGGCCTCGAGCCGCGCGCCGACATCCTGCACCGCGTGGTCCGCTGGCAGCGCAACAAGGCGCAGGCCGGTACCCACAAGGTCAAGACCCGCTCGGAGACCAGCTACTCGACCAAGAAGATCTACCGCCAGAAGGGCACCGGTGGCGCCCGCCACGGCAGCCGCAACGCGCCGATCTTCCGCAAGGGTGGCATCTACAAGGGCCCCACGCCCCGGTCGCACGCCCACGAGTTGCCGAAGAAGTTCCGCAAGCTTGGCCTCAAGCACGCGCTGTCGGCCAAGGCCAAGGCTGGTGAGCTGGTGGTGATCGACGCGGCGGATTCCGACGGCAAGACCTCGGCGCTCGCCAAGCAGGTCAAGAACCTCGGCTGGAAGCGCGCGCTCGTCATCGACGGCGCCGCCGTCAACGAGGGCTTTGCCCAGGCCGTGCGCAACATCGAAGGCCTCGACGTTCTGCCGTCGATGGGCGCCAACGTCTATGACATCCTCAAGCGTGACACGCTCGTGCTCACCAAGGCGGGTGTCGAAGCTCTGGAGGCTCGACTGAAATGACCGACAAGGCGAAGCTCTACGACGTGATCAAGAAGCCGATCATCACCGAGAAGGCGACGATGTCGTCCGAACACGGTGCGGTCGTCTTCGAGGTTGCCCCCGACGCCAACAAGCCGCTGATCAAGGAAGCGGTCGAGGCGCTGTTCGGGGTCAAGGTGAAGGCGGTCAACACCACCATCACCAAAGGCAAGGTCAAACGCTTCCGCGGCCAGCTCGGCAAGCGGCGCGACGTGAAAAAGGCCTACGTGACCCTCGAAGAAGGCAACACGATCGACGTGACCACCGGGCTCTGAGCCCCGGTTGCCAGGCGCGAGCCCGGCGCAAGAACACACAAAAGCCCCCCGGTCGCCGCACCGGGGGGCTTTTTCGTTGTTTTTCGGTACCTTGCATAGGCGGAACACGGCCAAGTGAACGGATGAGATTTGATCCGGGTCCGCCGTCACGCCAACACTGACCGGGTGGGGCAGGAAGGATTCGTGCGACCATGTTGACCAGACGCCATTTCGTCATCACCACCACAGCCCTGTTTTCCGTACCCCTGGCGGGACGCGCATTGGGTGCGCCGGTCTCGAACCGGGCGATGTGGAACACCTGGGATGCGCAGGTGACGCCACCGGATTACGTGCCGGAAACCTCGAACGCGTGGGGTATTCAGTCGCGGTTCCTGCCGCGGCGGGTCGAGGCCAACCCCGGCCTCAGGCCGGGCGATCTGCACGTCGATGCCGTCGCCCGGTACCTCTACCATATCGAACCCGGCGGCACGGCGATGCGCTACGGCGTCGCCATCGCCAAGGGCGATCTCTACGCACCGGGCACCTACACCGTCGCGCGCAAGGCCAAATGGCCCACCTGGACCCCGACCGCGAACATGATCAAGCGCGACCCACATCTTTACGCGGGGCTCGAGGACGGGATGGATGCGGGGCCCCGGAACCCGCTCGGTTCGCGCGCCTTCTATCTCTACCGGGGCGGGCGCGACACGTATCTGCGCATCCACGGCTCCCCCTATCCGGGGTCGATCGGCGGCCGGGCGAGCTCAGGCTGCGTGCGGATGGTCATGGCACATATCAACGACCTCTACCCCAACGTCTCGACCGGGGTGACGGCCTATCTCTACCCGCCGGAAGACCTTCTCGGCGCGCGGAGCTGATCGCGGGTCAGCCGGAGGGCGGTCCGTGGCGGCTCAAGTCGTCTGCGCCCGCGTACAGATCGGCCGCCCTGAGGTGCTGCGCAGCGGCAGGAAGGTCGTCTCGACGGGGCCGGAATAGCGGTACACGTAGCACCCGGCCTCGTCGATCCGCACAGAGGTGAGATCCTGGTCCGGTGCGACGATGGCCAGCACACCCTCGGGCAGATTGGTGACATCCCGGCCCCCGGTGGCCGTCGCGGCGCCGCCCCCCGTCTCGGCACAGGCCGCGAGGATCAGGGGGACGAGGGTCAGCAGAGGCAAACGCATTGGAGGATCTCCCTTGGGTCAGGGGCAGGATGGGCAAATTCCGCCAGCAAGACCAGCCCCTTCCCCGGAACCGGTCATGACCTGTGGCGGTCCTGCCGCCGTCGCTAGCCCCGCAAGGGCCGGACACCGGATTCGAGGGCGGGGGCGGGCCAAAAGGGCCCTCTTCGGCGCGGTGGGCGAGGGGTGGGCGAACTCGGACGGGGGGTCAAGGTATTGTAATTGCAACAGATAGCGCTAACTGGTGTTTATTGGGCGAAGGCACTGCACCATCAAGGCCGGAGCCGGGCGCTTCCGCGGCCAACTCGGCAAGCGGCGCGACGTGAAGAAGGCCTATGTGACCCTCGAAGAAGGCAACACGATCGACGTGACCACCGGGTTGTGATCGGGGCGCCGGGGTGAACCCCGGCCTACGGAATTGAAAAGGCCCTCGCGATTGCGGGGGCCTTTTCGTTTTGGGGGGCCAAACGCTGCGTTAACGAGGTCTTTAGCAGAACCGCCATGAATTGCGATTGTCTTAACGCTGGCGGTGCCCATGAACGATTCCTTCGATCAAGCCCATCACGATGCCTTCATCGCCTATGTTCGTCACGGCACGCCATATCGGTACTCGCTTGTTCAATCTCTCGGGACCAGACAATACGTTTGGCGGACCCA
>DQCI01000068.1:3763-8610 GCA_003545125.1 Paracoccaceae bacterium
GTGCCCTATCTGCCCGGCGAAACCGAGTTTGCCCATTGGGAGTTCACGACAAGTCTCGCATCAAGCTTTGACCGTTGGACCAACTGGGACTTTGTTCAGCACTACTACACCGGCGGTGGGCGGGGCGTGGATCTTCTGGAGATCGGCCACCTTCGTGAGATCGCGGAGTACTATGCGTACCAGTCAAGAACCGACGGGGCGTTCCGACGTCTGGCCGACCAGATCGCCGCGATTGCGCGGGCACAAGGAGCAGGCGCAGTGCAATACCCGTACGATGGCACGTACAAGTTCAAAAACGTCGCTTTCTCACACGGGGACGGAACCGTGAGTGGCGTGTTCAACGGCAAAGTGACCATCCAAGGTGACATGTTCCTCATCTCGGGCGACGCGTATTTCGACTTCACTGATGTTTTTGCCGACACGCTCAACATCGGCGTTGAGCCGGGTGGTACAACCTATCCGGTCACCGGTCACTGGACAGCGACACTCCATGCCGAAATACTCATCGACGCGACGAAAAGTGAGTATGGCTAGAGAAAAGGACCAGTGGAAAGTGGCTGAGAGGAACCGAAAAAGACGCGCGGTGGTCGGCTTGTTCGTTTTGCTCATTGCCCTTGCATTGATCCATATCGCCCGCGCTTCCACAGGGTTCGGCGCGAAAGTCACTCTGCCAAACGGTATGGTCGGCAAGCGCGTCTTCAACTTCACGCTCTACGGACGCGATGATCTGTTCGGCGTCGGAGGTGCGCCGCGATTGGCGCGTGATGTCGGCATGATCTGTTTCAATGATCGCTTCGTTTGGATCTCTGAGTCCGAAGGCGGCAAGTCCGGTCTCTACGATGCCGAAGTGAACGCTCGCGTCGAGAATGTGAATTACGCGGAAGCCATGAGCATTAGCGATCTCGATGGCGGTCGCTACGTAACCTGCAACGGCTACCACGTGGCCATGACGGGCCTCCGGCTCTTCTACGATGGAAACAGGGAACCGTTTCTCCCCCGGTGCAAATGGCGCAACTTCGCCAATACGGATTTGCAGCACCCTGAGTTTCTGGAACGTCCTTGCAGCGATCGGTAGTCGCACGTCATCCCAGCACGACGCGACAAAACCCCTCCCGGGCGCTTGCCACCACCCCCAACCCCTGATACCTCACCCCAGTCGCATGGCCCCGGATTCGTCCTGGGGCCCGCGATTCTTTTGACCCAAGGCCCCCCGCCAACACTGAACGGGGGCCGACCACAGCTAACGGAAGACAGAAAGCATGGCACTCAAGTCGTACAAGCCGACGACGCCGGGCCAGCGCGGGCTGGTGCTGATCGACCGTTCGGAGCTTTGGAAAGGGCGCCCCGTCAAGTCTCTCACCGAGGGACTGACCAAGAAGGGCGGCCGGAACAACACCGGACGGATCACCTCGCGTCGTCGTGGCGGGGGCGCAAAGCGTCTCTATCGCATCGTCGATTTCAAGCGGAACAAGGTCGACGTTCCCGGCAAGATCGCCCGGATCGAATATGACCCGAACCGGACCGCCTTCATCGCCCTCGTCGCCTACGAAGACGGCGAGCAGGCCTACATCCTGGCGCCGCAGCGCCTGGCGGTGGGCGACAGCGTGATCGCGTCCCAGAAGGCCGACATCAAGCCCGGCAACGCGATGCCGTTCTCGGGCATGCCGATCGGTACCATCGTGCACAACGTCGAGATGAAGCCCGGCAAGGGCGGCCAAATCGCACGCGCCGCGGGCACCTATGCCCAGTTCGTCGGCCGTGACGGCGGCTACGCCCAGATCCGGCTCTCGTCGGGCGAGTTGCGCATGGTCCGCCAGGAATGCATGGCGACCATCGGCGCGGTCTCGAACCCGGACAACTCGAACCAGAACTTCGGCAAGGCGGGGCGCATGCGCCACGCCGGCAAGCGCCCGAGCGTTCGCGGTGTCGTGATGAACCCGATCGACCACCCGCACGGCGGCGGCGAAGGCCGCACCTCGGGCGGCCGTCACCCGGTGACCCCCTGGGGCAAGCCCACCAAGGGCGCACGCACCCGCAACAAGAAAAAGGCATCGTCGCAGCTCATCATCCGCTCGCGCCACGCCAAGAAGAAGGGTCGCTAACACATGTCGCGTTCCGTTTGGAAAGGCCCCTTTGTCGACGCTTACGTCCTCAAAAAGGCCGAGAAGTCCCGCGAGTCGGGCCGCAACGAGGTCATCAAGATCTGGTCGCGCCGCTCCACCATCCTGCCCCAGTTTGTCGGCCTCACCTTCGGGGTCTACAACGGCCAGAAGCATATCCCGGTGCTCGTCTCCGAGGACATGATCGGCCAGAAGTTCGGGGAATACTCGCCGACGCGGACCTACTACGGTCACGCCGCCGACAAGAAAGCGAAGAGGAAATAAGCCATGGGCAAGGATAAAAATCCCCGCCGCGTGGCGGACAACGAGGCGATGGCGAAGCTGCGCATGCTGCGCACTTCTCCCCAGAAGCTCAACCTCGTCGCCGCGATGATCCGCGGCAAGAAGGTGGAAAAGGCCCTGTCGGACCTGACCTTCTCGAAGAAGCGCATCGCCGGTGACGTCAAGAAGTGCCTCGAAAGCGCCATCGCCAACGCCGAGAACAACCACAACCTCGACGTCGACGAACTCGTCGTGGCCGAGGCCTACGTGGGCAAAAACCTGGTGATGAAGCGCGGCCGCCCGCGGGCGCGTGGCCGCTACGGCGCCATCAAGAAGCCGTTCTCCGAACTCACCATCAAGGTGCGTCAGCTCGAGGAGCAAGCCTAATGGGTCATAAAGTCAATCCGATCGGCATGCGCCTTCAGGTGAACCGCACCTGGGACAGCCGCTGGTACGCGGACACGAAGGATTACGGAGATCTTCTGCTGGAAGACCTCAAGATCCGCGAGTTCATCAAGGACTACGCCAAGCAGGCCGGTGTATCGAAGATCATCATCGAGCGCCCGCACAAGAAGATCCGGGTCACGATCCACACCGCGCGTCCCGGCGTCATCATTGGCAAGAAGGGCGCCGACATCGAGGTGCTTCGCAAGAAGATCGCCAAGATGACGGACTCGGAACTGCACCTCAACATCGTCGAGGTTCGCAAGCCCGAGCTCGACGCCCAGCTGGTGGCCGAGAGCATCGCTCAGCAGCTCGAGCGCCGGGTGAGCTTCCGCCGCGCGATCAAGCGCTCGGCGCAGAACGCGGTGCGCATGGGGGCCCTGGGTATCCGGGTCAACGTCGCGGGCCGCCTCGGCGGTGCCGAGATCGCGCGCACCGAATGGACCCGCGAAGGCCGGGTGCCGCTGCACACGCTGCGGGCCGACATCGACTACGCGCAGGCGGAGGCGAAGACGGCCTACGGGATCATCGGCATCAAGGTCTGGATCTACAAGGGCGAAATCATGGAGCACGACCCGTCGGCCCATGACCGCAAGCTCCAGGAACTCCAGGAAGGCCCGGCGCCACGTGGCGCCATGGGCGGCCGCCGGTAAGGGGACGGAAACATGCTGCAACCGAAACGCACAAAATTCCGCAAGATGCACAAGGGCCGGATCAAGGGCGAAGCCAAGGGCGGCTCGACCCTGACCTTCGGCTCCTTCGGCCTCAAGGCCGTCCAGCCCGAACGTGTCACGGCGCGTCAGATCGAAGCGGCCCGCCGCGCGATGACCCGCCACATGAAACGTCAGGGCCGTGTCTGGATCCGCATCTTCCCCGACACCCCGGTGTCGTCGAAGCCCACCGAAGTCCGGATGGGTAAGGGCAAAGGCTCGGTCGACTTCTGGGCGGCCAAGGTCAAGCCCGGCCGGATCATGTTCGAGATCGACGGCGTCGACGAGGAAACCGCCCGCGAGGCCCTGCGCCTCGCCGCGATGAAGCTGCCGATCAAGACCCGGACGGTGGTTCGCGAGGACTGGTAAGCGGAAGGTGGGAAAACACCCACCCTACGAGACAAACGCAAAGCCCCCGTGGAGCGATCCGCGGGGGCTTCGTCTTGCCATGCGCCGCGTGTTCGCCGACGGTCACCGACACAGGATCGTGTAACGAAGTTGCGGTTTGTCCTTTTTGTACACGCGCGCGAGCCTTGGCGTGATCTTCGCCATCACGGTATTTTTTGCGAACCGAATATGGGACCGAAAGCGGCGCGCTGCTCGGCGGATCGCGCAATCCGAACTCGACGGGTTCTGGGGCGCGATCCACGTAGCCAGCTTGCCGTTTACAAAGATCCTGATCCACGCAGGCCGACCGGAGCGGGCGTTCAGATTCGGGTTGGGGCTCCGTTTCGAGCCGAGCCAGGCACCGGGCAATTGCGACAACGACGAGTTCGACGCACTTGCGCCGGACGATTTCAACAGGATGGGCGAAACCGAAACGGTCGCGGCGCAGCTCGGGACGGCGTTCACGGAAAAACGCGATCAGACCCGGGAAGGCAACGGCGTGCACTGGGTCGGCGGGCATCCCTCCTTCGTTCAGAACGATGTCCGGGGCGACCCCGAGAACCGGGCGCTTGATCGGGTGCTTCTGCATCTTGGGGTCGACGACGACGTCTGCATCGGAGATTCCGGTGAGCTGAACCTGTTGATCTCGAAGGAAGATCTCGCAGACCTGGCATTTGAGCGGTCGGTCTGATTCTGGGATTGCGGCTCAGGGCGGTCGCGTCTGGTCCCACACCTGCCCTGATCCGCGGGCGGCGGGGTAGCGCCTCTTCTGTTGAAGAACAGCCCCCGCGGATCGCTCTGCGGGGGTTATTTCTTGCCTGTTGTCTTCTGCCTTATGCCGTGCGGGGCGCCTTTTTCGGGTCAGCTTACGTCTTCGGAAGATCGTGGCTCAGCCGGGCATGCAGGTGCTCGAGATCGTCCATCG
>DQCI01000069.1:0-11336 GCA_003545125.1 Paracoccaceae bacterium
GCCGAAAAAGCCGTGGCCGGCTTCGTCCTCTTCTACCTCGCCGTCTTCTCGGCCTGGTTCTTCTCGATCGGCAACAACGAGTTCATCATCTACATCGTCACCATGCTGGTGCTGATGGGGCTGATCGGGTCCACGCTCCGGGTCGGCGAATACCCCCCGCGCATGCTCTGGGCGCTCGCAATCTGGGGGCTCTTGCATTGCGCCGGTGGCGGTGTGCCGATGGGCGACACCGTGCTCTACGCCACGCAGGTCATTCCGCTCGTCGGCAATGGCGATACCGAGATGACGCTGCTCAAATACGACCAGCTCGTCCACGCGCTCGGCTTCGCCGTCACCGCCTGGGTGCTTTGGCATGTGTTCACCCGGCATTACCCCGACACCCGGGGCACCTGGACGGCCTATGCCTTCCCGGCCCTCGCCTCGATGGGGCTCGGCGCGGTCAACGAGATCATCGAGTTCTCGGCCGTGGTGATCGTGCAGGACACCGGGGTCGGCGGCTATGTCAACACCGCGCTCGATCTGTGCTTCAACGGTGCCGGCGCGCTGATCGCGGTTCTGGTGATCGCCTGGACCCAACGGGCGCGGCCCTGACCCAGCCCGCACAACACAAAAGAAAGAGACCAAGATGAAACGCCTGTTGAAAGTCCTCGGTGTGTTCGCCGGCCTCCTCGTCCTCGCCGCCGCCGGGCTCTGGATCGGCACAAGCGGCGACTACCCGGTTGCCGCCACGGTCACCGACGACCCCGCGCTGCCGGCTGTCGACATCCTCGGCATCCGCCTCCACGGCGAGAGCTATGGTCCGGAAGACGGCCCCGCGGTGATCGTGCTCCACGGCGGGCCCGGCGGCGACTACCGCTCGCTGCTGCCGCTCGCGGCCCTCGCCGAAGATGGCTTGCGCGTGCAATTCTACGACCAGCGCGGTGCCGGGCTGTCCGAGCGTGTGGACCCGGATCAACTCACGCTCGACAGCCATCTCGCCGAACTCGACGCGCTGGCAGAAAGCCTCAGCCCCGATGCGCCGGTCACGCTGATCGGTCACAGCTGGGGCGCCATGCTGGCGAGCGCCTATCTCGGGCGGCACCCGGCCCGGGTCGACCGTGCGGTGCTGATCGAGCCCGGTTTCCTGTCCGCCGCGGAAGCGGATGCTTTCATGGCGGAGATGCAAGGCTACCTGCGCAGCCCCGGCGCGCTCGTCCAGATGGGACTGGCCGGGTTTCGCGCGAGCCACGTGAGAGGCCCCGACCCCGCAGCCGCCAACGACTTTCTGGTCGGCCGGTTGGTGCACTGGTTCGCAGCCCACCCGGACAACTCCTACCATTGCCCCGGCACCCCCTGGGACAGCCCGGCCTGGCGGTTCGGCGCCGCGGCGGGCCAGGCGGTGCAGGCCCAGGCGAGCCCGGCCGATCTCGACAGCCTTGGCGCGGTCGCGGATTTCTCCGGCCCGGTCCTGCTGATCAGCGGCGCCTGCGACGACTGGATCGGCCCGCCCCTTCAGGAACGCCACCTCGCCCTGTTCGCCGACGCGACCCACGTGGTGATCGAAGACGCCGGCCATGACGTGATCGACGACCAGCCCGCCAAAGCGCTGGCCGTCATCCGCGACTTCCTCGAGTGACCGCAGACGAGATCATCGCGACCCTCGACTTATTGCCCCCCCGAAGGCGGCTGGTTTCGCGAGACCTGGCGCACCGACCCGGCGGAGGGTGCCCGCCCCCCGGGCACCGCGATCTATGTCCTGCTCCGGGCCAGCGAGCGCAGCCTCTGGCACCGGATCGACGCGACCGAGGTCCGGTTTTCCCACGCAGGCAGCCCGCTGCGGTTGCGGCTCAGCCCGGACGCGACCGCCCCGCCGCAGCTTTTTGTCTCGGGCCGGATCTCGGGCGCGCAGAACGGCCGCAACGGGTCGTGCCCGCGTTTCATTGGCAGGCGGCCGAGAGCAGGGGCGGTTTCACCCTCGTCTCCTGGACTGTCAGCCCCGGGTTCACCTTCGCAGGCTTCGAGCTCGCGCCGCCTCAGTTCGACATCCCCGGCTAGACCCGGGCGCGGGACAACGCGGTTTCAAAACCGCGTTCCAAGCCGCTTCGAAGCGGCTTCGGCGCCCTGTTCCGAGGTTCGCCCACAAAACACCAGTTAGCGCTACCGCTAAAGATCACAATAGCTTAGACCCCCGTCCGAGTTCGCCCACCCCTCGGGACACAGCGGCCAACCCCTCCCTGCGCGCCCGGGGGCCATTGCCTGCCGGACCGTCCGTCGTTACACCGGCGCCATGACCAACGTGCTCGACAAGATCAAGGCCTACAAGCTCGAGGAGGTGGCGGAAAAGAAGCGCCACCGCCCGATGGGCGTGCTCGAGGCCGAGGCCCGCGGCGCCCTCCCCGTGCGGGGCTTTGCCGACCGCCTCACCGCCGCCACCAAGACCGGCTACGGCCTCATCGCCGAAGTCAAGAAAGCCTCGCCCTCCAAGGGGCTGATCCGCGCGGATTTCGACCCGCCCGCGATCGCCCGGGCCTATGAGGCCGGGGGCGCCACCTGCCTCAGCGTGCTGACCGACACGCCCTCGTTCCAGGGCGCAGACGACTTCCTGGTCGCGGCCCGGGGCGCCACCACTCTGCCAGCGCTGCGCAAGGATTTCATGTACGATCCCTGGCAGGTCGCCGAAGCCCGCGCGCTCGGCGCCGATTGCATCCTCATCATCATGGCAAGCGTTGAAGACGGCCAGGCGGCAGAGTTGGAAGACGCGGCGTTTTCCTGGGGGATGGACGTGCTCGTCGAGGTCCACGACGCCGACGAACTTGCCCGCGCAACGCGGCTGAAATCGCCCCTGCTCGGCATCAACAACCGCAATCTCAAGACTTTCGAGACCTCGCTCGACACCACGCGCACGCTCGCGAAACTGGCCCCGGACGACCGGCTGCTGGTGTGCGAATCCGGGCTTTTCACGCCTGCCGATCTTGCCCAGATGGCGACGGTCGGGGCGCGGGCCTTCCTGATCGGCGAGAGCCTGATGCGGCAGACGGATGTCGAGGCCGCGACCCGCACCCTGCTTGAGAACCCCGTGGCCCCGGAGACAACCCCATGAGCGACCTCACCCATTTCGACGAAGGCGGCAAGGCCCACATGGTCGACGTTTCCGGCAAGGCGGTCACCGACCGGGTCGCGGTCGCCTCGGGCGCGGTGGTGATGTCGCCCGAAACCCTGGCGCTGGTCGAGGCGGGCACCGCCAAAAAGGGCGACGTGCTCGGCATCGCCCGGACTGCCGGGATCATGGGGGCCAAGAAAACCTCCGATCTGATCCCGCTCTGCCACCCGCTGCCAATCACCAGAGTGGCGCTCGACCTCGAACCCGACGCGACCCTGCCCGGCGTGCGGATCACCGCGACCGTCAAGACATCCGGCCAGACCGGGGTTGAAATGGAGGCGCTCACCGCCGTCACCACCGCGGCGCTCACGATCTATGACATGCTCAAAGCGGCCGAGAAGGGGATGCGGATCGAGGACATCCGGCTCCGCTCGAAGACCGGCGGCAAATCGGGCACCTGGGAGGCCGACGCGTGACGTCGACCTCGGGCCGGTCTCTGGAGTTGTTCTTCGTAGACGGGCAGCCGGACGGGTTGCTGACGGCCGAACTTTTCAACTGGACCGGCCATGTCCTGCAAGTCCCCCGGACCCGCCTGAAAGAAGCGCTCCGACGCACCGAGTGTGGCTTCACCGGCGTCTATATCCTCCTTGGCGACAGGGAAGCGGGGCCAACGGCCTATATCGGCGAAAGCGAGGACATCGGGGCACGCCTCAGGAACCATGCTTTGGAGAAAGAATGGTGGGATCGGGCGATCATCATCACGACCGCCGCCAACAATCTCCACAAGGCGCACGTGAAATACCTCGAATCGCGCCTCGTGGAACTGGCCATCAAGGCAGGCAATACCCCGCTCGAAAATGGCAATACACCTGCGCGATCCTCACTCTCCGAAGCCGCGCAAACCAATATGGAAGTTTTCATTAATAACCTCTCCGTTGTTCTGCCCGCAATCCGGGTCGACCTGCTCGTCGACCGGACTCGTCCGAAGATACCGGACGAAGACACCAAGACAGCCGGCCAAACCGCTTTCATCTTGACCTCGGAACGCGCTGGCATACATGCGCGCGCTGTTTTGAAAGAAGGCGAGTTGATCGTTCAAGCTGCGTCGCAAGTCCGTTCGGCATGGGTCGGGAAAGGGTCGTGGGACAAAGGGTACAGAAAGTTGAGGGAACACCTCATCGAAACAGGTATCATCGACTTTCAGGAAGGCACTGGGGTGTTCACCGAGAACTACGCGTTTTCCAGCCCGAGCGCGGCCGCAGCGGTCATTGTCGGGCGCGCCGCAAACGGTCGCACGGAGTGGCACGTTGAAGGACGAAAACAGACCTACGGGGAATGGGAAGAAGAACAACTCCGAACCGAGGGGAGCACAACATGATCACCGTCACCGAGGCCCTCGAGCGGCTGTTCGCCCTCGCCACCCCCACCGGGACCGAGACCGTGCCGCTGGCCGACGCTGCCGGCCGGGTGCTGGCAGCACCCGTGGTGGCGACCCGCGACCAACCGCCCTTCCCCGCCTCGGCCATGGACGGCTACGCGGTGAAAGGCGTCGAGGCCGATCCGGACGCGATGTTCAAGGTGATCGGCGAAGCGCGGGCCGGGGCGCGGTTCGAGGGCCGGGTCGGCCCAGGCCAGGCGGTGCGGATCTTCACCGGCGCCCCGGTGCCCGAAGGCGCGGACCGGATCGTCATCCAGGAGGACGTGACCCGGACCGGTGACCTCATCAGCCTCGCGCGCGACCTCGACGCCGGACCCTACCTGCGCCCGGCCGGGATGGATTTCGCCGCTGGCGACCGGCTCGACGCGCCGCGCATCCTCGGCCCCCGGGACCTTGCACTGATTGCGGCGATGAACGCCGGACAGCTCACCGTCGCCCGCCGGCCGGAGGTGGCGCTGATCGCCACCGGCGATGAGCTGGTCATGCCGGGCGAAGAGCCCGGCCCCGACCAGATCATCGCCTCGAACGCCTTCGGCCTCAAAGCCATGCTCGAGGCCGCAGGCGCCCGCGCCCGGCTGCTGCCGATTGCGCGCGACAATTCAGACAGCCTGAGAACGGTGTTCGGTCTCGCCGCCGACGCCGACCTCGTGGTCACAATCGGCGGTGCCTCGGTGGGCGACCACGACCTTGTCGGCCCCGTTGCCGCCGAGCTCGGAATGGCGCAGAGCTTCTACAAAGTGGCGATGCGACCGGGCAAACCGCTGATGGCGGGCCGTCTCGGCACCGCCGCCATGGTCGGCCTGCCCGGAAACCCGGTCTCTGCGCTGGTCTGCGGCCAGGTCTTCCTGGTGCCGATGCTACGCGCCATGCTGGGTTTGGGCGCGGCCCCGGCGTTCCGGCAACAGGCCCTGCTTGCCGAGGACATCCCGAACAATGGACCGCGCGAACATTACATGCGCGCGGTGGTCGACGAGACCGGTATCCGACTGCTGCCGGCGCAGGACTCGGCGCTTCTGACGATCCTCGCCAACGCCAACGCACTCCTGGTGCGTCCGGTTTCGGACCCGGCGCGCGCCGCCGGAACGCCCGTCGACTATGTCCCGCTCTGAAAGCCAAAGCAGACCTGAGCTCAGCCCCTTTCCCAGCCTGCCGGAGCCCAATTCCGGCCCTCGCCGAACCCGTCTCCGCCGCGGTCGGTCCCTGCGGAGCACACCGTTTCGCAGTGAGTCACTGTTGCCACGGTGTTCGCGCCGTTAACACGGGTTAATTGACATGAAACGGGAACGGTTCTAGAACATAAACTGAACGCTCCCGCGCCAAGGAAAGAACCCGACGGGAGGAACACACAGGAACATATAAGGGAACGAGCAGATGTTGACACGCAAGCAACTGGATTTGCTGGATTTTATCAACAAGCGTTTGCAGCGCGACGGTGTTCCGCCCTCGTTCGACGAAATGAAGGAAGCGCTTGACCTGCGCTCCAAGTCGGGGATCCACAGGCTCATCACCGCGCTCGAGGAGCGCGGCTTCATTCGCCGCCTGCCGCACCGGGCCCGTGCGATCGAGATCCTCAAATTGCCGGAGGCCCTCGACAGGGGCGCGGGCGGCCGTGCCGGGTTCGAGCCCCGGATCATCGACGGCGACCGTCCCGCAAGGACCCCGGCGAACGCGATGCCGCTCGACAATGCTCCGGCGCTGGAACTGCCGCTGCTCGGCCGAATCGCCGCCGGTACGCCGATCGAAGCGATCACCGACGGTCAGAGCCACGTCGCCATTCCCGGCAGCATGGTTGCCGGGGCAGGAAAGCACTATGCCCTTGAGGTCAAGGGCGAATCCATGATCGACGCCGGGATCAATTCAGGTGACGTCGTCGTCATCCGCGAGACCTCCGTGGCCGACAACGGCGACATCGTCGTCGCCCAGGTCGATGGCTACGAAGCGACACTCAAGCGCTACAAGAAATCGGGCGATATGGTAATGCTGGAGGCTGCAAACCCGGCATTCGAAACCCGGCTCCTGCGCCACGACCAGGTCGAGGTCCAGGGCAAACTTGTGGGGTTGATCCGGACCTATTGATCGGTCGCGGATTTTTCTAAGAAAAATCCGACACGTTTTCCGTGCGGAAAACGGCACGATTTCCGTAGGGAAATCGAAACGAAATCCGCACGGATTTCGCGCCCGCCGGTCCTATCGCGCGCCGGTCCATGGGCGCGCACCCGACTGTTGTGCGACGCTTTCGACCCGCCACCCGTCCTTCGCAGGCCAGAGTGCCAGCGCCCCGGTCTCGAATAGGCGGCGCTTGTCGTAGACGTCGCAGCCCGCGGGCGGCGCCTCCACCTCGGTCGATACCACGACGATGTCCGCTTCGGCGCAGGCAGCCGGCACGCGCTCTGTCGCGCCGCGCCCGCTCAGCGCCGCGACCCGGACCGCGCCAAGGTCGACGACGAGTGAGCCTTTCTCGCCGTGGAACCCGCGCCGGTTCGCCGCCCTGTCCTGATCGACAGAATCGCCGTCGTTCTCGAGCCAGACCGCCGCTGTAAAGCTGTCACCACGGGGTTTCGACAAGGCCCGCCCCTCCGGTGTCATCACGCCAACGAGCCCGCCGGAAGGTGCCACCAGCACGGGCGGGCGTTCGGCGTCGGCCCAGAGCGCGAAGGCGATCACCAGCGGCGCGATACCGGCGAGCCGGGGGCGCCCGCGCAGCAGCACCAGGGTCAATCCGCCTGCGGTCACCAGCGGCAAAACCAACGGTCCGGGCGACGGAACATGGCCGACCGCGCCCTCGAGCCCGGACACCCAGGCCGCAACGGCGAGGATCCAGCGGATCGGCCATTGCATCAACCAGAGCATCACGCCGCCGAGGCCGAAGGGCGCGGCCAGCGCCGCCAGAACTGCCAGCGGGATCACCGCAGCACCCATCACCGGCACCGCCAGCATGTTTGCCAGCAACCCGTAGTAGGAAACCTGATTGAAATGCGCCGCAGCGAAGGGTGCGGTGGCGAGGCCGGCGATGGCCGAGGACAGAAGCACGCCCGTCACCGGCTGCATCCAGCGCGGCGGACGCCATCCTTTCCAGTCGCGCATGGCCCCGAAGACGAAGACCAGCGCGATTGTCGCCGAGAACGACATCTGGAATCCCGGCTCAGTGAGCGATTCCGGCTGGGCGAGCAGGATCAGGGTCGCCGCGAGCGCAACCGCGCGCAGGGTGAGCGCCCGCCGGTCGATGAGCACCGCGCCGAACATCACCGAGACCATGATGAAGGCGCGTTCCGTGGCGATGCTGCCGCCCGAGAGCGCGAAGTAGAAGGCGCCCGCCTGGAGCGCGCCGACGGCCGCGATTTTTCGGATCGGTACCGTGTCGGCCAGCCCCGGCACCAGCGCCATCGCGTAGCGCAGGGCCGCGTAGACGAAGGCGGTGAGCAGCCCCATGTGCAGACCCGAGATCGCGAGCAGGTGGGCGAGGTTCGAATCGCGCAAGGTCTGGATTGTCTCCCGGCTCATCGCCGCGCGGTCGCCGGTGGTGATCGCGGCGGCAAAGGCGCCGGGTTCGCCCGGGATCCGCGCCTGGACCCAGGTCGAGATCGCCCGCCGCACCTTCTGGACGACCACGCCGCCGCCCTGATGGCCACCGGCCGCCGTGACCTCGGGCGGCAGCGGCAACGCAGGCGCCCGTGTGTAGCCCACCGCGCCCAACCGGTCGAACCAGGCCATGCGGCGGAAATCGAAGCCGCCGGGTTCCACCGGTCCCTCCGGCCCGGAGAGAAACGCCGTCACCGCAAGACGTTGACCGGGGATGGGGGCCAGGAACGGCTGGTCACCGTGCAGGGAAACCCGGACCCGCTCTGGCACCTTCGCGGGGGCGACCCGATCGAGGCGGATCCGGTCGAGAGTCAGGCGGGTGGCGTCGGACGCGGAGCGGTCGATCTTGACCACCCGGCCCTCCACCGGGCCGTAGTAGCGAAAACCAAGCACCGGGGCAGACACGCTGGCGCTGCGAAGCCCGCCGGCGAGCAGGCCGGCGGCGACGAGCGCGACCCCGAGCAGCAGGAAGCCAAGCCCAGCCAGCCGCCCCCGCGTCAGGTCCGCACCGAGCCCCGCCAGCCCGACCGTGACCAGTCCGAGCACCGCCCAGGCCAGCATCGTGGGCTCGACCGGCAACCCGAAATAGGTTCCGACGCCGAGGCCGAGGCAGATCGGCACGAACAGTATGCGCCGACCGCTGAAGCGTTCGATCCGCCCGGAGATGATCGCCAGCAGTTTCACCTTTGTCCTCTTGCTCGGCGCCCCACATCGGCGCGCAGGGCGCTGCGGGACAATGAAATGCCACGTTCCGCGGGGGCGAGACGCCTTTCCCTCCATCCGCAAACGCACTAGACACGTGCGCGAACATACCAAAAACATGGTTTCCAAAAGGTTAACGCAGCCCATGCCCGACGCCGCGCCCAGCCACGATGTGGTCACCCGCTTCGCCCCTTCGCCGACCGGCTTTCTGCATATTGGCGGCGCCCGCACGGCGCTGTTCAACTGGCTCTATGCCCGCGGCCGCGGCGGCAAATTCCTGCTCCGGATCGAAGACACCGACCGCGCCCGGTCGACCCCCGAAGCCACGCACGCGATTCTCGCCGGGCTCGATTGGCTCGGGCTCGACTACGACGACGAACCGGTCAGCCAGGCCGACCGCGCGCCCCGACATGCCGAGGTTGCCCAGGCGATGCTGGCGGCGGGCCACGCCTACAAGTGTTTCTCGACGCCCGAGGAAATCGCCGCCTTCCGCGAACAGGCCCGCGTGGAGAGCCGCTCGACCCTGTTCCAGTCGCCCTGGCGCGACGTGAACCCGGCCGACCATCCCGACGGCGCCTACGCGGTCCGCCTGAAGGCGCCGCGCGACGGGGTCACCGTGATCCGGGACGCGGTGCAGGGCGACGTCACCATCCGAAACGACCAGCTCGATGACATGATCTGCCTGCGCTCCGACGGGACGCCGACCTACATGCTCGCCGTTGTCGTCGACGACCACGACATGGGGGTCACCCACGTGATCCGCGGCGACGATCACCTCAACAACGCGGCGCGCCAGATCCAGGTCTACAAGGCGATGGGCTGGGACATACCGGTCTTTGCCCATATCCCGCTGATCCATGGCCCCGACGGCAAGAAGCTGTCGAAACGCCACGGATCGCTCGGCGTGGAGGAATATCGCGCCATGGGCTACCCTGCGGCGGCGGTGCGCAACTACCTCGCGCGGCTCGGCTGGAGCCACGGCGACGACGAGTTTTTCACCGATGAGCAGGCCCAGGCCTGGTTCGATTTCGGCGGAATCGGCAAGGGCCCCGCGCGGTTCGATTTCAAAAAACTCGACAACATCTCCGGCCAGCATATCGCCGCGATGGCGCCCGAAGAGATTGTTTTGCAAGTGCAGGATTATCTCGATGCAACCGGCGGCCGGCCGCTCTCGGCGCCGGAAGCGCGGCTCCTGGGGCAGGCGATGGACAGCCTCAGGCCCGGGGCGAAGACCCTGCCGCAAATCCTTGAAAAAGCGCGCTTTGCCCTGATCGCCCGTCCGATCGACCGGGATGAGAAAGCGGAAAAATCTCTCGATGATGTATCCCGTGGTATACTGAGAGAATTGACGCCGCAGCTGCGAACTGCTAGCTGGGAACGCAACACGCTGGAAGAAATCCTGAATGCGCTTGCCGAGGCCCGCGACACGAAGTTCGGCAAGCTGGCGGCGCCCCTGCGTGCCGCCCTCGCCGGACGGGCCGTGACGCCAAGCGTTTTCGACATGATGCTGCTATTGGGCCGCGACGAGAGCATCGCGCGGATCGAGGAGGCGGCACGATAACCGCCCCCCGCAGGGGGGCTCCTTGCGAAAGGGATGCCAATGCCGAACGAGACGGGAACCGCGAAGCTCACCTATGGCGACAAGGAGCTCGAGCTGCCGATGTATTCGCCCTCCGTGGGTCCGGACGTCATCGACATCACCAAGCTCTACGCCCAGGGCGGCGTCTTCACCCACGACCCGGGGTTTACCTCGACCTCGTCCTGCGAAAGCGCGATCACCTATATCGACGGCGAAAAAGGTGAGCTCCTGTACCGCGGCTACCCGATCGACCAGCTGGCGGAAAAGTCGCATTACCTCGAAGTCTGCTTCCTGCTGCTCTACGGTCACCTGCCGACGGCCGATGAGGCCGAGAACTTCGAGTTTCGCGTCACCCGCCACACGATGGTGCATGAGCAACTGATGAAGTTCTTCTCCGGGTACCGGCGTGATGCGCACCCGATGGCGACGCTGGTGGGCGTGGTCGGCGCTCTTTCGGCCTTCTACCACGACTCGGTCGACATCTCGGACCCGTGGCAGCGCGAAGTGGCGGCGGTGCGGATGATCGCAAAACTGCCCACCATCACCGCGATGGCCTACAAGTACTCGATCGGCCAACCCTTCGTGTATCCGAAGAACACCCACGATTATGCGTCGAACTTCCTGCATATGTGCTTCTCGGTCCCGGCCGAGGAATACGAGGTGAATCCGATCCTCGCGCGCGCGATGGACCGGATCTTCACCCTGCATGCCGACCACGAGCAGAACGCCTCGACCTCGACGGTGCGCCTCGCCGGGTCCTCGGGCGCCAACCCGTTTGCCTGTATCGCCGCCGGCATCGCCTGCCTCTGGGGCCCGGCCCACGGCGGCGCCAACCAGGCCTGCCTCGAGATGCTGAAGGAGATCGGCTCGCGCGACCGGATCCCCGAGTACATCGCCCGCGCCAAAGACAAGGACGATCCGTTCCGACTGATGGGCTTCGGCCACCGCGTCTACAAGAA
>DQCI01000069.1:11439-28006 GCA_003545125.1 Paracoccaceae bacterium
TTCTACTCAGGGATAATCCTCGAGGCGATGGGCTTCCCGACCGCGATGTTCACGCCGATCTTCGCGCTGTCGCGCACCGTCGGCTGGATTTCGCAGTGGAAGGAGATGCTGGGCGATCCGGGTCAGAAGATCGGCCGCCCGCGCCAGCTCTACACCGGCGAGACCTTCCGCGACTACGTGGAGATGGAAGACCGCTGAGGCGGGACACGCGCTTGACACCACCAGGGCCGCCTCCAGGGGCGGCCTTTTTGATGCGGGCTTGCGTAGAGCCTGGGCATCGGTCCGCCTGAGGCAAAGGTACCAGGAGGTCACCCGCATGACCGAGACCCACCCCGGCGGCTGCCTGTGCGGCGCGTCACGGTTCCAGTTCGAGGGCGCGCCGAAGTTCGCAATCCAGTGTTTCTGTCGCGATTGCCAGCATGTCTCAGGGAGCGACCACCTGCCGCAACTTGCCGTCGACCGGGCGATGTTGACTCGAACCGGGCCGATCGAAAGGTACGAAGACACGGCGGAATCGGGCAGCACGCTCGGGTTTCACTTCTGCGCCGATTTCGGCGCGCCGCTGTTCAAGACCACCTCGAAAGCGCCTGAACTGGTCTTCGTGTATCCCGGCGCGCTTGACGATCCCTCGGTCTACGAACCCGGCCAGAACGTGTTCGAAGCCTCGCGCCAACCCTGGGACAGCTGAGGTGAACCCAACCTGAGCGCGGCCCTTACCGCCCCTCGAACTTCGGCGCCCGCTTCTCCAGAAACGCCAACACGCCTTCCTTGAAGTCGCGTGAGCGGCCGCACTTGCCCTGGGTGCGGGCTTCGAGCGCGATCTGTTCGTCGAAGGAATTCGACAGCGAGGCGCGCAGCGCCGCCTTGATGCCCTGGTAAGAGAGCGTCGGCCCATCGGCGAGATGGCGCGCGCGCGCGCGCCAGTGCTCCTCGAAGCCCATGTCGGGCACCGCTTCCCAGATCATCCCCCAATCGTCCGCTTGTTCGGCGGTGATCTTTTCGGCGAAGAGGGCCGCGCCAATGGCCTTGGGAAGGCCCATGGCGCGCGGCAGGATGAAGGTGCCGCCAGCATCGGGGATCAGGCCAATCCGGCTGAAGGCCTGCAGGAAATACGCAGAATGCGCGGCGATCACCACGTCGGCCGCCAGCGCGATGTTGGCCCCCGCCCCGGCGGCGGCACCGTTCACTGCGGCCACCACAGGCACGGGGCAATCGACGATGGCGCGCAGGAGGGGTTCGTATTCGTCGCGCAGCGTGCGTTCGAGATCGACGCTTTCGGCATTGGCACGGTCGCCGAGATCCTGACCCGAGCAGAAAGCCCGCCCTGCCCCGGTCATCACCACCACCCGCGCGCCGTGCCCCGCCCGGCGCACCGCATCGGCCATCTCGGCGCGCATCCGGGTGTTGAGCGCGTTCATCTTTTCGGGCCGGTTCAGGGTCAGAACCGCCAGCCCCGCCTCGATCTCGAGGGTGATCGTGTCGTAGTCCATGTGCGCCTCCCCGGAGGATTTCCGGGGCGCAGATTAGCGGCGACGACGGGCGATGGAAAGACACAAAGCCGACCGGAGAGTCGGGAATTTACGCGTGCCGCGGGCGGGAAACGTTTTTCGTCCGAAAAACGGATCGGTTTCCGTACGGAAACCGTGCCGAATTCCGTCCGGAATTCGGACCCGCACGACCCTCGGGTGTCGGCTTCCTGGCTGGAGCGCCTGGAGCGCTTTTCGTCCTGCTCCGGATTGCATGAACGTCCCAGTAGGCCGGGTCCGGATCAGCCGCGCATCAGCTCGTCGAGCCTGGTCTTTTCCTCGTCCGACAGCGCCACCGCAGGTTCCGGCGCGGCGGCACGGCGGCGCAGATACAGCGCGGCCCCGCCTGCCGCGAGCAGGAACAGCACCGGCCCCGCGCCCCAGAGGAGCAGGTTCGCGCCCCCGGTCGTCGGTTTCATCAACACATATTCGCCGTATCGCTCGACGACGAAATCCAGCACTTCGTCATTCGAATCGCCCTCCAGCACCCGTTCGCGCACCAAGAGGCGCAGGTCGCGCGCGATCCCGGCGTTCGATTCGTCGATGTTTTCGCCCCGGCAGACGACACAGCGCAGACCCGCCGA
This sequence comes from Paracoccaceae bacterium, assembly GCA_003545125.1. Lineage (GTDB taxonomy): Bacteria > Pseudomonadota > Alphaproteobacteria > Rhodobacterales > Rhodobacteraceae > Sinisalibacter. The sequence goes on from DQCI01000069.1 coordinate 13,550, forward strand.
AATCTCTCGAGCGCGGGATTCCAAGCCAGGATCGGCAAGGACTTCGTCGGGGTTCACGGCGCGTGCGGCATGCGGCGCAAGCGCCGCCGCCCCGAACAGGGCGACAACCGTCGCGAGGAGCAGTTTTCTCATTCCGCCGGCACTCCCTTGGGCTCGAGCTGCGCCCGGGCTGCGCCCGCCGCCACCCGGTAACGCCGGTCGGAGAGGCTGAGAAGACCGCCGAGCGCCATGATGATCGTTCCGCCCCAGATCCAGTTGGCAAAGGGCTTGATGAAGGTACGCACCGCCCAGCCGCCACCCGTCTGCGGGTCGCCGATCACCAGGTAGATGTCGCGCCAGAAGCCGTTGGCGATGGCGGCCTCGGTGGTCGGCATCGCCTGCACCGGGTAGACACGTTTCTCGGGGCTCAACGATGCGACGAGTTCGCCGTCTTTGTGCACGTCCATGTGACCAAAGGTGGTGACATAGTTCGGCCCCTGCTCACGTGTCACATCGGTGAGCGTTACTGCGTAGCCCGAGACCTCGAATGTCTCACCGATCTGGGCGACACGGATATCCTCGGTCTGCCAGGCCATGAGCCCGGCGATCCCCGCCACGGTGACGCCGAAGCCGGTATGAGCCGTGAACTTGCCCCAGTCGGCCCTGGGCAGGCGCCGCAGCCGCGACACCCGTCCGCCGAGCGGACCGCGCCCGGTTCGCGACAGCAGGTCGACCAGCGCGCCCGACACTAGCCAGGTGCCCAATAGGAAGCCTACCGGCCCCAGCATCGTCTTGCTGGTCTGGAGCGTCCAGGCAAGCAGCGCGACCAGAACCGCCAGCACCAAGGCCGGGAGGAGCGGCTTCACCACGCGTCCGATCCGAGCCCGCTTCCAGGGCAACATCGCCCCGATCGGCAAGACCACCGACAACACCACCATGAAGGGGGTGAAGGCCGCCTCGAAGAACGGCGCACCGACCGAGAGCTTGCGGTCGAACAGCATCTCCGCCACCAGCGGCCAGACCGTGCCGATGAACACGACGAAAGCCGAGACCGCGAGCAGGATGTTGTTGAGCACCAGCGCGCTTTCGCGGCTGACCACGCCGAACACGCCCTTGGCTTCCATCGCTTGCGCGCGGGCCGCGAACAGGGTGAGCGCGCCGCCGGTGAAGACCGCGAGGATCATCAGGATGTAGACACCGCGGGTCGGGTCGGTCGCGAAAGCGTGGACCGAGGTGATGATCCCCGAGCGCACAAGGAAGGTGCCGATCAGCGAAAAGCCAAAGGCAAGGATCGCGAGCAGGATCGTCCAGGATTTGAGCGCCTCGCGCTTCTCGACGACGATTGCCGAATGAAGCAGCGCGGCGGCGAAGAGCCAGGGCATGAAGGAGGCGTTTTCCACCGGATCCCAGAACCAAAAGCCGCCCCAGCCAAGCTCGTAGTAGGCCCACCAGGAGCCGAGCCCGATCCCGATGGTGAGAAACACCCAGGCCGCGAGCGTCCAGGGCCGCACCCAGCGCGCCCAGGCGGCATCGACCTTGCCCTCGATGAGCGCGGCGACGGCGAAGGAGAAAGCCATCGAGAGGCCGACATAGCCGAGGTAGAGGAACGGCGGGTGGAAGGCGAGCCCCGGGTCCTGCAGGAGCGGGTTGAGATCCTGCCCGTCGAACGGCGGAAAAGCGATCCGCAGGAAGGGGTTCGACGTGAAGATGATGAAGCCGAGAAAAGCTACGCCGATCGCGGCTTGTACCGACAGCACACGCGCCTTCAAGGATGGCGGCAGCCCGCCCCCGAACCAGGCCGCCATCGCGCCGAACAGGGCCACGATCAGCACCCAAAGCAGCATCGAGCCCTCGTGGTTCCCCCAAACGCCGGAGAACTTGTAGAGCATCGGTTGCAGCGTGTGCGAATTGGCCCAGACCAGGTGCAGCGAGAAATCGTCGGTGACGAAGGCCCAGGTGAGCGCGGCGAAAGAGGCGGCGATGAAGGCGAATTGCAGGCTGGCGGCGGGAGCGGCCACGGCCATCCAGCCGGCCCAGCCCTTCCACGCGCCGATGAGGGGTACGATCATCTGCACGATGGCCACGCCCAGCGCCAGGATCAGCGCAAAATGTCCGAGTTCGGTAATCATGTGCGGGACCCTATTGCCAAACCGACGACAGGCCAATCCCGCGCGGTCGTTTGTCGCAGGATTGTGTGTGCGGCCTTTCGCCCGTGGCCGCTCCCGGGCGGGCTGTGGCCTGCGACGCCCTGGGCGCCCCGTCGCCGAGATCACGTCCCTTCGAACGGGGTCTGGAAAACGGCGGGAAACCTGCGTTAGTGTTGCGCCGGCGATCTACCTTGTCCGAGGCTTGCATGACACAGAACACATCGCACCTCGCCCCTCTTGGGGCCACATCGCCCTTGGAGGCATTGCTTTCTCGGGCGGCGGAGCCTGTCGCTTTGCTTGGAAACGTGCCGGCCCGAACCGAGACCGGCCGCGCGCCGCGCCAGCCCGGTGGTTTCCGACCGCCTGTGCGGTCCAAACCGCTTATGAGGCAGGTCTTTTCCCATAGTCCCCGGTTTGCCAGGCGCCGCGCGCGGTGGACCGGACCCATCCTGACTCTGCTGATGCTGTTCGGCGCAGCCGCCGCCGTGAGCGATCCGGCCGGACCGGACGCAGCGGCCACGGGCTGCTGGAGCCCCGGCGGGGCCCCGGCGCTGTTTTCCTGGTCCGGCACACCCGGTATCGCCTGCCGCGATGGTGCCGGGGCCTCCGGATCCGCTCATGAAACGCAGCGGTCCGCGACCGCGCCTGGGTCGGCACAGGATACGGGCGGCGCGGCGACGCCCGCCCAGGTCACGTTCTCCGGTACTGCCTATGTCGGTATCGCCGTCGCGTTTTGATCCCGCAACAGCGGCGCCGGGCCGCACCAAGACACGTCGCCCCGGTCCTGCCGGCTGCACTTGGCGCTACTCCGCACATCAAAGCTGCTTTGGAAACAACAATTGATCGTTGAATAGCAATGCCGTAAATTAAATGGAAACAAAGAGCCGAAAAGCGGCCGATTGATAGGCAATGGAGCAGAAAATGAAACGTACGAGTCCCGTCCTCGCCGCCGCCTTCACGGCTGCGGTCTCCTTGGTGAGCCCAGCCCTCGCAGGCGATTTCGATGGCGCCTATGTAGGCCTCGGCCTGACCGCGGGCTTCAACGCGCCCTCGGTGCCCGACTACGAAGCCAGCGCCTTCATCGGTTACAACTGGGATTTCGGCAACCAGATGATCGCGGGCGGTGAATTGGACCTGACCTACAACCCCAACTCGCTCTGGGCAGCCACCCCGGCTGCGACCACCACCTTCGATGGGCGCTTGGGGTATCTCGCGCGTGAAGACGTCATGGTCTACGGCCGGGCCGGTGGCGGTTACACCAGCGGTGGCCCCGGCAGCTATGTCTGGGATCTGGGCATCGGTGCAGAATACATGATGCAGAACGGCCTGACCGTGCGCGGCGAGTTTGACCGGGTCGACCCGTTTGAAACCGGCATGGACACGCAGGTGAACGGCCGTCTCGGCGTCGTGATGAACTTCTGATCGTCCACGCAACTCAATACCGTCGTGTAACGCGCTCCGTTCGGGGCGCGTTCGCGTTTGCGGGCCCCGGAGCTGCGCCCGACCAGGGCCCGGCCACCGCATGACCGGGCCGGAGCGCGGGGCGTGCACCGTCGGGCTTAGCCACCGAACAACACGACCCCGGCCGCCGAGACCCCGAGCGCGACAAGGACCGGCCACAGGAACCCCATGCCGTGACGCCCGAAGGACCGGTGGATGACCGCGAAGTGCAAGAGCGCACCGACGATGCAAACCGCAAGCACCACCAGAGCCGAGTCCTCGCTGCGAAGACCGACCGGCAGGCCCAGCAGATCGACGATCCAGAAGCCGCCCGCGAACAGCCCCGTCCCGAGCCAACTGAACGACATTCCCAGCGCCAGCGGCGTAGCGCGCTCGCCCCACAGCCAAAGAAATGTGGCCGAGATCATCAGCGACATCATCGCGATGGCGCCGGACACGATCTCAACCACCGCGTCGTGCCCGGCGAGGTGTTTGCCCGCCTCCAGCGCAAGCACGACCAGGGCAAGCAGAGCAACCGCCTGTTTCATCTTTCAAGAACCTCTCTCACAGCCCTGTCCAATTCCCGTGCCGCCCGCCGGTTGCGCTGCACCGACCGGTCGAACCGCACTCCGGTGAAGAGCGCGCGCAGCCACCGCCGCCAGACCGCCAACGTTACGTTCATTCGCCCCCCCCCCGCGCGCGCGGCAGCCGCTCCTGGATGATCGTGGTGATCTGGGTGAGGATCAGGCTGTTCTTGTCGAGCACGGCGCGCGTCGCCTGGTCCTTCTGCAGATCCCGCCAGAGCAGGTAGAAGACAAGCACTACCCAGGGGCCGTGCTCGGCCAGGAGCGAAACGAGGAAGTCGCCACTCATGGGCCGGCCCGCCAGGCCGCGAGCGCCGGATTGTCGTCCTCGGCCCCCGGTTTCGCCGCCGCAGAGCCCGCCCCCAGCGCTTCCAGCGCCTCGACATTTCTGACCACGGCACCCGTACGTCCCATGGTCTCGGCGAGCGAGCGCTGAAACTCCTGCCCCTTTGACTGGCTCCGGGCGCCGAAATAGAAGCTTACGATCGCTCCCATCAGCCACCACAGCGGCTCCGGCACAAGCTGGATGCCCTGCATCCGGGCGGCAAACCAGACCGGGTTCACCATCGCCGCAACGAAGAGCCCGAGCGTGCCGATGGCGAGCGCGGGCCGCGGCAGACGATTGATCCCGTCCATGATCCGGTCGAACCACCCGCGACGGGGCCGTGTGAACTCGGTGGCGAATTGTGACAGCGCCGCCGCCCGCCAGACGGCCTCGCGCTCGGCGGCGGCTTCGGTGTTCTCCATGAACACTTCGGCCGTGTCCTTGATGAGGTTGGCGCCATTTCCAAACAGCGCGCCGGTCAGCGTCCCGACTACCCCCATTTCGCCACTCGCGCGCGGTGCTCGGCCTCGGTGAGGTGGTATTTCGGACTGATGAATTCCTCGGCGCGCCGGATCCAGCCGCCCTTGCCGCCATCGCGCCGGCGGGCGTATTTGCGGCTCGCGGGCCGGCCGTCGGCGATTCGGTAGTAGTAGTTGCGCCGCTCGATCCCATAAGCGTCGGTGATGTAGCCCGGCGCGGCACGCGCCGCAGCCTCAGCCGCGGCCGCCGTCAGCGGACCGATGACTCCATCGACACTCAACGCGTGCCCCATCCGGTTGAGGAGCCTTTGCAGGAGGCGCACGGCATTGGCGCCCGAATTCACGTGCATGTCGAAGACCGACGGCTGCAGCGCCTCCGGCAGGGTCGCGATCCCGGGGCCGTCGAAATAGTGCTTCACGAAGATCGAACGCGCCTGGGCGCGGCTGAGCCGGCGGACGTCTTCTGCCGTCACCTGCCCGTCGCCGTCGAGATCCAACCCCAGGCGCCGCATCGTGTGGATGGTGACACCGAAGTTGGTAGCACCCCCGGGATCGTCCGGGTCGTTCACGTAGCCGCCCTCACGGGCGACGATCTCGTCTGCAATCTGCTCGACGGAAAGCATGGGCCTGCCCTCTCTTTGTTGCGAGGGGCAGGCTCGGGGAATTCGTTTAAAAAGGGTGAAAGACAGCGCGCGGCCAAGCTCACCGGCTGCGCGAGAGGGTGCTCAAACGCGCCCGGGTCGCAACGGGCGCGGTTTCCGATGCGGAAACCGGAACAAAATCCGCCGCGGATTTTGTCACGAAATCCGCAACGGATTTCGCTGCGCTAGTTGCTCACGACCCCGGCTCGGCGTCTTCCGGATCGACGTAGACTCCGGTGTCCTTCAACGCGTCCATCACCTCTTTCGGCATATAGCTCTCGTCATGCTTGGCGAGGATCTCGGACGCCACGAACACGCCGTCGACATAGGTCCCGGTCCCGATCATGCCGGAATTCTCGGTAAAAAGATCGGGCAGGATGCCGGTGAAGGTCACCGGCACCGAATAGGCGCCGTCGGTGACGTCGAATGTCACCGTCTCGCCCTCGCCGCGCACCAGTGTGCCGTCTTCCACGAGCCCTCCGAGCCGGAAGATCTCACCTTCCGCCGGTGGTTCTTCCATCACCTGGGTCGGCGCCCGGAAATAGTTGATCCCGTCTCTGAAGGCGTATCCGATCAGCCCGACGGACAACGCCAGCGCCACGAAGGCCATCACGACGATCTGGATACGGCGTTGTTTCTTGAGACCCTTCATCCCGGCCATGTCACATCCTCCTAAATCTCTTGGGCGACCGGTGCATGACCTGTCCCGCCCCGGTTTGTCTCAGGGGAACACCGGCGCGAGCATCAGCCCCGCGGTTTCCGCTTCTCCAAGCATAAGGTTCGCATTCTGCACGGCCTGTCCCGACGACCCCTTGGTCAGGTTGTCGAGAGTCGAGACGACGAGTGCCCGGTTCTTCTTACGGTCACCGATAACACCGATATGGCACTGGTTGGACGCGGTAACATGCCCCATCCCCGGCGCCTGGCCAAAGGGCAACACGGTCACAAAAGGTTCATCGGCGTATCGCCGCGCGAGCGCGGCGTGGATCGCGCCCGGATCGCCCTCGACATAGCAATCGGCAAGGATGCCCCGGCTTGCGGGCACGAGGTGCGGCGTGAAAATGATCTCGACGGGTCGCCCGGCGAGCGCCGAGAACTCCTGGTCGAACTCGCCCATGTGCCGGTGCTTGCCGCCCTGCGCATAGCCTTCGACATTGGTCGCGCGCTCGGCGAACAGCATGTTTTCCTTGAGCGACCGCCCTGCCCCGGAGATTCCGTTCTTCAGATCGCAGATGATCCGGTCGAGATCGATGAGCCCGGCCGAAACAAGCGGCCTCAGCGCGTATTGCACCGTCGCCGCGTTGCAACCGGTGCCAGCGACGAGGCGCGCGCCCCGGATCTCGTCACGGTAGAATTCGGTGAGGCCGTAGACCGCCTGTTTCTGAAGCTCCACCGCCACATGCGCAGCCCCATACCATGTCTCGTAGGCCGCCGGGTCGCGCAGCCGGAAATCGGCTCCCAGATCAACCACCTTGACGCTCTGGGGCAAGTCCCGCACCAGCGCCTGGCTGAGCCCATGCGGAAGCGCCGCGAACACCAGGTCCACCCCTGTGAAGTCGATCTCTTCCATCGTCACGAGGGTCGGCAGGTCCAGATGGCGCAGCTGCGGATAAACCGCACCCATCTCCATCCCCGCCTTTCGGCCAGCGGACAGGGCGACGATCTCCATCGACGGATGGGTCGCGATGATCCGAACAAGTTCGGCACCGGTATAGCCGGACGCCCCCAGGATGGCGATTTTGTGGGTCATGCAAGACCTCTCGTGTTTGTCGCTTCAAGATATGGGTCCGGTATCGACCCGTACAATCCACCGGCACGCGCCGTCTGCAGGCGCCGGGACGCGCTCAGGCCGCGTCGAACCTGATCTCGCGTCGCAGAAATTGCGTCGCCCTGGTGCTGACCCAGGCCGGATCGCCGGTGGTGAGGAACCTCGAGACCGTGCCGGCGCCCGCCATGTTCGGGTGGCGGGTGAGATAGTCGGCAAGGCTTTCGGCAACGAGGCCGGCCTGGCTGTAGACCTTGACCCCCGGCCCCAGCGCATCCTCAAAAATCGCTTCCATCAGCGGGTAATGGGTGCAGCCGAGAATCGCGGCCTCGGGAATGGGCATCTTGCGCTTCAACGCGTCCACATGCGAGCGCACCAGCGCTTCGGCCAGGATCATATCGCCGTCTTCGATCGCATCGACAACGCCGCCGCAGGCCTGCGCTTCGACATCGACACCAATGGCGCGAAAGGCAAGCTCGCGCTGGAAAGCGCGGCTGGCGACGGTGGCGGGCGTGGCAAACAGCGCCACGTGGTTCACATCGACCTCGCGCGGCGGGCTGTTGTCACCCCAGGTGCGCTCGGTCAGCGCTTCAATGAGGGGCACGAAGACCCCGAGCACCCGCTTGTCGGGGGGCAGCCAGCTTTCCTGCATCCGCCGAAGCGCGGCGGCAGAGGCGGTGTTGCAGGCGAGGATCACCAGGTCGCAGCCCTCGTCCCACAAACGTTCGACGGCGGCGGTGGTGAGCGCATAGACGTCGTCGGCGTCGCGCACGCCGTAGGGCGCGTGCTTGTTGTCGCCGAAATAGACGAACGGCACCTCCGGCAGCTGGCCCGCCACCGCGTCCAGCACCGTGAGCCCGCCAAGCCCGCTGTCGAATATCCCGACCGCCATTGCAGTCCTCCCGCAGTATTGGTCCGGGTTTACGACGATTGGGAAAGGATGGCTAGAGGTCGGGAAGACGCGGTTTCGAAACCGCGTGCGAAGCCGCTTCGAAGCGGCTTCCACCGCACGGCTCACCCTTTGGGCACCCAAAGCCCTGGCGGTGGTTCTCTTCGAGCGCGTGCCCCGTCGCGTGCCCCGTCGCCTGGCCCGTCGCCTGGCGCGCGACCGGATCGGGCAAGAGAACAAATCCGCATTCACACGGGTTGTCCAGGAGCGCCCCGGTGAACCGAGCTGTATTTGGCGCGCAGGAGACGCTCGGTGCGGGCGCGGAATTTCTTGAGCAGCGGCCCCATCCGCGGCGGTCAGCCCATGTGGCGCGCGGGGTGGACCGCCGGGGATGCGCACTTTCGACGGACACCGGCACCAAGGTGGCGGCGCAACGGGCCGCCATCGGTGCGACGAACAGCCGCCAGGCCGGGTCCAGTGGTTTGCCGAACGGCTGGGAGGGGACCCGGACCGAACCGCTCCGAAACACAGGGATGTCACCGTCCAACCGCGCGTATTCGAGCGCCATCTGGCGTGACCCGGTTTTGGCACACGCGACCTGAGCTGCCGCCGAGACGTCGGTCGGCGGCATCAGCCGCTTGAGGTCCCGGGAACGACAACACACCGGATGGGCCGGGATGCGGACATCTCCACCGCCCTTGGACAGGATGTGCCCGATCATCAACCCGGACGCATGCCGACCGGGTGGTTGGCGATCTACACCCGGGGCCCCCGCGCGCGCACTATCGGCCCACGACCCGCTGACGAGATCCAACCGGATCTCGTCAGCTGGTCCGTCACGTCCCGGTAATCGTCCCCGCGCGACCTCGCATCATCGCTGCCGGCGCGCCGGATCAACGCCGGGCGCCCGGGGAGGTCTGCGAGCGCGCGCACCAACGGGCTGCGCGATCGCGGGGCCCCGTTCGCGCAGGAGATATCGTCGGCGATTCGCGCCGTCGACATGACTTGCCTGCGTTTCCCCGGGGGGCGTGCCACGGATGTCTGACAGGTCCGTGACGCAACCCGCCATCCGCCGCCAACACATGAGCGCGCCAACGGCGAACCCGCAATCGCACAACTACGTTGCCGACGGAGCGGCTTTTGACATGACCTTTACGTCGGCTTGGTATACCCCTGTTTACGCAAACAAGGTCGAAGTCGCGCGATGGATTGGGACAAACTCAGGATTTTTCACGCGGTCGCCGATGCCGGCAGCCTGACTCATGCCGGGGATACGCTGAATCTCAGCCAGTCGGCCGTGTCCCGGCAGATCCGCGCGCTCGAAGAAAGCCTCGATGCGACGCTGTTTCACCGCCACGCCCGCGGGCTCATCCTGACCGAGCAGGGCGAGCTCCTGTTCGATGCCACCCGGTCGATGAGCCAGCGCCTCGAAGCGGCTGTCGCGCGGATCCGTGATTCGAACGAAGAGGTCTTCGGGATCCTCAGGGTGACCACCACCACCGGCTACGGCTCGCTCTGGCTCGCGCCGCGCCTGCCCAAGCTCTACGAGCAATACCCCGACCTCCAGATCGATCTGATGCTGGAAGAGCGCGTGCTCGACCTGCCGATGCGCGAGGCCGACGTGGCGATCCGAATGAAGGAGCCGAGCCAGGCCGATCTCGTGCGCAAACGGTTGATGGCTGTCAACATGCGGCTCTATGCCATGCCGGCCTATCTTGAGGCCCACGGCCGCCCGGCCGTGGCCGACGATCTGCATCACCACCGGCTCATCTGCATGAACACCACGTCGCAGCAGGTCAGCGCCGGCGCCTCCTTCGTGCAGGACCTCCTCAACCACAACCCGCGCTCGCTGCTCACCGTCAACAACTACTTCGGCGGCTTGCAGGCGGTGCTGAACGGGCTCGGCATCGGCGTGTTGCCCGATTACGTGGTGCATGATTTCCCTGAGCTCGAACGGGTTCTGCCGGATCTGGAATCGAACGAGATCCCCGTGTTCCTCGCCTATCCGGAAGAACTCAGGCACTCCAAGCGCGTCTCCGCCTTCCGCGATTTCGTGGTTCAGGAAATCCATGACTACCGCCGCCGCGCCGGCAATTGACCCCACCGCGCCCGGTCCGGCCGCGGCCCGTTGCCCGGCGAAATAGTCACACATCCGAAGTCATGCATACGAAGCATAGCTGCATTGCAGCATTTTCACTTGTCATACAGGTCTCCGCCTACTAAATGGGCGGTGAAGCGGGTCATTGACTGATCTTTGATCTGTTTCACCTCCCTGTTGGACTTAGACCGGGCTTATGCCCGGTCTTTTTTTTCTCCCTCCGTGCGATGACGATCCCGCTCAGGAGACCAGCATATGGTATCTGAAAAAACCTCGTCCGACGGTGCGCCAGGAAAGGCCGCCCGCCCCTAGCCGGGTGCCTTCGGGATTGTGATCTCCGACCGAGGAAAACGGGCCGTATTCCTGGCGGCAGCCTTTGCGGTGGGCGCCGTATCGGCATCGCGGATTGAGCGCACGTAGCAAAACCTGTCCCGGCAGACCGCGGTCTGGCAGCGGACAAGTTATCATTCAGACGGGGACCCGTGTCTTTTTGCCCGTCATGAACGCATCGGCCAAGGGGTCAACACTTCCGAATGGGTCTTTCTATATGGAACCCGCCCCGGCGCGCGCCGGGGTCTCGCGAGCAACCGGCATATCGGCAGTGTGGACGCCGGAATCTTGACCCTGAACTGGTCCGATCCCTTCACCGTGGAGGTGACCGGCCCAGACGAATATTGGGCCGCCGGGTCTATGGCTCAAGGGGCGATGCGTTTGCAAAAACGGGGCCATCAAGCCTTCGCGGTCACGCTCGCCCCGTAGGCCGGGACAAGGGCGGCTGCCCCCGGGCCAGTCTCCCGAGCGACCCCCGCGCCGGGCGGGGCGGCGGCACTCCGGGGAAGGTGTTGCGCGCCAGTCTCTTGGGGGAAACGCTGCCGCAATCCTTGCCGCGCCGCTCTCCCGACCGCCGTGGCAACGCGTCGCCCGGTCACACGGCCGAAGTTTTGTCGGGGCCGGCATGTTTGCAGGTGTATCCACCCCCTCGCCCCCCCGCAATCCGCCCTCAATCCCCTTCCCCCTCCGCGCCGCTTGACCTATGACAACGCCATGACAGCTGCCCGAGGGAGACACCCCGTGACCCAGGATTCCGTGACCCAGGACCCTCTGCCCCAGGACGCCCTGCCCCAGGACCCAGAGATCACCGACGAGATCATCGCCGCGCACGGGATCAGCCGGGACGAATACGCCAATATCCTGCGGATCCTGAACCGCGCGCCGAACTTCACCGAGCTTGGGATCTTCTCGGCGATGTGGAACGAGCATTGCTCCTACAAGTCATCGAAGAAATGGCTGCGCACCCTGCCGACCGAGGGCCCACAGGTGATCTGCGGGCCGGGAGAGAACGCAGGCATCGTCGATATCGGCGACGGCCAGGCGCTGGTGTTCAAGATGGAGAGCCACAACCACCCGTCCTATATCGAGCCCTACCAGGGCGCGGCGACGGGGGTGGGCGGGATCCTGCGCGATGTCTTTACCATGGGTGCCAGGCCCATCGCGGCGATGAACTCGCTCAGTTTTGGCGCGGTCGACCACCCGAAGACCAAGCGCCTCGTGCACGGGGTCGTCGAGGGGGTCGGCGGCTACGGCAACTGCTTCGGCGTGCCGAATGTCGGCGGCGAAGTCCGCTTCCACCCGGCCTACAACGGCAATTGCCTGGTCAACGCTTTCGCCGCCGGGCTCGCTGAGACCGACAGCATCTTCTATTCCGCAGCCTCCGGGGTCGGCATGCCGGTGGTCTATCTCGGCGCCAAGACCGGGCGCGACGGGGTCGGCGGCGCCACGATGGCGTCGGCCGAGTTCGACGACACGATCGAGGAGAAACGCCCGACCGTGCAGGTGGGCGACCCGTTCACCGAGAAGCGGCTGATGGAGGCGACCCTCGAGCTGATGCAGACGGGTGCGGTAATCTCGATCCAGGACATGGGCGCCGCCGGGCTCACCTGCTCGGCCGTCGAGATGGGCGACAAGGGCCGGCTCGGCATCCAGCTCGACCTCGACCGGGTGCCGCAACGCGAAGACCATATGACGGCCTATGAGATGATGCTGTCCGAAAGCCAGGAGCGCATGCTGATGGTGCTCGAACCCTCGAAGGAGGCCGAGGCCCGCGCCGTGTTCGAGAAATGGGACCTCGATTTCGCGATCGTCGGCGAGACCCTGCCCGAGGACCGTTTCGTCATCATGCACCAAGGGATCTGCATGGCAGATCTTCCACTGCGCGCGCTGTCGGGCGAGGCGCCGGAATACGACCGGCCCTGGGAACAGACCGCCCCCGCCGACCCGGTCGAGGAGGTGGCGCAAGTCGACCCCATCGACGCGCTCAAGGCGTTGATCGGATCGCCCAACTACGCCTCGAAACACTGGGTCTATGAGCAATACGACCACCAGGTCATGGCCGACACGGTGCGCGCGCCGGGGCTGGGCGCGGGCGTGGTCCGGGTGCATGGCACGATGAAGGCCATCGCCTTCACCTCCGACGTGACACCGCGCTACGTCAAGGCCAACCCGGTCGAGGGCGGCAAACAGGCGGTGGCGGAGGCGTATCGCAACCTCACCGCCGTCGGGGCGACACCGCTCGCCACCACCGACAACCTCAATTTCGGCAACCCCGAAAAGCCCGAGATCATGGGCCAGTTCGTCGGCGCGATCAAAGGCATCGGCCAGGCCGTGGCCGCGCTCGACATGCCGATCGTCTCCGGTAACGTCTCGCTTTACAATGAGACCGATGGCGAGGGGATCTTGCCGACACCGACCATCGGTGCGGTCGGGCTGATCGCCGATCTTGAAACCGACCTCATCGCCGGCACCGCGCGTGAAGGTCACGTCGCGCTGCTGGTGGGTGAAACCAAAGGCCACCTCGGCCAGTCGGCCCTGCTCGCAGAGGTGTTCAACCGCGAAGACGGCGACGCACCGCGCGTCGACCTCGCCGCCGAGAAACTGGCGGGCGATTACATCCGTGCCACCCGTGCCTACATCAAGGCCTGCACCGATCTCTCCGACGGCGGGCTCGCATTGGCCGCGTTCGAGATGGCCGACGCGGCCGGCGTCGGCGTGCAGATCGACGCGGGCGACACCGCCACCCTCTTCGGTGAGGACCAGGCGCGTTACCTCATCGCCTGCAATTTCGACGAAGCCGAGGCGCTGATGGTCGAGGCGGGGCGCTGGGGCGTCCCGGTCGAGACCGTGGGCCGGTTTACCGGCGACAGCGTGAAGCTCGGGACCGCCGAGGCGCCGCTTTCGGAGCTCTCCGAGATCTACCGCACGAGCTTCGAAGCCAAGGCGACCTGAGACAGACGAAACGGGCCGCGCTACCGATGGTGGAGGCTGTCTACAGCCGCCCAAGCGTGTTTCGACACGGGTGCGCCAGTTGGCAAGTGGGTGGGCGAACTCGGACAGGGTGTTAAGTTATTGGTATTGCTGACGTTACCGCTAACTGCCTCTTCGCCCGGGCGAACCTAGGAATGACGGGCAAAAAGCCGCTTCGAAGCGGCTTGTCACGCGGTTTCGAAACCGCGTCCCCTGCGCACAGGCCGGGATCGGCGGGCGACGGCGGGCGAAGGCCCCGGCAGTGCCAAGGCCCCCGCCCCATCGCGTCTGATCCCGCAGGCGACCAGCACCTAACCCGCTGCCGCTTTCGTGGCCGCCGTCAACCACTGGCTGAACCCGGGCGCAAGCGCCTCGTAGCGGGCGATGAAGTCGGGGTGGCTGAAGTAGAGATCCGCGAGCCCCGCATGCGCCTCTGGCGTGCAAGGCCGGCCCCACATCTCGCTGACCCAGGCCCGGTGCGCAGCGAGATCGGCGTTGCCGGGATCACTACCCGCCTCGAAGGCCGCGACCAGCGCGGCCTCGATCTCGGGCAGAGCGTCCAGTCGCTCTGACATGCCCGCAGGGGTCGCGGGGAGGGCCGCTTTCGAGGTGGCAATCGGCCGCGCCATCTCTGGCCCATAGGCCTCGACCAACCAGGCTTCATGACCGGCCTGGGTTTCGGCGGCAAAAGGCTCGTAGAGCCGTTCAAGCGTCATGACTGCCTCGCCTTTCAACGCGGCAAGGGTGCGCTCGAGGGTCGCCAGCATCCGGGCATGATGGACCAGGGTCGCCTGCAACCGCGCGCGATGC
>DQCI01000319.1:0-673 GCA_003545125.1 Paracoccaceae bacterium
GTATTGCTCCGCCGTTCACAGACAAAAAGCTGAACAGCGAGGCGACGGTAGTGGTCATGTGGCATTCTCTATCATTTGGCAATGAGCGGGGTAGTCTACCGACTGGGAGTGTACACGACGCATGCCAAGTCTCCTACTTCTCGGGGCCTCCACTGCAACGAGATCAGCAGGTCGTATCGGTGCTTCTTGGGGCGTTCCAGACCGATTGCTCGGTGGCGACTTTTCGGTGATGTCGTTGCCGGCGTCGCAATCGTTCGTGCTACCCGGAGTTCTTGTAGTGGTGGGACGACAAGAGCAGGAGTTCCGATCGGATCAACCCATCTTCCAGTTCGAACCTAATTCTCGGTTGACCGATGTTTATTCTCAAAAGCGCTCGAGGGGGTCATAGTCGTCCCCGTCAGCGCGAGCGGGGTTCGAGGCGAGGTCTCTGTACTCCCACGGTGACGCTGTCGAGCTCCTCGCGGCTGAGCACGCCTGTCTCGCTGGCGGGGAAAAGCCTGCTCCACCAGTCTGGGTAGGAAGGATTCTGGCCGCGCTGGTAGAACGCGTGCAGGAGGTCGAGGCCCGCGGGGGTGCCGATGATCAGCGCCCAGCCGTTGCGGTCCGACAGGGTCGGCCGGATCGACCTGCCGAAAGCGTCGGGCGGAAACAGGGCCAGCTCGTCGAGAACGAC
>DQCI01000319.1:770-5097 GCA_003545125.1 Paracoccaceae bacterium
GTCAGCTCCTTGAACAGGTTCCAGGTGATGCTGCGCGCCTGCTTGATCGAGGGCGCCACGTAGGCGAAGCGGCCGTTATGGGCGGCGATCGCCGCCGAGATCAGGGTGGCGACCGAGAGGACGGTCTTGCCGGACCTCCGGTGAGCGATAACCACCGTGTAGCGGTGCCCCTGCATCGCCTGCTGCACGGCGTGCTGCCACGAGCCCGGCGCGTAGGCTATCGAGATCGCCATGCTCACTCTGCGGGCTCCTGAAGCGTGGCCCAGTAGGTCCTGTTGGAGATCATGTTGATCAAGTACCTCGATACGCCCGTCTCGCGGGTTATCCGGGCGCCCTCGCCTTGGCCGAGCCGGCCGGTGGGGGTGCGCTTGGCGCTGCTGAGCATGGGCTTGACCTGCAGCACCTGCTCGGGCGTGTGTTTCGCGGGGTGGCTGTACCTACATTTCGTCCTCGTCCTCGACTATCGCGTCCTCGATCTGGTGCCGGAGCACGCCGGCGAGCCGGTCGGCGGCCGCCCCGGCGGGGAGTGTCAGCTGGTTCGTGGGCTGGCTGTTCGGAAGCGGGATCGGGCTTTCGAACGTGAACGTGATGCCAGCACCCTCGGCCGCGGTGACGTCGACGGCCTTCAGGTCCGGGACGATTTTCTTCAAGATCTCGCGGGCAGCGGCGATGCGATGGTCCATGGCCGGCCGTGCGTAGCCGATCAGCTCACCCTCCCAGTCGAGCTCCTCGACGGGCATGCCCTTCATCACGGCGCTCAGAAACCCGATCGGGTCGGCCTCGTGGGTGATGCGCTCCCGATCGAGGGCGAGTTCGACTTTTCGGGGTGCGATGACGGCAGGGCGGACGAAGCTGCCGATCGACGCGCGCAATCCAGTGTTTTTTTCGCAATCCACGTTGGTGTTTGACGGCGGTTTCCCGATCCGAACAAGATGCCCGTTCGCCGACTGGGGCAGTGACTCCTTGCGACGACGCGTCAGAGCGTCGCGGCGTAGGCGCGCGCCAAGGGGTGTTTTGCTTTGCAGGCGAGGTCCACCATCGCAAGGTCTTCGACGACCCGGGACGCATCGAGTACGAGGATCCTGTCGGCGAGTTGGCGCAGCGGCGCGAGGTCGTGGCTGACGATCAGCATGGCGAGGCCGGTGTCGGCGTGGACCTCGCGCAGGAGCCCGATGGTGCTCACCTGAGTCGCCAGATCGAGAGACGACAGCGGTTCGTCGAGGATAAGCACCTGGGGGGCGGCGGCGAGGGCGCGGGCGAGCGCCACGCGTTGGCATTGTCCGCCCGACAGCGAATGCGGCCGACGGTCGTGCAGCGCGCGCGGTAGACCAAGCGTTTCGAGCAGCGATGCTGCGCGGGCGAGCCTCCCGGCGCGAGGCCCGATGTCGAACCCGGCAAGGGTTTCCATGATCGCGCCGGTCGCTGTCAGAAACGGGCTCAGGGACTGGGTCGGATCCTGCCAGAGGTATTGGATACGTTGGCGCGTATTCCCCTTTCCCGGCACGACCTTTTCACCAGCGAGAGTGATCTCACCGGCCTCGGCTCGCTCCAACCCGACGAGGCAACGCGCGAGGGTCGACTTTCCCGCGCCGGAATGGCCGATCAGCCCGACCACCTCACCGGGGGCGATGGTCAGATCGATGCCGCGGAGCACGTCGCGCCCATGAAAGCGCTTTGACAACCCGCGCGCCGTCAACATGCCGTTTGCAGCGCCCGCGCCGCCTCCGCGAGCTGGCGCGCCGCCGGGGCGCTCGACCGGGCCAGATCGGCGATCGGAGCGTCTTCCACCACCGTACCGTGCGCCATGACCAAGGTGCGGTTGGCCACCTCGGCGACCGCGCGCAGATCGTGGCTGATGAACAGGAGCGCGGCGCCGGTCTCGTCGGCCATCGTCCCCAGCGCGGCGAGGATGTCCCGCTCGGTGAGAACGTCGAGCCCGGTTGTGGGCTCGTCGGCGATCAGGATCCGCGGGCGCAGGATCAGGGCCATGGCGATCAGCACGCGCTGCTTCATACCGCCCGACAGCTGATAGGGGAAACAGTCGGCCACGTGGGCGTCAAGCGCCACGGCTTCGAGTGCATGGGCGACCGCGCGGCGCTGCGTGGAACCGGCGATCCCGGCCGCCTCGGCGAGCTGTGCACGGATCCGGCGGGCGGGCGTGAGCGCGGTGCCGGGGCTCTGGAAGATTTGGAAGATACCGCGCCCGCGCAACTGGCGCCATGCTTTGGGCGCGGCATCGTGGACCTCCTGCCCGTCGATCCGGATCACCCCGCCGATGATTCCGAGCGGCGGGCGCAACAGGCCGGTCAGCGCGGCGGCGGTCAGCGATTTGCCGCAGCCGCTGGCACCGACGAGACCGACCCGCTCGCCAGGGCGGATGCGGAACCCGAGCCTGTCCAGAAGCGGCGGCGCACCGGGGACGGCGACGGTGAGGTCGCTGACCTGCAAAGCGTCTACCATCTGTAGGGCTCCCGTTTGTCGAGCAGCGACCGCATGCCTTCGCCGACGAGATTGAAGGCCAGCACCGCGAGCGTCACCGCGAGCCCCGGGACGATCAACATATGCGGGGCCTGGGCAAAGAAGGGACGGGCCTCGTTCAGCATCGCGCCCCATTCCGGTGTCGGAGGCTGGGCGCCGATGCCGAGAAAGCTGAGCGACGAAAGCGCAAGCAGAACGGAGGCGGTCTCGAGCGAAATGATGACGGCAAGCGACGGCAGGACCTGCGGCAGGACATGCCGGAGCACCACGCGTATCCGTGAGGCTCCGGCAAGATGGGCCGCGCGGACAAAATCGCGGTGGCTGGCCGAGAGCACGAGGGCGCGCACGAGCCTTGCGTTGGAGGGCCACCAGGCCGCTGCAACGCCGAGGATCGAGGCTTCGAGCGAGGCGCCCATGAAACCGATGACGGCGAGCGCCAGCACCAGCATCGGGAAGGCCATGATGATGTCGGCGAGGCGCATCATCACCGCGTCGACCCGACCGCCCGCGAGCCCGGCGACCACGCCCCAGGGCAGCGAAATGGCGAGAATCGCCGCCATCGCGGCGAGCGCGGCGCCGAGCGAGACCGGCACCGCGCCGATCAGCCGGGCAAGCACGTCACGGCCGAGGTGGTCGGTGCCGAAGGGATGGGCGGCAGAGGGGCCGGTGAGGCGCGCGAGAAGATCCATCTCGTCCGGGGCCGGCAGGTCGAACACAATGGGCGCGAGGGCGAGCAGGCCGAACCCCGCGAGAAGGACGACCCCAAGCGCGAAGCCGATCGGCCACCGGCCCGGGTCCGCCAGCTTCAGGCGACGCGGGATCAGACGCGGCCCCGGGATACGCGAGCCACGATCACTCATCGCCGAGCCTCCGGCGCAATTGCGGGTCGGACAGGATCACCGCGAGATCGGCGGCCAGGCTGGTGGCGAAAAAGATCAGTCCCATGAGTACGAGATAGGCCTGGATCACCGGGAAATCGCGTTGGGCGATGGCTTGCAGGATGAGTTGACCGAGACCGGGCCAGCCGAAGATGCTCTCGACGATCACTGCGCCGCCCAGAAGCCCGCCGAAAGCGTTGGCCCAGGCCGTTGCGAGCGGACCGGCGATGCGCGGCGCGATATGGCCGGTGAGGATTTGCAGCGGCCCGAGTCCCTTGGCGATGGCGAGGCGCACGTGGTCTTCGCTCATCTCGGCGCGGATGCGCTCGTAGACCATCCGCCCCAGCGCGGCGCCCGCGGCGAGGCTGAGGGTGATGGCGGGGAGCACGAGGTCGGTGAGCGACCCGTCTCCGACCAACCTTGCCCAGCCGAGCCGCAGCACGAAGATATAGATCAGCAGGAGGGCGAGCCAGAACGACGGCACCGAGACCAGCAGGATGGTGAGGCCACGCAGACCCGCACCGGTGTAGCGGCCGGCGACGGCAGCGAGGCTGCCCAGCGTCAGGGAGATGGCGATGGCCCCGATCAGCGCGCTCGCGGCCAGCGCCAGGGTGGCGGGCAGGTGAAGGGCGATCTCGGCCATCACCGGACGGCCGGTGGCCACCGAGGTGCCGAACTCGAAGTGCAGCGCGCGCCAGAGCCAGTCGGCGTAGCGTTGGAGCAAGGCCTTGTCGAGACCGAACTCGGCGCGCAATGCGGCGATGTCTTCGGGCTCGGGCACGATGCCCATTGCACGAAGCTCCATCATGACTGGATCGCCCGGCGCCAGCGCTACGATCAGGAACGCGACAAGAGACATGCCGAGCAGCGTCGGGATGGCGGTTGCAAGCCGGACGAGGATGTAGCGCAGCATGGTCGACGCTCCGAATTGGCGAAGCCCCGCGCGGGAGCTCCGCCGTCTGTGTGAGCGG
>DQCI01000319.1:5157-8598 GCA_003545125.1 Paracoccaceae bacterium
CACGGCTTTGCGCTTTCCGCGCTTTGAGCAGCAACTCGTCGACATGCGGCCCCGGCGCGGTGAACTTGTAGCCACCCCATGCTGTTACCGAGGTGAACAGGTTGTAGAGCAGGTAGGTCGGGTCGGTATTGTTGTTCGACGCGAACTCCATGTAGAGATCGGCCTCGCCGGTATCGAGATAGGTCGAGCCGTAGACCCCGCTGTCGTCGACTTCGACCAGGTCGATGTCGATGCCGACGGCGGCGAACATCTGGTCGAGCATCTCGGGCATCGGCTTCACCGTCGAGACGTTGGGATAGGCTGCCACGAGCCGCAGCGTCAGCTTGCGCCCGTCCTTCTCGCGCACCCCGTCCGCGCCCATGGTCCAGCCGGCGTCGTCAAGCATGGCACCCGCCTTCTCCGGGTCGAACCCGAAGCCGTCGGTGTGATCCTCGCCGAGGTTGAACATCCAGCCCGGCAGAATGCCCTTGGCGGGTACGCCACGGCCGTCGAACAGAACTCCGGCGATGGTCTCGCGGTCGATCGCCCAGGCAAGCGCCTCGCGCACCTTGTCGTCCTGGATGATGTCGAAGGGCGCGGCCCCGTTGAGGTTCGCCAGAAGCGCCACGTACCGGATCGGGCGGCTTTCGTGCAGCACCACCGAGCCGTCCTGCGGCATCGACAGCATCATCTGCGGGCTGACCTCGCCGATCACATCGATCTCACCGTTCTGAAGCGCCAGCATCCGGGCGTTGTCGTCGCCGATGAAGCGGAAGGTAAGGCGGTCGACGCTAGGGGCATCGCCCCAGTAATCGGGGTTGCGCACAACGGTGATCTGTTGCTTGGGTTCGTAGCTGTCGAGCAGATAGGGGCCGGTGCCGACCGGGTTGACCGCGCGGTCCTCGGAGGGGCCGAACAACGAAGTAGCCCGGTGGGTCATGTTTTCGATCACCAGCGCTGAGCCTTTCTCAGAAGCAAAGCTGATCTGGTAGTCGCCCAGTTTCTCAAAGCTCTCTTGGTCGATCTGGAGGAAATCGGACTTGCCCTGGTCGTAGAGTTTCAGCGAGGCGATGGCACTGTCGGCGTCGAACACCGTGCCATCGGAGAAGGCGACACCCTGGCGCAGGGTCACGGTGTAGATCCCATCGGCGTAGTCCCAGCTCTCGAAAAGCAGCGGGCTGGGCAGGAAATTCTCGTCGGGCTTCACCCCGGTTTCGACGATCTGCGCCGCCGGGCGGCGTGTGGTGAAGGTGAATTTGTCTTCGGCGACCGAATACCGGTCACGCTTGACGGCAACGGTGAGCGTGGTTTCGGCCTGCGCAGGGGCGAGCGCCAGCGGCAAGGCAAGCGTGGCGGCCACCGCGACGTGCGCGGCCTTGTTCAGGAGATTCATCTGTATTGTCCTTCGAGAGGTGATTTCGGATGTCGGTCGAAGTCAGCTCACCAGGGGGGGCGCGCGGGGGGAGTAATTGCGCCAGCCCGTCTGACCGGCGTGGATCTGCGGCGCGGCGGGGGCCGCAAGCCAGGTCACAATGGCCTCGGTCGGCGCCACATCGGGCAGCGCGAACGGCAGGGCGGCGATCTGGGCAGCAAAGAATTCGCACCCGAGATCGAGGGTTTCCTTTGCGTCGCCATCCAACGCAACGGTGACGCTCGCGATCCCGTCGGCGGTGCAAAGCTCGTAGGCGACCGTGTCCCCATCGACCACCAGCATGGTGCCGGGCGGACGCAGAAATACGCTGACGAGAATCGTCAGGGCCAAAATCAGCCGCATCAACGCCTTCCCGTTCACGTTCCCCCCAAGACCTTGTTGTTTCCGCCGAACCTATCGGCGCAAGTGCTGCGACACCATGGACATTGTGTCGCAATCAGCGATCAATAATCTCGCCGTATGCAAAATGCCCTTTCCCACCCAGTCTATCGCCGCCTACTGCTCGCGCAGATCCTGTCGGTGCTCGGATCGGGCCTTACCACCATCGCGCTGGGGCTGCTGGCCTTCGAACTTGCCGGCGGCGATGCGGGCGTGGTGCTCGGCACGGCGCTGGCGCTCAAAATGGTGGCCTATGTCGGGCTCGCTCCCGTCGCGGCGGCGATCTCCGCCCGGGTGCCGCGCAAGCCCTTCCTGATCGGGCTCGATCTCGCCCGGGCGGCGCTGGTACTGGCTCTGCCCTTTGTCACCGAGATCTGGCAGATCTACGCGTTGGTGTTCGGGTTCCAAGCCTTCTCGGCGGCCTTCACCCCCACTTTCCAGGCCACCATCCCGGACATTCTCGAGGATGAAGCGGCCTATACTCAGGCGCTGTCCTATTCGCGGCTGACCTACGATCTCGAATCGCTCCTCGGCCCGATGCTGGCCGGGGCGGTTCTGGCCGTGGCGACCTTCGACGCCTTGTTCGCCGGCACCGCGATTGGCTTCCTGGCCTCGGCTGCATTGGTGGCGAGTGTGACCCTGCCGCGCCAGAACCCGGCGGCGGCCCAAACGCCCTTCCGAAGACGTCTGACACGGGGCGCCTGGATTTACCTCGCCACCCCGCGTCTGCGCGGGCTTCTCGCGCTATACGTCGCGGTGGCGGCGGCCACGGCGATGGTCATCGTCAATACCGTGGTTCGGGTGAAGGCTGATCTGGGCTACGGCGACGAGATGGTGGCGCTGCATTTCGCCGCCAGCGGCATAGGCTCGATGTTGGTGGCTCTGGTGCTGCCGCGCCTGCTGGGCAGCCGTCCACCGCGCCGGGTGATGCTCTCCGGCGCGGTGCTGCTGACCCTTGCCCTCGCCCTGGCCGGAACCGGGCCGGGCCTTGGCGCGGGGCTGGCGCTCTGGGTCGTGCTCGGCGCGGGGGCGTCGCTGGTTCAGACCCCGACCGGGTTGCTCATCACCCGATCCTGCCATGCCGAAGACCGACCCGCGTTGTTCGCCGCGCAGTTCGGCCTTTCGCACGCCGCCTGGCTACTTGCTTATCCACTGGCAGGGCGGCTCGGAGCCGCGGCGGGGCTTTCGACGACCTTCCTGGTCATGGCGTTCCTCGCTGGACTGAGCGTGTTCCTTGCCTTTCGGCTCTGGCCCGCGAACGACCCGGCGGAGCTGGAACACGAGCATCCGCAGGAAGAGCACGAACATGCCTTTGGCGATCCGTTGCATCATGACCATGGCGCGATAGAAGCGCTACGGCCCGTGCATCATCGCCACGAAGGGATGCGCCACGCCCATGTGTTCGTGATCGACGACCACCACCCGGTCTGGCCGGCCGGGCGCTGACGTCAGTCGTCTTCGAACACCCCCCCGATCCGCGCCGCGGTGGCAAGCTCCCACAGTTCAACATCGACCCGGCCTTTTCCATCTGGCGGGGAGAGACTTCGCCGCGACCCTCGGGTCCAATTCGGCACCTTCCGAGAGCGGCCATGGGTCTCGCCGCATAACTCTGCGGAACGGGCTCGAAGCCGACAAGCCGCCGTGAGGCGAAA
>DQCI01000319.1:8739-10371 GCA_003545125.1 Paracoccaceae bacterium
GGGCGGCCGCCGAGGCGCTGCTCAAGGAGATCTACCCCGACGCCCGGGCGATCAAAGGCCGAAATTCGAAGAGAGCGAACCGAGGTGCATCAGGAAAGCTTGCCCACCGGCTGGGGTCTGCCTGAGAAGCCCTTCCATTCAACCCATGTGCTGCGCTTGCGTGGTCGGATGTCGTGGTTCGCGCGCCTTGCTGCAAAGGGGCTGGTGGCAGCACCCGACGACGCCCATGGCGTCGACAGTCCGGTCACTGCATGTCTGCCCGAGCTGGGCGAAAATCCGCACCAGGTGACGCAGTACCGAAAGCGCGAACGTTACGGGCTGCTGGAGCCCAACGGCTTCATTCATCACGCCGAAATGAAGGTCAGCTTGTATGACCTAAGGTACCCTATGCCGTTGCTGGTGAGCGCTCCATCGCCACGCGCGGCCGCCCGCCTCCTGAAATCCGTGCTCGCGGAGAGCCTGGAGGTCTGGGAAAGCCAAGAAAAAGTGGTACCTCGGTGGTCCCTCAATCCTTTTCGCCAGCCAGACCGAGGCAACAAAAAAGCCCTCAAGGCTTTGACCTTAAGGGCTTTTTATGGCTCCGGCGGTAGGGATCGAACCTACGACCAATTGATTAACAGTCAACTGCTCTACCGCTGAGCTACGCCGGAACACGCGCGCCGATTTAGCAATACGGGCCGAGCGGCGCAAGGGGGTCTCCCGGGTTTTTTCAACCGATCCGCTCGAAGGTCGCGCCGGGGGCGAGGGTGGGGCGGGCGCGGATGCGCCCGCGGATCTCGAGATCGATCAGATGGGCGAATACGTTGCGTGTCGCGGCAGGCAGGAGGCGGGGATCGGTGTCGGTGTAGATCGCGCCGACCAGCTCCGGGATCTTGGCAGGGCGCTTGGCCAACGCCGAAAGCACCTGGGCCTCCCGGGTGCGCCGGTGATCGACCAGCCAGGCAAGCCGGACCGCCGGGTCCTCCACCGCGGCGCCATGCGCCGGCAGAAACACCCGGTCGCCCCGCGCGGCGAGCTTCGTGCACGAGCCGAGGTAGGCCGTGAGATCGCCGTCGGGAGGCGAGATCAGGGTCGAAGCCCAGCCCATCACGTGATCGCCGGTGAACACCACCCCGCCCGGCACGCCGCCCGCTGCCTCGGCCAGCGCGAAACACAGATGCCCCGCGAAATGGCCGGGCGTCCAGAGTGTCTCGAGCACGATGCCGTCGCCGACATCCACCGGTTCGCCGTCCGCGAGCCGCACATCGGGCACGAACGTCCGATCGACGCCTTCGCCGCCGCCCGCGAACCCCTCGGCGGCGAGCGCCTGCATCACCGGGCTGCGCCCGGCCGTCGCCCCGCCGAATGCGTAGACCTTCGCCCCGGTGGCCTCGGCGAGCGGCCGGGCGAGGGGGGAATGGTCGAGATGGGCGTGGCTGACCAGGATCCGGTCGATCCGCTCCCCCCGGTCGAGCCCGTCGAGGATCGCCCGCATATGCGTGGGGGAAGCCGGGCCCGGGTCGATTACCGTGACCCTTCCGGTGCCGACGAGAAAGGTATTGGTGCCCCAATAGGTCATCGGCGAGGGGTTCGGGGCGAGGATGCGGCGGATCCCGGGGGCGATACGCTGAACGGTGCCGGGGCGGGGGCCGG
>DQCI01000319.1:10404-10619 GCA_003545125.1 Paracoccaceae bacterium
CCGGGGATCGGGCCGGGGATCGGGCAGGCGAGGTGCAGAAGACATGCGGCCACAAAACCCCGAGGGCGGGGCCCTTGGCAAGCGGCACTTGCGCCTCCCCCGCCGCGCGGCCATCCTCGCCGTCAACGCGCCACAGCCAGGAGAGCTCGATGCCTCGTCGCCCCCGCCGCGACCGTGCCGCCGAAACCCCGCACGCGGCGGATGCCTTTCACCTC
>DQCI01000319.1:10746-12325 GCA_003545125.1 Paracoccaceae bacterium
CGGGTCCGCTTGCCGCGCGCCCTGGTCGAGGAGGCGCTGGGGGCGGTACCGAAATCCGCCCTGCTCGCCGGCAAGACGGCAGCCCGCGACATCTCCCTGCCACGCGCCGACCGAGGGTTCGTGATGCGCACCGGCACCGGCGCACACGGCTTCCTCGACGTGGACACCCAGGATTTCCGCAACATGCACATCGGTGACGTCGCCACCATTGCACGGCTTGCCAACGGGCTCGACCAGGTCGGCTTCATCGCCCACCCTTTTGCCTACGGCGTGCCCGAGCTCACCTCCGACATTCATGGGGTCGGCGAGCTGATCTGCAACACCGACAAGCACATCTGGCTCCAGCCCTACAATGTCGAAAACATCGACTACCTCGTGAAGATCGTCGAGGCGGCAGGCTCGACGCATGCGCGCCCCATCGCCTCGATGATCATGTGTTCCTTCACCCCGCTGGAGTTCAAAGTGATGGATGTCGAGGTGCTGATCCAGGCCGGGCGGGCCGGGCTGCCGGTGCACGCCTGTGCGCTGCCGTCGGCGGGCGGCACCGCGCCGCTCTCGGTGGCCGGCAACGTGCTGACGGCGGTGGCGGAGATCCTCGCCATGGTCACCCTGGGCCACGTGCTCGCCCCGGGGCTGCCGATCATTGCCACGCCGCTGATGTTTACCCTCGACATGGCCACCGGCCAGGCGCTGCATGCCTGCCCGGAAAGCCTGCAGGCCAAGGTGCTGGCGGTCGAGGTGCTGCGCAGTCTCGGGCTGCTCACCCACACCTACGGGATGGGGTCCGACACGCCCGACAGCGACCGCCAGTCGATGGCCGAACGTGCGATGCTGGGCCAGGCGGTGGCGCTCGCGGGCGCCGACATCCTGGGCGGCGTCGGCCAGCTCCAGACGGCGACGATCTTCTGCCCGGTTCAGGCGGTGCTCGACGACGAACTGGCCGCCTACCTGCGCGCCTTCGTGCGGCCGCCGGAGGTGTCCGAGGCGGCCTTCAACTGGGACGAGCTCCGCCAGATCCGCGTTGGCGGCCATTTCCTGGCCTCCGATCAGACCCTTGCGCTGTGCAGAACCCAATATCGCCCGGGTGTGTTCCGCCGCGATCGGCGCGACGATTATGACAAGTCCGGCCGCAGCGGTGCCTGGGAAGCGGCGCGCGACCGGGCGCGCGCGCTGATCGCGGCCGAGCTGCCGGCCAGCCTGCCCGATACACATGCCCGGGCCGAGATCGCCCGGCTACGCGCGCGCGCCGATGCCGAGATCGCGGCCACGGCGACGGTCTCGGGCCGACGGGCGGTGATCTGAGCTGGCTGCATCGGCCCTGCGGCTGCANNNNGGCCCTGCGACAGAATGACCCGGTCGGGAATTGCCGCCACCGCAGCATTGATTTTGCTGCACTGCGGCGGTAGCTTCCGAGTGTGGCCAAGGGGGCGACCCCGAGGCGGCAAAGAAGCCCGGTGGCGATCGGATAAGCGATCGGCGCCGGGCAATATTTGTTGGGTGCGCGGGTTTCTGTTGCCGGGGCGCTCGTGATCGGCCGCGTTGAAAACGCGGCTTTTTTCTTGCCGCAGCGCCGACTTTC
>DQCI01000319.1:12390-12724 GCA_003545125.1 Paracoccaceae bacterium
CGCCCGGCGCCCGGCCAGCCCCCACGCGCACCCTTTCTCCATCGTCGCGAGCGCCAGAGCGCGCGACCGCCGCCGCAACTGGTCCGGCCAGCGTGCCGCACCGCGGCGTCAGGCGCGCCCGTCGCCAGCCTGCGCGGCACGTCGGGGCGCCCCAGGCCCCCCAGGCCCCCCCAGGCCCTTGACCCAGGCCTTTGCCGCAAGCCGCCGCCCCAAGCCGACGCTCCAGGCCGACTCCACACAGGATTGCCGGGCTCGGTTTCCGGGTCGATGCCACGGCGGCCTCCAAAACGACCGCCGGGCAGGGGCGCAGCCCGCCGACATTGCAGGGCAGGGG
>DQCI01000319.1:12812-12958 GCA_003545125.1 Paracoccaceae bacterium
TGGTAGGCCCGGAGGGACTCGAACCCCCAACCAAGGCGTTATGAGCGCCCTGCTCTAACCAATTGAGCTACAGGCCCACCTGAAGCGTCTCGCGACTTCACCGACAAAGACCACCGCGCCGATGTCCCGGGAACGCCGCGGGGCGT
>DQCI01000319.1:13072-14419 GCA_003545125.1 Paracoccaceae bacterium
GGGGCGCACAGGGGCGCACAGGGGCGCAGTATATGGTTGTCTCGCCCCGGGGCGGAGACTCAAACGTTTCGAGGTGACCCTGGGAAAGGGTTGCCTCGAAACGCAGCGCCCCGACCGAACGTTTCACGCGTTTCGACAAAAACTGGTGGTTCAAGTCTTTCACGAAACGCTTTAGAGAAACCACGAGACCGACCCCGGGGGTACCTATGACCGACAAAAGGAACGGCCTGACCTACGCCGACGCGGGCGTGGATATCGACGCCGGCAACGACCTCGTCGAGCGGATCAAACCCGCCGCCCGGCGCACCAACCGCCCCGGCGTGATGGCGGGGCTCGGCGGCTTCGGGGCGCTGTTCGACCTCAAGGCGGCAGGCTTTCGCGACCCGGTGCTGGTCGCCGCGACCGACGGGGTCGGCACCAAGCTGCGCATCGCCATCGACACCGGCAATGTCGACACGATCGGCATCGATCTCGTCGCCATGTGCGTCAACGACCTGGTCTGCCAGGGGGCCGAACCGCTGTTCTTCCTCGACTACTTCGCCACCGGCAAGCTCGAAACCGAGGCGGCCGCGCGAATCGTCGAGGGTATCGCCGAGGGCTGTGTCGGGTCGCGCTGCGCGCTGATCGGCGGCGAGACGGCCGAGATGCCGGGCATGTATGCGAAAGGCGATTTCGACCTTGCGGGCTTTGCGGTTGGCGCGATGGAACGCGGCGCCACGCTGCCGGCGGATGTGGCCGAGGGCGACGTGCTTGTGGGCCTCGCCTCCAACGGGGTGCATTCCAACGGCTACTCGCTGGTGCGCAAACTGGTCGAGGTCTCGGGCCTCGGCTGGGACGCCGACTGCCCCTGGACCCCAGGGATCACGCTTGGCGAGGCGCTGCTCGCGCCCACGCGGCTCTACGTGACCGCCGCCCTCGCGGCGATCGAGGCAGGCGGCGTCCACGCGCTCGCGCATATCACCGGCGGCGGCATCACCGAGAACCTGCCCCGGGTGCTGCCCGACGGGCTGGGGGCGCTGGTCGACCTCGACGCCTGGGATCTGCCGCCGGTGTTCGGCTGGCTCGCCGAGACCGGGGGCATGGAACAGGCGGACCTGCTCAAGACCTTCAACTGCGGGCTTGGCATGATCCTCGCGGTGGCGCCGGGGCGGCTCACCGCCGTGCGGGCGGCGCTCGAAGACGCGGGCGAGACCGTGGTGCAGATCGGCCGGGTGCAGGCCGGCGAGGGGGTCAGCCATCTCGGGTCGCTCGGGTGAGCACCGGCGGCGAAACCGGCGGCGAAACGGGCGGCAAGGCGCGCGGCCAAACGGACAGCCAAACGGACAGCCAAACGGGCAGCCAAACGGG
>DQCI01000319.1:14430-17752 GCA_003545125.1 Paracoccaceae bacterium
GGCGGCGCAACCGCTGCCAAACGGGTCGCGCTGATGATCTCGGGCTCGGGCTCCAACATGGTGGCGCTGGCCGAGAGCATGGCGGGCGACCATCCCGCCCGTCCCGTGCTGGTGCTCTCGAACGTGCCGGACGCGGGAGGGCTGGCCAAGGCCGAGGCGCTGGGGATCGCGACCGCGGTGGTCGACCACCGGGCATTCAAGGGCGACCGCCCGGGTTTCGAGGCCGCATTGACCGCCGCGCTGGAGGCCGCCGCGCCGGACGTGATCTGCCTTGCAGGCTTCATGCGCATCCTGACACGCAGGTTCACCGGCCGCTGGGCGGGCCGGGTGCTCAACATCCACCCGTCGTTGCTGCCGAAATACCCCGGCCTCCACACCCACGCCCGGGCGCTCGATGCGGGCGACGCCGAGGCCGGCTGCTCGGTTCATGAGGTCACCGAAGACCTCGACGGCGGCCCGGTGCTCGGTCAGGCGCGGGTGCCGGTCCTGCCCGGCGACACCCCCGACAGTCTCGCCGCGCGGGTGCTGGTCGAAGAGCACAAGCTCTACCCGGCAGTGCTGCGCCGCTTCGTGGCGGGTGACCGGACACCGGTGCTGCTGGGCTGACCTGCGCGCCCGCCGCCCGGGTTCGCCCGCGCGAAAACAAGTTTGCGCTAACATGAACAAAAACAGATACTTGACCCCCTGTCCGAGTTCGCCCACCCGCTCGCCCGCCCCCGTATTCCGGGCGAAAAACCTCCAAGGGGAGCGGCGGCGGCGGGCTGGCGCCCGGGTGGGCGACACCCGGGCAAGACCGCGATCAGCTGGCGACGAAGTGCCCATAGTCCGAATCGAGAAACACCCGGACCTGCGTCCCGGGCGCGGTGGTCACCCGCTCGACCTGGCCGATCAGCACCGTGTGGTCACCGGCATCGAGCCGGTCGCGGGCGCTGCATTCGAACCGGGCCGGGCACCCCTCGATCAACGGCACGCCGTGTTCCGAGACCTCCCAATTGCAGTGTTCGAACGCTTCGGCGGTATTGGCGAAGCCCCAGGTGACGCTGTCCTGGCCGGTGCCCATCACGTGCAGCGCGAACCGGTCCGCTCGCGCGAAAGCGTCGTGCCGGCGCGAGACCTTGGCCGGGCACCACAAGAGCAGCGGCGGGTCAAGCGAAACGGACGCGAAACTGTTGGCGGTGATCCCGATCGGCCCGCGGTCGCTCATGGCGGTGACGACGGTGACGCCGGTGGCGAACCTGGCAAAGGCGCTGCGGAGCGCGCGCTGGGTTTCGGGTGCGGGGGTGAAGCTCTCTGCCATGGCGCGTCCCTGGTGATTTGGCGCGAGCCTAGAGCAAAAACCGATCAGACTGAAACAGTCTGATCCCAGGATCTTGCTCAAACTCTTGAACCCGGATCACAATCCCTTTTCTGATTGTCGCAATCTGAAACGGTCTTGATCTGGACTGGTGGCGTGATGGGAACAAGCCGAAAGCCCGCGCGGGATCAGGCCGGCTTGCCGTCCACGCCCCCCGGCACGGTGCAGAACATCTCGTACATGACTTCGAGGATCCGGCGCGGCCGGTCGTCGGCGAGCGAGTAGTAGATCGCCTTGCCTTCGCGCCGCGGGGTCACGAGCCCTTCCATCCGCAGCCGTGCGAGCTGCTGCGATACCGCCGCCTGGCGCGCGTGCAGCAGCTCTTCGAGCTCGGTGACCGACTTCTCACCCGTCACCAAGGCACAGAGGATCATCAATCGTCCCTCGTGACTGATCGCCTTCAGAAGCGCCGAAGCGTCACAGGCCGAGGCCATCATCTTGTCCATGTCTTCGTCGGACATGTCCTGGTTGATCACGGGTGTGTTCATGCCGGACCGGGTCTCCTGAATCGACGTCTGTTCCATTCAAATAAACGAATAGTCGCCGGGGATCAAATGATTGACGCCCGGGACGGGCCGACGCGGCCCCCAAAGACGGCGGTTTGCGGGGAGTTGCAACCCGAAAACCCGAATGAACGGAAAACGGGCACACCCGGGCGCCAGCTCCAAGGGCTCACCCGGGGCCTCCTTTGCCCGTCGCTTCGCCGGGTTGCGCGGGGGGAAAGGCGCGCGCTGTTAATATTCACGAAATCGCATGTGAACTCTTGCCGACCCCATTCGCGCGCCCTACATCTCTATCAACTCCCGGGGCTCTCGGCCCGCGGGATCCATAATCGGGGCCGAGTTTCGGCCGTAGACCGGAGCGCGGGGGAGAGCCCCTGATCCAAGGGAGACCGACATGAAAGACCTTGCCACCGATTTCGCCGCAGACAGCTCCGTGAAGCCGCAGGTCGAAGCTTTCTTCGATGCGGCTACCAACACGATTTCCTATGTCGTCAAGGATCCGGCCTCCAACGCCTGCGCGGTGATCGACTCGGTGATGGACATCGACTACGCCGCTGGCCGCATCACCTACGACCATGCCGACAAGATCATCGATTACATCCGCGACAACGGTCTCAAGCTCGAATGGCTGATCGAGACCCATGTTCACGCCGACCACCTTTCGGCCGCGCCCTATATCCAGGGCAAGCTCGGCGGCAAGATCGGCATCGGCGAGCACATCACCACGGTGCAGGAGACGTTCGGCAAGATCTTCAATGAAGGCACCGAGTTCCAGCGCGACGGCTCGCAATTCGACGCGCTGTTCAAGGACGGCGATACCTACACGATCGGCACCATGACCGTGACCGCGCTGCACACCCCCGGCCACACGCCGGCCTGCATGACCCACGTTGTCGGCAACGCCGGCTTTGTTGGCGATACGCTGTTCATGCCCGACGGCGGCTCGGCCCGCGCCGACTTCCCCGGCGGTGACGCGGGCGTGCTCTACGATTCGATCCAGAAGGTGCTCGCGCTCCCCGATGAGACCCGCCTGTTCATGTGCCACGACTACGGCCCGAACGGGCGTGACATCGAGTGGGAAACCACGGTGGTTGACGAAAAGGCGCACAATATCCACGTGGGCGGCGGCAAGACCAAGGAAGACTTCGTCACGTTCCGCACCGAGCGGGACGCGCAGCTCGCGGTGCCGCGGTTGATTATCCCCTCCCTGCAGGTCAACATGCGGGCCGGCGACATGCCGCCGGCCGACGAAAAGGGCGACGTCTTCTTCAAGGTGCCGGTCAACAAGCTCTGATCAAACGGTTCCAAGAGGGCCCATGGAAAGACATTCCGACTGGAAGGCCCTCGACAACCAGGTGACGGTGGCACCGCAGATCCGCCCGGCGGATGTCGCGGACATCGCCGCCGCAGGCTACCTTGTGGTGATGTGCAACCGGCCCGACGGCGAAGACCCCGGGCAACCCGA
>DQCI01000018.1:0-290 GCA_003545125.1 Paracoccaceae bacterium
ATGAGCGCGCGCATCGACACCCGAACACGACCGACACCGGATTGGCTCTGGCACGCCGCCCTCGCCGCCGGTCTGGTCCTCTGGGTCGCGATCTACCGCCAGCTCCTGCCGCTGGCGAACTGGCTGGTCAGTCTCACCCCGCTCGACGCTCACAGCCATTCGGGCGAGGCCCTGGCCTTTTTCCTCTACGACGTGCCCAAGGTGATGATGCTCTTGGTGTTGATCGTTTTCGTCATGGGCGTGGTGCGCAGCTTCTTTTCCCCTGAGAAAACCCGCGCCCTGCTCTCGGG
>DQCI01000018.1:410-2067 GCA_003545125.1 Paracoccaceae bacterium
GTCTTGCTCTTCGGCCTCGTCGGCTGGAAAGTCGCCGCCACCTACCTTTCCTTCGGCCTGCTGCTCGCGATCGGCGCGGGCTGGATCATTGGCCGGCTCAATCTCGAAGGCTGGCTCCAGGGTTGGGTGCGCGACATCCACACCGGCGCCGGCGCCGGCGCCCCGTCCGCGCCGTCGCACGAGATGACCATGGTCGACCGCTACCGCGAGGGGCTGACGGCCGTCAAAGACATCGTCGGCAAGGTCTGGGTCTGGATCCTCGCCGGTATCGCGCTCGGCGCGCTCATCCATGGCTATGTGCCGCAAGACGCGATGGCGCGGATCATGGGCACCGGCGCCTGGTGGTCCGTGCCCGCCGCCGTCGTCATGGGGATCCCGATGTACACCAACGCCGCCGGTGTCATCCCCATCGTCGAGGCGCTGCTCGGCAAGGGCGCGGCTTTGGGCACGGTGCTCGCCTTCATGATGAGCGTAATCGCGCTCTCGCTTCCCGAAATGCTCATCCTGCGCAAAGTGCTCACATTCCGTCTGCTCGCCGTATTCGTCGGCGTGGTCGGCACCGGCATCCTCTGCGTCGGCTTCCTGTTCAACCTGATCTTCTGAAGGGACACCTCATGAAACACGTCATCGTCTACGGCCCCGGCTGCAAGCGTTGCGATACCACCGCCGACATGGTCAAGACCACCGCCCAGAAGCTCGGCCTCGACGTCACCATCACCAAGGAGACCGATATGGCCAGGATCGCCATGGCCGGCGTGATGTCGACCCCCGGTATCGCCGTTGACGGCAAGCTCGTTCATACCGGCGGCCTGCCCGACGCGGGCGCGCTCGAAGGCTGGCTCTCGGCCTGAACCACCCCCGACGCACCAAAAAACGGGCCGCGCGCAAAAATCTCGTGCGGCTTTCGCTTTTTTCGCAACCCTTGTCGATTTCGCCGATCCTCATCCGTCTGGTATGCAGAGGGGCAGGAGCCTTTCGAGACCCAGGGAAAGGAAGAGAAATGCAATACATGTGTCTGATCTACTCGCAGGAGGGGTCCGGCCCCCAGCCCGGAACCGATGAATTCGGCCCGTTCATGCAGGGCTACACCGACTTCACCCAGAGGATGAAGGACGAGGGCAAGCTCATTGCCGGTGATGCGCTCCAGCCGGTGGCGACCGCGACAACCGTCGTCACCCGGAACGGCAAGACCGAGACGGTCGACGGTCCCTTCGCCGAGACCAAGGAACAGCTCGGCGGCTACTACCTGCTCGAATGCCAAAACCTCGACGAGGCGCTGGCCTGCGCCGCCCAGATCCCGACGGTCACCTATGGCCGGATCGAGGTCCGCCCGCTGCTCGTCTGGGACTGAGCCACCATGCTGCCCCCGGCCCGAGCGGAAGCGCAGATCACGCGTTTGATCCGTGAGGACTGGGGGCGCATCCTCGCGAGCCTCGTGTCGTCGATCGGCGATTATGCTTTGGCCGAGGATTCGCTGCAGGACGCGGTCGTCGAGGCGCTGGGCCGCTGGTCGGACACCGGCTTGCCACGCAACCCCGACGCCTGGCTCATCACCGTCGCCCGCCGCAAGGCGCTCGACCGGCTCCGGCGCAGCGAGACGGCGGCGCGCAAAGCCCCCGACCTGGTGCTCTGGCTGGAAGGGCTCGGCGACGCGGCG
>DQCI01000018.1:2122-2526 GCA_003545125.1 Paracoccaceae bacterium
GCCGCGATGGCCGCACGCCTCACCCGCGCCAAGAAGAAACTGCGCGCCGCCGGTGTGCCGTTCAAACTGCCGGAGATGGAGGACTTGCACGCCCGGCTCGACGGGGTGCTGAAGGTGATCTACCTGATCTTCAACGAAGGCAGCCACGCCTCCAGCGGCACCCTCAGCCGCGCCGATCTGGTGGCCGAGGCCATCCGGCTCGGGCGTATCCTGAAAGGCCTCCTGCCGGATCATGCCGAGATCACCGGCCTCATCGCCCTGATGCTGCTCACCGACAGCCGCCGCCTCGCGCGCACCGACGCGGGCGGGTCCTTCGTCACCCTCGAAGACCAGAACCGCGCCCGCTGGGACAGGGCGAAGATCGCCGAAGGCGCTGGGCTGGTCGAACAGGCGCTCACCGCGGG
>DQCI01000018.1:2537-3172 GCA_003545125.1 Paracoccaceae bacterium
GCCGCGATCAGCGCGCTGCACGCCCAGGCGCCCACCTTCGCGTCCACCGACTGGCCGCAGATCGTCGCCCTCTACGGCGCGCTTGCCCGGCTCGACCCCAACCCGATCATCCGCATCAACCAGGCCGTCGCACTTTCCTATGCCGAAGGGCCCGCCCCCGCCCTGGCCCTGCTCGATGCCGTGGCCGATGCGCAGGACCTCAGCCGCTACCAGCCCCTCCACGCCAGCCGCGCCGATCTGCTCTCCCGCCTCGCGCGCCATGATGAGGCCGCCCAGAGCTACCGCGCCGCGATCGCGCTGGCCCGCGCGCCCGAGCAGGTCGACTTCCTCACCCGCCGCCTCAACGCCCTCGGCACCCCCTGACCCCCGCGCGCCCGCTTGCCATTTCACCTGGCCCCCGCTAGCACCCCCTTAGGAATTCGAGGTGCCGGAATGGACGAGATCAGAAACAAATACCTGAACGCGATCGGAGCGGCGGCGGATGAAGCCGCGCTCGAAGAGATCCGTGTCGCCGCCGTCGGCAAGAAGGGCGAAGTGGCGCTGAAGATGCGCGAGCTCGGCAAGATGACGCCCGAGGAGCGGCAGGTCATGGGCCCGAAGCTCAACGCGCTGAAGGACGAGATCAACTCCGCCCT
>DQCI01000109.1:0-940 GCA_003545125.1 Paracoccaceae bacterium
CGACGGCCCAGTCGACGATGCAGAGCTCGACCCCGACCCCCCGTAGCACATCATCGGCCCCCAGCTCGAATGCCTCGCCGCTCCGCAATTCGATGAGGCGATAGCGGACGGCTCGGAGCGTCGGTCGAAAGCCGAGGCATTCGCGCGTCATCGTCTCTGCCGCTTCGATCATGCCGGGCCCCCGAATAGCCCGGTCGAGGACGGCCGACGCCTCGGCGCCGCCGCGCACGGCCTGGGTGTCGTGCCCGAGCGTCACGGCGGGGTTGGCGTGGCCGACGGGCTTGGCGACGAGGCCAACCTCGACGCCCTCCGCCTGCAGGGCGCTCATGACCGAATGCCGCGCTGAATGGTGGGGGACGTAGCGGATGCTCGCCGCCTTGAAGGCGGGTCGCCGGTAGCGCTTCAGGACGTTGGACAAGAGCAGCGGCCCGCCGCCGCCGCGGCGGGGAAGGGGCCATTGCTGGGGCACGCCGGGGCCGGGGAAAACCCGGTAGAGTTCGCCGTCGAGCCGTGGGCCGCGCAGACGCCATTCGAGCAACATCTGGCGCAGGGTCGCGGGGATCGGGATCTCACGTTCGCCGGCGACCCGGGCGACCCGGGCGCCCAGGGCGACGCGATGCTCCTCCGCCCTGGCCTTCGTCACGAACGACAGGCGGCGCTTGGCGCCGGTGTCCGGTCTCGTCCTTCAGATAGGTGTCCTCGTCGGTCGTGCCGATGAACATGCATTGGCGCGGGTCTTTTGTCGCGAACCTGGCTTGGGCCGCGTGACACCGATCAGTGTCGCGGGACAGGAAGCCCTTCAGCGCGTTCACATCGGTGTGCCGCATTCCGGAGAGCTCGGCGACCTCTAACAGCCAAACCCCGTGCAACAACTCGCCTTGGGTCTTCTGGTGAAAACCGATGTTCGCCTGGTCCGAGAAGTTTTCGTCGCCCGCCAAAA
>DQCI01000109.1:1037-7295 GCA_003545125.1 Paracoccaceae bacterium
TCACCAGCAGCCTTGGCAAGCGTTCTACGCCGTCCCACTCCGGCCCATTCAAATGGTCCTGAACAGGGTGAAATGCGTTCTCCAGAGCAAGCACATGGGCGGATCCGCGACATACGCTTTGCCCGGGTCGAAGCGGACCTTGTCCGCCGCGATCTTGCGAAGTGCCGCAAGGATGTCGTCCGACAAATCGCCAGCAAACTGCTGGATCGGACGCCCTTCGGCTGTGATCCGAAGCCGGAACACGTCGGAGCGGATCTCGTCTTCCAGCCGAAGGAGGCAGAGAACAGCGTTTCGATACCTGGCTATCGGAGCCCCGCCCTTTCTGGCGTCCGGCCAACCACACTCGATGACGGCGACTGCCCTTTGTGTCTGGCGCCAGGCGTATCCAAGTGGGTTCGACGTCTCGAGGACGGACACGGATACCCCGTGGGCCTCGTTGAGCAGAAGGCCCGCCACTTTGGACAGCGCGAAGCCGCGCCGAACCAATGACGTGGTGACTTTGAAGACGACTTCGCTGCGTGAAGGGAAAGCCGCGTCTTTGGATCCAATCGGGCGTTCACGGTTGTCGCCGTGGCGTATCAGAATTGCGATCGGGTCGTCGGGTGCCAGACCTGCCACGTCGATAGAGACCGGTTCGATGTCCGTCGGGACGTCCGCGACGTCATTGCGCAATTCCGGACCCGTGGTCGTCAAGCCGAGAAAGCGGTCAACCGGGTATTTCAACCAAAATCAGAGAACATTGGCCAACACGGGCTTGCGGCCCGCCTTCCGTTTCTTGGCGTTGGACCAGTTGATCGTGCCAGGCACCCGCATGATGCAGTCGGCGTTGTGGCAGTTGTCGCCACCAAGCTTGGACGCCAGGCCCCTTTTTGGTGGTTCAGCGGTCGTCAGGTCGTGCAAAGGCTCCTCGAGCAACGAGAAGGCCTGGTATCTACCCCCGGAGAAGATGATGGCGGTGCGGCGCGGATCGAAGGTTTTCAGCTTCGCCAATGAGGCGTCGCTGGGGTCGTCCACATCGACGGGGAGCATGACGGCCCGCGCGACATCCGCCGTCTTGGCCTGGAGCGCCGGGCGCATGTCGGTTTCGTGGCCGAGTGCAGTCATTGGTCGAACATGCAGCGATTGGCCGGGGTGAGCCCAAAACGGAACTGCGACGCAGATTGTGCTTGTACGCACCGCGTGCAGCTCCCTGAAACGTTGCGAACTTGGCCAGAGGCACAACCGGGTTGCCGCGTAGAGCCGACGGTCTCACATTGCAAAAGGGGTGCGGTGATCGTTGAGGCGCGGTTTGGGGGAGAGATCGGACCGAAGATTGTTTTCAAGGAAATCATTGGCTTCAAACCGTTCCAAAGGGGCCACCCGTCACTTTGCGGGATCTCAGGCCGACACGCGTCATTGTCATCCGCGCAGCGGCGGATGTGGTGTAACCTGAAGCATCTCGTCCGCGTTGCGCCTGTCGCATCGGGCGCTCTGACACGAGGACACGTTCTTTGCAGCCGACCGGAACCACGCCTTCGATCGCCCCGCTCCTGGCGGTGAATTTCGTTGGCACGATGGGGTTTTCCATCGTGACGCCGTTTCTGGTCGTGCTGGTCACACAATGGGGTGGCAACGCCGTTGTCTACGGGGTGCTCGCGGCCACCTATTCGGTGTTCCAACTCTTCGGCGCCCCGATCCTGGGCAAGATGTCAGATCGGATCGGCCGCCGACGCGTGTTGTTGCTGAGCCAGCTTGGCACGCTCGCGTCCTGGGGCGTTTTCCTTGTCGCGTTTTCGGTCCCGGATGCCGCGCTGTTCGATGTCGAAAGCCGTTGGCTCGGAGATTTCGCGCTGACATTGCCCCTGCTGATCCTGTTCCTGGCTCGGGCCGCGGACGGGTTGACCGGCGGCAATGTCTCGGTGTCGAACGCCTATCTTGCCGACATCACGCCCGAGGCGGATCGCGCAAGAAATTTCGGGCGGATGGCCATTTCCGGCAACCTCGGTTTTATCGTCGGCCCGGCGCTGGCCGGTCTGCTCGGCGCGACGCTGCTGGGCGACGTGCTGCCGGTTCTCGCGGCCTTTGCCATCTCGGCTCTGGCCCTTGCGCTCATTCGGTTTGGTCTGGTGGACGTTCCCCCGGGCAACATCACCGAGACCTTGGAAGCCCCAACACCGTGCGACCTTTTCGGCCAAGAGCATCGGCCCGCCTACGAGGTCAGTTGCCATCAGACCGACGGGATCGGCGCGATCCTGGCCATCCCGGGTATGCGGGTGCTCATGGCAGTCAATTTCCTGGTGATGCTGGGGTTCAGTTTCTTTTACGTCGCTTTTCCGGTCCACGCGGTGGAGGGGCTGAACTGGAACGTGACCTCCATCGGTACCTATTTCGCGGTGCTGAGCTTGGCGATGATCGTGGTCCAGGGGCCACTCCTTGCGCGCGCCTCACAAGTGTTCAGCGAGCGTGCGCTGATGAGTTTTGGCGGAATGGCGCTGGCGCTCGGGTTCGTCGTTCTCTTGTCGCCGGGGACGGCCTTGGTTTACGCGGCCGCTCTGCTGATCGCGCTCGGGAACGGGCTCATGTGGCCGACCTTCATGTCGGTGCTGTCGCGGGCCGCCGGCACAAGACTGCAGGGCGCGGTCCAGGGGTTTTCGCAAAGCGCAGGCGCGGTT
The DNA here is from genome assembly GCA_003545125.1 of Paracoccaceae bacterium. Classification (GTDB taxonomy): domain Bacteria; phylum Pseudomonadota; class Alphaproteobacteria; order Rhodobacterales; family Rhodobacteraceae; genus Sinisalibacter. Next base: position 3,689 of record DQCI01000109.1, read on the forward strand.
GCCAGTATCGCAGGGCTGGTTGCCGGCGGGATCCTCTATGTCCCGCTGGGCGCTGGTCTGTTTGCGATCGCGGGCGTGGTGATCGCGGTGGCGGCGATCGCGATTGGTGGCTACCGGTCGCCGCCGCCGGTGCCTCAGCCTGCGTGACCCTCCCTTCGCGCCGGTCACAAGGTCGCGATCCGGGCCGCTGAACAGGTCGCGCGATTTGCGATCTCGGGTATCTTCCCGCCACGGGCCAATCGGCCAGATCAACGACCGGCCAGCAACACCGCGAAAGGTACGCCATGTCCGAACTGCCCAAGATCACCCCGCGCGAAGACGGTCCACTGGTCGTCGAGAACCCGCCCCGCCTGACCGACCCGGACGGTGCCGAGATCGAAACCAAGGCGGTGGCGGCGTTGTGCCGCTGCGGCGCCTCGAAGAACAAGCCGTTCTGCGACGGCTCGCACAACGAGATCGGCTTCGAGAGCGCGCCCGACCGTTCGCGCCTGCGCAATACGCCGATCGATTACCAGGGTGTCGCCGAGGGTGTCGCCGAGGGTGTCGCAGTGACGATCAGTTACACGCCGGTGCTCTGCACGCATGCGGCGCAATGCCAGGCGCGCGCGGCAGCGGTGTTCAATCCGAAGGCGAAACCCTGGATCCAGCCCGGGAACGGGGCACTCACCGAGATCCTCGATGTGATCGCAGCCTGTCCATCTGGCGCCTTGCGGATCTCTGTCGGCGATACACCGCAGCAGCACATGACAACGGGCGACGTCGGGATCCAGGTCCAAAAGAATGGGCCCTATCACGTTTCCAACGTTGCACTCGAGGCCGAGTTCAACGGTGTTGGCGCGTCGCGCACCAAGTTTTCTCTCTGCCGTTGCGGCCTGTCGAAGAACAAACCATTCTGCGACGGCTCGCACCACGACGCGGCGTGGACCGACGACTGATTTCAGCCTGTCGGCACGTGCTGCCTGCTCGTCGCGCCCCGGCGCACGGCGTGCATCTGTTCCGGCGTCGCCTTGGTCCGAAGCAGAGCGGAAATCTTGACGATTGGCATCGCGAGGAGCCCGGCGAGAGCGTCGAGAACAGCTTTTTCGCGCGCGTTGCCAGCGGCACGCTCGTTTTCCGGGGCGTTAAGACTCCATTGTTGGGCGCTCAAGGTAGGCGTCGACAAGACGGGCGCTGCCGGGGGCGAGGGCGGCCCGCTCGACGGCCGGTTGGCCATCAGGCATCTCGACCCGCCAAACCGGCCTATGCTGACCGACGCGTCACCCGGGAAGGCGTCGCGGATCGACATGGCGTCGGCATCGGTGGTTTCGATCGGGGCCAGGACCCGCGACAGGTTGAACTCTTTTCAGCGCTCCAGAGCCGCGTCGTTCGCTCACTCTACCTTGACAGGCTTTCGTGCGAGCACGGCCTGGTTGGACACGTCAAGCAGGCGGATTTCGTAGATGCCGGGCTCATTCGGCATCGTGATTTCGACGGGCGGATCACCGGTGATCTTGATCGCCGAAATCCAGGTGAAGATAGCCTGGTCGGCGGCGGCAAGCGTAAGGCGCTGGTCGGCGCTGGCGCTTTCGGTGGTCCAGCTCACCTCGATCACCGCTCCGGGTGCGGCGGTGTCCGGGGCGGTTACGCTGGCACCGGTTTCGAGCGCGGCGTCGGCGGCCAGGACCTCGACCAGTTGCCGGGCGAGCACGCGGTTGCCCTCGCGCAACACGTAACGGACCTCATACATGCCCGTCTCGTCCGGTGCGGTCATGTCGCGCGCAGTCTGCTGTCGGACCTGGAAATACGCCCCATACTGGTCGTCGGGCGTGCCCACAGGCACGATGGTGACATAGTCCGACCGGCTGACCGTGCCTGTCCATGACACCGGCAGCGTGTCGCCCGCACGCGCGGTGTCCGGGGCGCTGACGGTCACCTCGGGTTCGGTGATTTCGATCATTGTTGTGGCCAGCGTCCGCCTGCCTTCATTCAGCACATAGCGGACCTCGTACATGCCCGGCGCGGCCGGCGCCTGGAGGTCTTTGCTGGTGGCGGTGCGGACTGAAATGTAATTGCCGAACTCTCCCTCATCGGTGCCGACGGGAACGATCGTCACGTAGTCGTTGGGGTTGGCCGTGCCGGTCCAGGACACCTCGAAGACCGCGCCGGCCAGGGCGGTGTCGGGCGCGCTGACGGTGACCTCGGGCTCGGTGACCTCGATCATCGCGGTCGCGAGCGTCTTGGCGCCCTCGCGCAGCACATAGCGCAGCTCGTACATCCCCGTATCGGCAGGGATGTTCAGCTGCGCGTTTTGCTTGTCGCGCACGACGACATAGTTGCCGTATTGGCCCGCGTCCGTCCCCAGCGGCACGATCGTCACGTAGTCGTCGTCCGAGACCGTCCCGGTCCAGCTGACCTCGATCTTCGAACCGGCAAAGGCTGCCTTGGGCCCCGAGACAGTGACCTCCGGCGCAGTGATTTCGATCATCTCGATAGCGAGGGTCTTGGTGCCTTCGCGCAGAACGTAACGGACCTCGTACATGCCGGTCTCGGCTGGCGCCCGCAGCGCACCGGTCGCATCGTCGCGCACGGTGATGTAGTTGCCGTATTCGCCCTCCACCGTTCCAACAGGGACGATGGTGATGTAGTCACGCGGGTTCACCGCGCCCGTCCAGCCGATGTCGAACTCAGCGCCCGTCAGGGCGGTGCCGGGCACCTGCAACACGATTTGCGGATCGGTCACCTCAAGCGGCAGGGACGTGACTGTGCGCTTGTCGACGTTCAACACGTAGCGGATCTCGTAAAGACCCGGCGCGGCCGGCGCCTGGAGTGTCACTTCGCTGCTGGAACGGATGGCGGTGTAGTTGCCAAGCTCGCCTTGCTTGGTGCCGACGGGCACCACGGTGATGTAGTCGTTTTTGTTGATCGTCGGAGACAGGGACACCTCGATCTCGCCGCCGGTTTGAACGCTGTCGGCGGCGGTGAGCGTGACCTCTGGCTTGGTCACCTCGATCTTGGCGGTGCCCAATGTGGCTTTGGTCGTATTGCTGACATAGCGGATCTCGTAGAGCCCTTCGTCCCCCGGCACTGCCAGGGTGACGTCTTCGGCCTTGCCGATACGGGTATAGGGCCCGAGTTCGCCGGCGTCGGTCGCAGCCGGCACGACGGTGATGTAGTCGCCGTTGTCGACCGTAGAGTTCCATGTCACGGTGATGTTGGCACCGCCGGTGGCGGTGTCGGGGCCATTTACCGTGACCTGCGGCGTCTCGGGTTCCTGCTCTTGCTGTGGCTCTGGCGCCGGCTCTGGCGCCGGCTCGGGCACGGGTTCCGCGTCGGCCACGGCCGAGGCCACGACATTGAGCGCCTGGGCCAGCTCCTGGGCGTTGCCGGCGCTGACATACTGACCGCCGGTCTTGTCGGCGATACAGGCCAGAGATGCGGTGTCTTCATCCGCCCCAAGGCCAAAACCCACCACGTGGGCGGTAAACGCAACGCCGGTCCTTTCCAGCTCGTCGGCAAGCGCGCATGGGTCGCGGCCGCAGCTTTCGAGCCCGTCAGAGATCAGCACGACCGTGGCGGGGCGGTCGGTGTAGGAAAGCTCCCGTGCCGCCTGTTCCACCGCCGCAGTCAG
>DQCI01000109.1:7353-8519 GCA_003545125.1 Paracoccaceae bacterium
TCACCGCAATCCCCGCGCTGCCGGTGCCCGTACGCCATCAGCCCGACACTGCGATCGTCGGTCCATTCGCCGAGCAGATTGTCCATGACCCCGCGCGCGATCTCGATTTTCGCCGTACCCTCGATCTGGCCCCACATCGAGTTTGAGCCGTCGAACACCACCATCACATCTTCTTCGGCAACCGCCGCCGAACCGGCAATAAGCGTGGCGAGGAAAACACCGCGGAATCCGAAAGTCATGATCTCATCTCCGAGGGTCAATGCGTAAATCTCGCTGAAATGAAACATGGAACCGGCCGAAAGAGCAACGTCTTCGAAGAAACGGGGACGGCCGACATGTCAGTTCGCATGTCCCTAAATGAGCAAGCCCGACCACTATCCGCTTTTCCCGCACGACAGACTTTGGTGAATGCGTCAACGCTGCGCCGCAGCGACTCTCCGGTTCGGCGAAACTCACCGCTTCAATGGATACCCCCAACGAACGGTGGCAAAGGGCCGTTTACGCCAGTTCTTGATGCCCAGGTGAATGCTCGACTTGTCCGCGGCCCGGACATTAGCCGCAAGACGAACGAATGGCCGCTTCCCGGCCAAAACCTACGGTTTGTCACCAACTTGTCACCCGCGCGGGATTCGACGTTCCTCCACGAAGACGCACCCGATTCAACATGTCAGACCCCCGTGGATGCGCTTCGTCGAACTTCAGTCTCATGGGCTCCGGTTCAATCTCCTGCGTTCCGTGAATTAGCCGCGCAAACCTATCTCGCCCATGGCATGCAAGAGGTCAGGGGTTCGACTGCCTTAAGCTCCACCGACCACCTTGGAAAACAAATGAGAATTCACCACTTCTGGGTTGTCGCGTGCCAAACAGCGCACCAAATGCGAGGTGCCTGGGGCGGGGTGGATATTGGTCAGATCGGTAGGGTTTCAGCCACGCTATTTCAAAGACAGGTCGATGAGTTCCCATCTTGGTGCTGCATCCGCGCCGGCGTGGAAAGGGGCGGCGAGGTCGACTACTGTGAGTCCTCCCCGGCGTCGCAGCTTTTCCAGACCGCGAGCCCAAAAGTGTTTGGCCGAGATCGAACTCTCGAACGCCAAGGCGATGATAACGGGCAGATTGCGGTCGAAATATGCCTGTTGCTCGGGTGACGGCTGTGCGTCAGCCAGCGA
>DQCI01000275.1:0-7585 GCA_003545125.1 Paracoccaceae bacterium
CCTTTGGCCGCGTCGAGATTGGCCTGAGCCTCCGGCGTCAGACCTTCCGTCAGGTCCCAGGAATAGCCACGGATCGACAACAGCCGCACCTCTGGCACCCGGTCGAAGCATTGCCGGCAGATCGCCATCACCGCCGGGATGGTGAGGGCATGCGAGGTGAAGCTGAGATCGTAGCGCGCCGCGACGGGATCGAGGCGGACGCTGTCCAGCCCCGCCTCCTTCGACGCATCGACGAACAGCACCCGGTCCATCCGCGACAGAAGGTCGGCATCCTCCAGAAACATCTGGTAGTGCCGGATCTTCTCGGCGCGCGGACAGAGCCCCTCCGCCTCCAGCCAGTCGACGAAGGCCCAGCCGAGCCCGTCGTCCTGCCGGCCGACATTGCCGATACCATGGATCAGACAGCCCTCGTTATCGTAGTCGGCCAGCAAGTCGCGCATGGGTCTACCGCTCCCGCCGGGCGAGCACCCCGCCGTCGGCCCCCTGTATGGTCACGATCAAAGGCATCTGGCCGACCGCATGGGTGGCGCAGCTCAGGCAGGGATCGTAGGCGCGAATGCCGAACTCGACATGGTTCATCAACCCATCGGTGATCTCGTCCACGTCGGTGAGGTATTCCTCCGCCACCGAAGTGATCGTGCGGTTGATCACCTGGTTGTTCTGGGTCGTCGCCACGATCAGGTTGGCAAAGGTCATCGCCCCGTCCTGGTCGGCCCGGTAGTGATGCAGGAGCGTACCGCGCGGCGCCTCGACCACGCCCACCCCCTCGCCGGTCCAGTCGGTCTCGGCGTGCGGCACGACGAGGTCCTCTTTCTGGAGGTCCGGATCGTTCAGCAGGTTCCTGATCTGCTCGGCCGAATGCAGGATCTCGATCGCCCGCGCCCAGTTGGTGTGCAGCGTCGCGTTCGAGGCCTTGCCCTTGTTGTAGTCATGGAACCGCGCCAGCGCTTCGCGCGCCAGCGGTGTCTCGGCCTCGTAATCCCGCGTCACATTCACCCGCGCGAGGCTGCCCACCCGCGCCGACCCGGCCTCACGGCCCAACCGCTTGAGGTAGGGGAACTTCATGTACGACCATTCCTCGGTCGCTTCCTCGAAATGGTCGAGATAGTCGTGGTAGTCGAACTCCTCGACCACCTCGCGGTTCTGGTCCACCACCCGGAGATCGCCGTGGAAATAGTCGACATTGCCCTGATCGTTCACGAGGCACAAGTTGAGCCCCGGCACGACCGCGAAGTTGTCGATCCAGTCGCGATGGGCCTCGTGATAGCCGTAGAACACCTTGAGCGCCTCCTGGGCGCCCTCGATCACCTCGTCGATCGACAACAGCCCGCCTTCGCCGTTCAGGAACCGGTCCCGATCGACGGTCGAGAGGTTCTTGTTCACCCCGCCCGGCACCGAGTGGATGCCGTGCATCCGCTTTCCGAAGACGGTGGTGATGAGCTCCTGGCCCCATTTGCGCAACCGGAGCACGCGTCTTACGAGCTCGGGGTCGGCCTCGATCAACCCTTGCACGTTGCGCTGGTCGGGCGGCGCGTCGACGCCGAACAGCATCTCCGGCGCGGTCAGGTAGAAATAGGCCGCCACGTGGCTTTGCAGCTGTTGGGCATAGTGCCCGAGCCGGCGCATCTTCTCCGGCGCGGGCAGCATTTGCACGCCGTTGCCGTAGCCCACGCCCACCATGTCATCGAGCGCCTTGGCGCCCGCGAGATGGTGGCTGACGAAACAGATGCCACAGACCCGCTGCAACATCATCGGCGCTTCCCAATACGGGTGGCCCTGGACGAATTTCTCGTAGCCCCGGAACTCGACCACGTTGAGGCGGGCCCAGTCGACCTTTTTGGCCTTGTTGAGCTGGATGGTCACCTTGCCGTGGCCTTCGATCCGGGTGACGGGATCAATGATAAGCTTGCGGCTCATGGCACGCTCCTAGTCGAAACGGTTGAAATCGGGCGGCATCGAGAAACCGCGCCCACTCAGGAGATCGTCGATCACCTTGAACATGGTGCGCCCGTCGGGCGGGCAGCCGGGGATCGAGTAGTCGATCTGGACCACTTCGTGCACCGGGTAAACCTTTTTGGTGAGTTTCGGGATGTCGGGGTGATGGGGCACTACCGGTGCGCTCTGCACGGGCCGGGTCGGGCTGTCGACATAGGCCTCGCGCAGGCAGGCCTCGAGCCCGTGCATGTTGCGCATCGAGGGCACGCCGCCCCAGATCGCACAGGCGCCGGTGGCGATCAGGATGTCGCAATGCTCGCGGAAATGCTCGAGCGTCTCGATGTTCTCGTCATTGGCCACACCCCCCTCGATCAGTCCGACGGCGATCTGCCCGGGGATGCGCTTGATGTCGGTGAACGACGAGCGGGTGATGTGGACCTTGTCCAGAAGGTCAACCAGCGCCTCGTCGGTATCGAGCAGCGAGAGGTTGCAGCCCCAACAGCCGCACAGGCTGATGGTGGCGATCTGCACCTTCGCCTCGCGGGCTTTCCTGAGCTCGGGATCGAGTGCCTTGGCCGGCATGTCGTGGCTGAAGATCACTTCCTTGGGCACGGAATCGAGGGTCATGAAGTTTCTCCTTCCAGCATCCGCCTGCGCAGGGATTTGACATCGAACTTGCGGCTCCCCATCGGGTCTTCGAAGCCGACGCCCTTCTCCAGGATGCAGCCCACCGGACAGAGCTCGGCGGCGGCGTGAACCTGTTCGGGCGTGAGCTTGTTGGCAAGCCCCACGTCGATCTCGATCCGCGCTTTCGTACCGCGGCCGTGAATCGCGAAGATCGCCTGGCCGGTCTCTTCGTCGCGCACGTGCTCGACGCAGCGCTGGCAGAAGATGCAGCGGTCGCGTTCCAGGAAGATGTGGTCGGCCGCGTCTTCGCGTTCGCGTTTCGGGAACCGGTACGGGAACGGCGAGGCGGTCATCTCGACCTCGTAGGCCACCGCCTGCAATTCGCAGCGCCCCGATTTCTCGCAGCTCGGGCAATTGTGGTTGCCCTCCGAGAACAGCGCCTCGACCAGCAACTTGCGCATCTCGGCCACTTCCGGCTCATTGACATCGACCACCATGCCCGGTTGCACGGGCACGGTGCACGCGGCGGTGACCTTGCCATTCACCCGCACCGAACAGACCCGGCAGGTGCCGAGGCAGGGCTTGCCGCGGGTATAGCACAGGTTCGGGATGAACACGCCGTTGTCGGCCGCCGCGTCGATCAGGGTGCAGCCCTCATCGACCAGGACCTTGCGTTTGTCGATCGTGATGGTGAAGCTCATTACACGTCCTCCCGGACCAGGTTGTCGACGGCGCTGTCGAACGCGCTCATCGCGTCCTCCATGTCGAAGGAGGCGAGCAGTGCGCTCTTGGCATCATTCAGCTTGGCCTCGTAGAGCTCGGGGAACTTGTCGAGTGTCGTCAGGATCGGGTTGGGCGCGGTGGTCCCGAGCCCGCAGCGGCTGGTGCGCATCATCAGCTTGCCCCAGAGCCGGAAATCGTCGAGGTCCTGCTGGACGGCCCGGCCCGCAATCACCCGGTCGATCTTGGTCAGAAGATCGACGCCGCCCGACCGGCAGGGCGTGCAGATGCCGCAGCTCTCGTTGACGAAGAACTCGGTGAAATGGCGCGCGATGTCCAAGAGATCGCGCGAGCCGTTGAACACCATCAGCGAGCCGTTGCAGGACAGATCCGAGTAGCAGAACTTGCGGAACCGGTCCTGGTCCACCCGCAGCATCTCGCCCGAGGGCCCGGAGATCTGAACGGCAACCGCGGTCTCGGCGCCGACCATCTTCAAGACCTCGTCGAGGGTGATCCCCCATTCGATCTCGTAGATGCCCGGCCGCTCGCAATCGCCCGAGATCGAAAGCAGGCGTGTACCGGAGCTTTGCTCGGTGCCCATCGCGGTGAACCAGGCGCCGCCCTTGTCGATGATCTGCGAACACAGAGCGAAGGTCTCGACGTTGTTGACCACCGTTGGCATGCCCAGATACCCGTGCTGGATCGGGAACGGCGGTTTCACCCGCGGCGTGCCCCGCTTGCCTTCGCAGCTTTCGATGAGGGCGGTCTCGTCGCCGCAGACGTAGGCCCCCGCGCCCATCTGGATGCGGATCTCGAAATCGAGCCCGGACCCGAGGATGTCGGACCCGAGCAGGCCTTCGGCGCGGAACGCCTCGATCTGCCCTTCGAGGAAGGCTTTGAGGTACCAGTATTCCGCCCGCAAATAGATGATGCCGGTGCGCGATCCCACGGTATGGGCGGCCGCGATCATGCCGAGCAGCACGTCCTTTGCCGCATGGGTCAAGAGCGCACGGTCCTTGAACGTGCCGGGCTCGCCCTCGTCGGCGTTACAGATGACATATTTCTCGGCACCCTCGGCTTCACGCGCGAGCCGCCATTTGAGCCCCGCCGGGAAGCCCGCGCCGCCGCGGCCACGGATGTCGGAGGCATCGACCTCGCGGATGATCTCCTCGGGCGTGCGTTCGACGATCGAGCGGACCAGTGCGGGATAGTCGCGGCCCTCCTGGAACATCACCGGCCCGGATTTCAGGATCTTCGCCTCGGCGACCGCGTCGACATAGTGCACCGAAGTCTTTTCATAGGCGTTGGGGTTGGCGAGTTCCTCGGCCGATTTGCCGCTTCTGAGTTGGGCCACGATCTCGTGCACCTTCTCCGGCGTCAGCCCGGAAAACACCACATCGTCCACCAGCATCGCCGGTTCCTGGTCGCTGAGCCCGATGCAGGGCGCATTGTCGAGCCCGAACTGCCCGGTCCCGTCATGGACCCCGAAATCGGCCCCCGTGGCCGCGATCAGCGCCGCGCGCACCTCGTCATACCCGTTCATCCGCGCAATCACCGTGTCGGCGAGGTAGATGACGTGCTGGGCGAAGGGGGCAGTCCGGAAGAAATGATAGAAGGTGACCGTTTCGGCCACGTCCGGGACCGACATGTCGAGCCCGCGGGCCAGCGCCGCGATCGCATCCTCCGAGATATGCCCGCGTGCGCGTTGCACCTCCCACAGCATATCCATCAGCCGGGTTCTGTCCGACCCGAACCTGTCCAGCACCTCTGCGACCAGACGTTCCACAAAACGGTCCATATTACCTCCGCATCTCGCGTGGGTTTGCGCGCACCTGTCCCCCGGGGACCGGTGCAACACCGGGGGCCCGAACCGGCTCTGGCTCCACGCCGCCGACCCGGATTGCCGACCCTTCCTGCGGGAGACGACCGGTCCTCTGGCCGGATCGCCGGGAGCACGGGCAAACACCCTTTGCGCCCCCTTAAAAAAACTCCCTACCACAGCGAGTTCTCCCGCAGGGCTGGATCGTTAGCCGGACATTTCCATGTTTCTCCGTCGCCGACTTTGATGCGCGTCAATATGCGCGTCTTTTTTTGCGCAGTGCGAGATTGAATTATTGTCCCGTGTTATCCAGTGATTACACCATCTGCGTCGAAAAACGGCAGTCGCCTGGAAGGGTCCGGCGGCCCGCAGCGCAGCGCGGTTATACATATAAATATATTCGCGAATGTGAATGCCTATACTCGATGCCGTGTCCGGACCACGCCCGGCCCAAGGAACGGGCCCGGCGAAACGGCACCAAGACCCCGCAGGCAGGACGCGCAAGCCGACAACGGACCCGGCCCGGCACCGGCCCCCGCGCGCACCACGGCGCCTCAGCACATTGTGGAAGGATGGTACCGCCTCCCAGGCTTGAACAGGGGACCTCTGGACCGACAATCCATTTTCCGGCGTTTCCAAGCCGGAACATACCGGGTCAGTATCCTATGAAGAGGCCAAGGCAGCTTTCCTGGACGAATGCGCAATGCGCCGTCGGCCTTCTACGGTGGAACGGTATCGGTACGCGCCCAAACCAATCACCGCCGAGACCCTGAACGGGGTTACCAAGACGCCCACCGACCCGTGAGTTGCGCCCGGAAAACCGGGCACTGACGTTAACCATGATAGGCTGTCTGCTGATCTTCGACGAGAAGGAGATCAGAGATGTCGATCGCCAAGCAATGCCGACTGCTGTCGATCTCGTGGTCGTCTTTCTTCGAGGCGCCGTTCTTCGGGGTGCGGCAGTTTCTCGGGACATTGCAGTGCAATACCCTGCCAGCCGGTGGATGACCTGGCACTTGCAGAACGAAGGGCACGCGGTGAACGAAAAGCGCATCCGTCGCCTGATGCGGCTGATCGACCCCCTCCCGGCAGATTGCTGCGCAATCGCCTGCCGGGCAACGCCCTCTCGGCAGATTTGCCCTGCAAATCGCCTGTGGCGCAATGCTTGGCGGCAAACCGCCAGCCGTGGTCTATTGGCAAAGGAAAGACAAAACCCAACCCGGTCAGCAGGAGCGAAGAGTAACTTAAGTTGCGCAAAAACCGGCCCAAACATCGGGGAGTTGCTCAGACCGGCCAGCGGCCCGACCAGGCGCTCGCCGGTGAAGTCCACCGCCGCCCGGCCCGGGCGCGAACCCTCCTATTCTTGCGCGGAGTTTCGAGGCTGTGGATCAGGTGATGCGGCAGGATCCCAAACGCCTCGACCAGCCCCATCACGGCGACGCCCCCCATGAACGACACCGGCAGACCCATCGCCACCCAGAACGAGAAGCGCAACCCGAAGAACAGCCACAACACTGCGACGTCAAGCACAAGCCCCTGCAACCCGCTGACCACCACCAGCGAAAGCCGCTCGCGCACGACCGCAGCGCCGTCGGTAGGAAGCTCCATGATCACCCCGGGTGCGCCTCGCCGCGCTCAATCTCGAGAAACAGGTTCAGCGCGGCGATCGCCCGCAAGCTGTGCTCGGCCCGGGTCTTGGTGATATCAGACACCGCGGCGGGTTTGCCATCGAACCAGATCGCGTCGTCGTCGGTCGAGACCCGTTCCCGGATCTCGGCGATGTCGCCCAACGCCACCTGCCCGCCCTCGGGCGCGGCGCGCTCGACCAGCGCCGCCAGCCCACCCGCAGTGCGGCGTTCTTCGGCCACCCGGATCAGTTGGCTTTCGCGGGACGTCTCCAGCGATCCCGTCGGCATATCCGGGCTGCCACCGGCATCAGTCTTGGCAATGTCCGACACCGAAACACCGAGTTGCCGCAGGACTTCGGATTTCAGCCCGATCCGCAATTCAGGCGTCGAAGACCCTTGGAGGGTCTGCCGTCAGCGCCAACGGGACAGTTTAGGGTGATTTGATCAGGGAGGATTTCTGGCTCATCGCAACCACCAGGGAGTGGAGATGAGACAGAAATCCGGAACGCAGAGGAGCCACGGTGAGAAGGTCGTCAGGGACATCCGTCGGGATGCGCCGCGATGATCGCCCCTTGATCCGCTGCACCACCACCGACAGCGACAGCTTCGGCGGGATCGACAGAAACATGTGGACGTGATCGCGCGCCAGCACACCGCGCGCGATGTGAACGCCCATCTCGTCGCAGCTCTGTCGGATGATCTCGCGCAGGCGCGCGCGCATCGCGCCCTCGAAAACCTTGTGGCGATCCTTCGTCGCCCACACGACATGGTACCTGTGGTAGAATCGCGTGTGCGCGGATGAGGAATAGCGCATGATCTTCTCTCCCGGATTTTGAAGCCATACCGCTCACGCGGG
>DQCI01000275.1:7741-8182 GCA_003545125.1 Paracoccaceae bacterium
TCGGAAACCGTCTCGCCGCCTCCGGGAATGGGCCCGTTGTCCCTTTGTCATGGCCAAGGAAAAACCGATCAACGGCGAGGTCGATCTCCGCATCGCTGCCGTGAAGTCGCCTGGGTCACACAATTCAGCTCGAACCTCTGGGCCTGAAGGGCATCAACTCTCTGTTTTCGTACCATTTTTATGGTACCGCCTTCCCGACTTGAACGGGAGGCCCCTGGATCCGCAATGTGGATGGGTATGCGGATTTGCCCCCCCTGTTCTTCCTGTTCCGATGCTCCTTCGAAGATTTGTGGGAGCGGTTTGGGAGTTTGGTCGGGGAGACGATTGCGAATATCGGGCGGGCGATTTCTGTCAAGGCAAGTCGACTGATCAGTCCTGCCGGGAGCTTCGGGTCTCGCGGAACAAGGCGCGCAAGGTGGTGGGTTCCGGGGCGTCGGCGGT
>DQCI01000275.1:8213-8395 GCA_003545125.1 Paracoccaceae bacterium
TGGCGATCCGAACCTGGCGAGATGCCCCTGGCGAAAGGCCTGCCCTCTCCAGGTTTGCCATGCAAACCGCTGCCGGGGGGCCTCCACAATGCGACTTCGAGGCGACCGGAATCACCGAGACCCCGAGCCGTGTTCTGGCCAAATGTGACGTCCTTGGCCACCAGCGGGCCCTCGTTCTGATC
>DQCI01000275.1:8401-8548 GCA_003545125.1 Paracoccaceae bacterium
ACACCGGGTTGCGGAAAACCCGTCCCGCCGTCTCCATCGCCCGGGGGCCTGTCCCCGCAATGGCCGTCGCGCACGGGTCTTCAACCAGGTCGACCCGGTGAACAGGCTCGACGCCGAAGCCCCGCCGAAAGACAGGGCCGAACCGCA
>DQCI01000070.1:0-564 GCA_003545125.1 Paracoccaceae bacterium
AGATCGCCCTCCCGCGAACCAGTATCATTAGTAATCTGGGGTTCACCGCATTGGCGGCAAGTGACATCTCCCGGTGGCCGAGCTCCGAATTGAATTGAATTGAGTTGAATTGAGAGCATCACCAGCCGGTGGTATCTATACTGTAGGTAATATGACTGTCGGCACACTGTTTAAGGAACTTTTCAACCTGAGTTTTGCACCCTACGTCGGGGACACGGTTGTCTTGGCGCTGGGTGGAGACGACTGGATCATCGGCGCCGGATTGTCGGAAGACCTGTACGGCATGGATGGCAACGATGTGATCTGGGGCAATGGCGGTAACGACCAGATTTCCGGCGGCAATGGCCTCGACGTTCTGCTCGGCGGGTTCGGCAATGACGTGATCGAAGGCGACGCCGGCGATGACGAGATCCACGGCGAGGTCGGCGACGACATCCTGAATGGCGGCGACGGCGATAACGTGATCACCGGCGGCCTCGGCGCCGACCTGATCGACGGCGGCAACGGCGATGATCAAATCCTGGGTGGCGCCGACGCGTATGTCATCGCCGGCGGATGGGGCTT
>DQCI01000070.1:664-1162 GCA_003545125.1 Paracoccaceae bacterium
ACGGGCGACAAGAGCGTGAGCGATTTCGATGTCGCCAACGACAACGACGTGCTCGATCTCACGGCGGGGGCGGTTGTATCGGTGACGGACGATGGCACCGACACGATCATCGACATGGGCGGCAGCACGGTCACGCTGGAGGATTTCTCGGGCAGCGATTTCGGGTACCCGCCCGGGTTCAGCAGCGTGCTCGAGATCAACATGCTTTCGTTTTGGTCTCTACGGCCACGTTGCGGTCCTCGTCTGAGACCCGGCGGTCGAGGACCCTCCGCAAATCTCCTGGCGTGGTCGGAGGATTGCGACGCACCGAGAATGTCGGCCGGAAGGCCGGCAGTCGCTTGCGGTTCGGCCGCGGATACACCGACACAGCGATGCGCCGTTCGCAGATGCCCGATGGGCGCGCACCGGTTTCACGCGAGACCGTCACAGGCCCCGGATCCAATCCGGCGTACGCCACGAGATTGCGATACTCCGGTCAGGGGCCGTCGAAGATGTGGA
>DQCI01000070.1:1285-3977 GCA_003545125.1 Paracoccaceae bacterium
GAACTGGCCGAGATCCTCCTCGAGCACATCGACCAGCGGCGCACGGGACCGGCCCGTTTCCGGCAAGCCCACCAGCTCGACCCATGGCTCGCCGAGCGGGCGTTCGTCCTCGAGGATCACCTGCACGATCACATGACCATTCAAGGCGAGCCGGATGCGGTCGCGCACGATCCCGTCGAGCGCACCGATCAGGATGTCGCCATCGAGATAGATCCGGTCGGCCTCGACGTGTTCGACCACATGCGGCTTGGGCCCGGTCAGGTCACAGACCGCGCCGTTCACCACCACCATCGAAACCCGTCCACCCGCCTTGGCGAGTTTCGCGTGTTCGCGCAGATGCCGGTGCTCGCCGTGCATCGGGATGACGATCTCGGGATCGACCACGGCGTGCATCTTCTCAAGATCCGGCCGATTGGCGTGACCCGAGACATGGTAGCGGTCGTCCTCGGCCACAACGTCCACCCCCATCTCGGAAAACGCATTGAGAATACGGCCCACCGAACGCTCGTTGCCGGGGATGGTCTTCGATGAGAACAGGAAGGTGTCGCCCTCGGCCATCGCGAGACCGAGGTACTTGCCGCGCGAAAGCTGCGCCGAAGCCGCGCGCCGTTCGCCCTGGCTCCCGGTGACGATCAGCATCAGGTCCTCGCGCGGAATATCGCGGGCGTCTTCCGGCGTTACCGTTTGCGGGAAATCGGCGACGACGCCGGTCTTGACCGCCGCTTCGATCATCCGCCGCATCGCCCGGCCCAGAAGGCACACCGAACGGCCGGCGGCCACCCCCGCCTGGGCGAGCGTTTTGACCCGGGCGACGTTGGAGGCGAAGGTGGTGGCGACGACCATGTGCGGCTGCTCTGCCACGAGTTTCACAATCGGGTCCTTGAGCTCGGCTTCCGAGCGGCCCGGATGCGGCGAGAAAACATTGGTCGAGTCGCAAACCAGCGCGCGCACATGGCCGGCCGTCGCCTCGCGCCAGAGGCTTTCATCCCAGGCTTCGCCGACGCCGGGCTCGGGGTCGAGCTTGAAGTCGCCGGTATGCACGATCCGCCCGCCGGGGCTGTCGATAATCATTCCCGCGCTTTCCGGGATCGAATGCGAGATCGGCAGGAAAGCCACCTTGAACGGCCCGGCTTCGACACGGGCCGGCCAGGGCTCGACGATCTCGACGGCGAGCGGGTCGTTGCCTGCGTCCTCCATCTTCAACCGGGCGAGATGGCCGGTGAAGGCGCGGGCGTAGACCGGTACCTCGATCTCGCGCCAGAGCCGCCCGACCGCGCCGACGTGGTCCTCATGGGCATGGGTGATGAAGACGGCCTCCAGACGGTCGGCGTTCTCCTTGAGAAAGCCGATGTCGGGCATGATGAGGTTGACGCCGGGTGTGGTGTCCATGTCGGGGAAGGTCACGCCGAGATCGACCAGGATCAGCCGTTCTTTGCCAGGCGTACCCCAGCCGTAGACATAGGCGTTCATGCCGATCTCCCCGGCGCCGCCCAGGGGGAGATAGATCAGCCGTTCCTTGTTCATGCGTGTGTCCTTGCTCACGGGGGGGCCTGCAGGAGGCCTAGAGGTTGCCCTGCGCCTTGTTGTATTCGTAAATCTCGACGAGGCCCGACATGGTGAGGTCGTCCTCGAATACGTCAAACAGCTCTTCTGATTGCTGGAAAAGCGGTGCGAGACCGCCTGTCCCGATCACCCGCATCGGGCGGGTGCGCTCGCCCTTGATCCGGGCGCAGATCTCCTTGATGAGGCCGATATAGCCCCAGTAGACCCCCGACTGCATGCAAGCGACCGTGTTGGTGCCGACCACCTTCTGTGGCCGGGTGATGTCGACATGCGGCAGCGCCGCCGCCGCCATGTGCAGCGCTTCGAGCGAGAGGTTCACCCCCGGCGCGATCACCCCGCCGATATAGGCGCCGTCGTGGTCGGCCACGTCGAAGGTGGTGGCGGTGCCGAAGTCGACGATGATGAGATCGCCGCCGAAATGCTTCCACCCCGCGACGGTGTTGACGAGCCGGTCCGGCCCGACGGCGGTGCCGTGGTCGACACGGACATCGATCGGCAGCAGGCAATCGGGCTTGCCAACGACAACGGGCCTCAGACCGAAAAATCGGTCTGTAAAAACGCGCAGGTTGAACACGACCCGCGGCACGGTGGAGGAGATTACCACGCCGGTGATCTCGGGCGCTGGGAAGCCGTGATGGCGGGTGAGCGTGTCCCACCAGACGAAATACTGGTCGGCGGTGCGCTGGTATTCGGTCGAGGTCCGCAGCGAGAAGAGGAACTTCTCGCCGTCCCAGACGGAAAAGACGGTGTTGGTGTTGCCGGTGTCGATGGCGAGCAGCATGCGCCTGCCTCCTCAGAAAAAAACGTCACCCGCCGCGATGCGGCGCAGACCGTCGGACGTAGATAGTACGAGATACCCGGCGGCGTCCACCTCACGGAAGACGCCGGTCACCTCCTCGGCGGGGAGACGCGCGGTGATGGTCTCGCCGAGCTTTGCGGCGCGCGCCATCCAGGCGGTTCGCAGCGGCGCGAAACCAAAGGCGGTGAGTTGCGCCTCCCAGCCCGCGTAGGCCGGCGCCAGCTCTGCCAGGAAGTCCTCCGGTGAGACGCGAGCGCCCGTCGCCCCGGCCAGTGACACCGGGCGCAGCGCGCCCTCCTCCACCGCGCCGGCCCCGGGCGCATCGGCGAG
>DQCI01000110.1:0-2321 GCA_003545125.1 Paracoccaceae bacterium
GCGACCGAGGCGAACCAGATCGTCGCCTCGTCCTTCTCGGGCGTGCTCGCGCATCTGAAGCGAAAGACGGTCGACATCAAGATGGGCCTGGTGTTGCAGGTCGGCGGCCTCGCCGGGGCGACACTCGGGATCCAGCTGTTCAACTTCCTCAAGGCGGCGGGCCAGGTCGATCTTCTGGTGAAGCTCTCCTACGTCGTCTTCCTCGGCATCGTCGGCGGGCTGATGTTCGCCGAGAGCCTGCGCGCGCTGTTGAAATCGCGCGGCGGCAATCCGGTGCCGACGCGGCGCAAGCACAACTGGGTGCACAACCTGCCGTTCAAGATGAAGTTCCGCACCTCCGGGCTCTACATTTCGGCGATCCCGCCGTTGCTGGTGGGCGTGCTCGTCGGCGTGCTGGCCGCGATCATGGGGGTCGGCGGCGGCTTCATCATGGTGCCGGCGATGATCTACATTCTCGGCATGCCGACCAAGGTGGTCGTGGGCACCTCGCTGTTCCAGATCATCCTCACGACCGCCTACACCACCATGATGCACGCGACGACCAACTACACGGTCGATGTCGCGCTCGCGGTGCTGCTGCTGGTCGGCGGCGTGATCGGGGCGCAGATCGGCACAAGGATCGGCGTCAAGATGAACGCCGAGCAACTGCGGGTCCTGCTCGCCATGATGGTCCTTGCCGTCTGCATCAAGCTGGGGCTGGACCTCCTGATCCAGCCGTCCGAACTCTACGAACTCGGCGCGGGAGGGCATTGAAATGACCCGTCTCCTTACCCTCTTCGGCTTCATCGCGGCCCTCACCCTGCCGGCCCGCGCGCAAACCGAAGAGATCGTCGCCGGTCTCAGCCAGAACGTGGTCTCGATCACCGCGACCTTCGTCGGGTCCGAGATCCTGATCTTCGGCGCGATCAAGCGCGAGGCCCCCGCGCCCGACAGCGAGCTTGGCGTCGCCGTGGTCGTCGAAGGACCGTCGCACCCGATCACCGTGCGCCGCAAGGCGCGGCGGATGGGCATCTGGGTCAACACCGATGCCGTCGAGGTGCAGCGCGCGCCCTCGTTCTACGCGATCTCGACCTCGGGACCGTTCGAGGACCTCGTCAACGAGAGCGTCGACCGGGCGATGCACATCTCGATCCCGGAATCGATCCGCATCTTCTCGTCGGAAGAGGTCGAGGATCCGGATAGCTTCGCCGAAGCGTTGATCCGCATCCGCAAGAAGGCCGGTCTCTACAAGATCGACGAGGGCAACGTGACCGTCACCGACGACACGCTGTTCGACACCCGCATCGAGCTTCCCGCGAACCTCACCGAAGGGACCTACCGGACCCGCATCTTCCTGACCCGAGGCGGTGAGATCGTGGCGAATTACACCACCGATATCGACGTGGCGAAAGTCGGGCTCGAACGCTGGCTCTACAATCTCGCCCATGAACAGGCGCTGATCTACGGGCTGATGTCGCTCGCCATCGCCATTGCCGCGGGCTGGGGCGCTTCGGCCTTCTTCCGGATGGTGCTTCGAAGCTAGGCGGGCGGGAAGCGGGTTCGAACCCGCTTGATACGCGGCTTCGAAGCCGCGTCGCCGCGACCCAACCCTAGCCGCGCCCGATGTAGGGCATCTTGGTCGCCATCAGGGT
The DNA here is from genome assembly GCA_003545125.1 of Paracoccaceae bacterium. GTDB lineage: Bacteria > Pseudomonadota > Alphaproteobacteria > Rhodobacterales > Rhodobacteraceae > Sinisalibacter. The sequence continues at coordinate 1,632 of DQCI01000110.1, forward strand.
CATGAACTGCACGTTCGCCTCGAGCGGCAGCGTGCCCATCGCCCAGACAGCCTCCGCGACATGCGACACGTCCATCGTGGGCGGCGGCTCCTCCCCCGTCTCGGCGGCGCGGGCCGCGAGGGCGGCGACCATTTCGGTGCCGGCATTGCCGATGTCGATCTGACCGCAGGCGATATCGAACGGGCGGCCGTCGAGGCTGAGCGTCCGGGTGAGCCCGGTGACGCCGTGTTTGGTGGTGGTATAGGTCGCCGACCCGGGGCGCGGGACATGCGCCGACACCGAGCCGTTGTTGATGATCCGCCCGCCTTGCGGCGCCTGCCTGCGCATCTGCCCGAAGGCGGCGCGCGCGCACAGGAACATCGCGTCGAGATTGACCGAAAGCGCCGCGCGCCAGTCTTCCAGCGCGATCTCGTCGATGGTGCCCGGCGCGGTGAAGATGCCGGCGTTGTTGAACAGCACGTCGAGGCGGCCTGCACGGTGGGCGAATTCGCTGAAGACCCGGTCGACCGCCTGCGGATCGGTGACATCGGCAGGCAGCACCTGCGCGCGCGCATGTCCCCCGGCCACCGCCGCGAGGCGGTCGGCCCGGCGCGCCACCAGGCCGACCGTCCAGCCCTCGTCAAGATACCGCGCCGCGACAGCTGCGCCGATCCCGGCGCTCGCGCCGGTGATGAGAATGCTAGGCATCCG
>DQCI01000110.1:2398-5629 GCA_003545125.1 Paracoccaceae bacterium
GCGACATAGGCGAGCCGTTTCCACAGCGGGACCCCGGCCTCCACCCGGCCCGAGCGCGCCGCCGCGTAGAAGTCAGGCGCGAACACCTGGACCTCGGGCCATTGGCTGCCTTGCGCCTTGTGGATCGTCACCGCGGCGCCGTGCAGGAAGGCCGCGCCCATCGTGGCCGCGAACGGGATGAAGGGCTCCTCCTCGTCGGGCTTCTCGATCTTGATGATCGAAGCGACCGAAATCCGCGGATCCTCTGCGCCGATCAGGTGGAGCCGCGAGAAGCCGGGCCGCTTGCCGTCGCCGAGGAACACCGCCTGGGCCCCCTTGATGAGCCCCTTCGCTTCCAGCTCGATCCGGCGTTTGCGATGCTTGAGCGGCAATTCGATCCCGTCGCAGATCAGCGGTTCGCCCGGGATCAGGCTGCCCTCGGGCGCGCCGTGGGCGGCGCGGAAGGCGTGGATCAGCCGGATGCGGGTCTTGTTGCGCCAGACCAGCACCGGCGAGCGAGCCATCATGTCGGCGTTGACCCGGGGTGCGCGCACCACGCGGTCGTCGCGCGCTGCCGCGTCTTCGACCATCCGCTCGAACGCGTCGAACCCGAGGCTCTCGTCGCCCAGCGCATGGGCGAGGTCGAGGATCGGGCTGTCGGTCTCCTGGCGGTGAATGCGGTGCAGAACGCATTTGGTCGCGTCGCCGAAGCTGTCGAAAACCATCTCGCCGGACTGGCCGACCGGGGCGAGCTGGGCCGGATCTCCGAACAGCACGAGGTACGCGAAAATCTCCTTCAGATCATCGAACTGCTTTTCGTCGAGCATCGAGCTTTCATCGACGAAGCCGATGTCGAGCGGATCGTCGCGCCGCTTCCAGCCAGCGATGAAATCGGAGCCACGCAGCCCCGCCGCCGCCAGAGCGCCGGGGATCGACTTCTGGTTCTGGTAGAAGGCATAAGCCCGGTCGAGCGCCTCGGGCGGCAGCTCGTCCATCTGTGGTTTCTCGCCCTGTCCTGCCAGCCAATCGGCGATGGCCTCGTATTCGGGGGCATAGACGGGGATGTAGATGATCCGGTGGATCGTCGTCGCCGGGACACCCCGGTGCCGCAGCACCGAGGCCGCCTTGTTGGTGGGCGCGAGGATCGCCAGGGTACGCTTTTTCGCGGAGCGTTTGCCCTCCCAGTCGCCGGACAGGGTCTCGACGCCGGCCTCGCCCAGCGCCTTGGTCAGTTCGGCGAGCAACAGGGTCTTGCCCGACCCCGCCTTGCCGACCACCGCCAGCACGCCCGAGCCGCGCCCGGCGGGCAAGGTGGTGCCCTCGTCGATGTCGACGCCGGCACTCCGGAGCAGCTCCGCCACCCGGTCATGGGCCTCGGCCTGATCCTCGGAAAACGTGACGCTGGCAACAGGGGGAAGGGTCATGGCGCGACCCTAGCTCGCCCCGCCCCCGGGCAAAAGCCAAGATGCCGGCAGGGCGCAAGAAACCGCGGTGAGGACCCGGCGTCGGAAACCGGAGCGCGAAAACCCAGGCCACGAGAGGCCGACGCGCAAGAAGTTGGAGCGGGAAGCCAGGGTGCGAGACATCCGCCCTGTCCACCGGCCCGCGCGCGATCAGATGTCGCGCCGGGCCGTCTCGGGGTGAGCGGTCGTGGGGGTCTGGCTGAGGGCGCCTGTCGGGGTTGGGCTGGCCGGGTGCCCGGTCCGACGCGAGGATGCCGCCGGAGGTCGCAAGACCCCGCCCCTTTTTTTCTGGCTCAAATACTCACAAATCCGGCCGGCGACACCGGGCCCGGTCTGCATCGGCCGGGGGCCTCGATCCGCCTGCGTGTCGCCGAGAAAGCTACACCTGTCCGCGATGCGAGAAGAGGTCGGTCACGTTTCCGGTCTCGCGGTCATACTCCACCGGAATGGGGTCCGCCTCGGCCACCATGCAATGGCGGGCGAGCGAGGAGATCTCGGCCACCGCCACCAGCGCCGCGTCTTCGAGCCCCGCCGCGGTCGCGTCCATTCCGTTGTGCTCGGCGAAGGCCTTGAGGTCGGCAAGAACGTCGATGATCCAATCTCTGCGCATGTCGTGTCCCATCTTTTTCCAAGCGAGCGCATTTCCAGCCCATGCGCCCGTCTGCCTCGTTCCACGCTTGCGTGTCCCCGGGCCCCACGGAGAAACGGGCGCAAAAACCTGGCCGTCCGGACCGCCGGTCGCGGGTGGCCCGACGTGCTTGGCAACGTTGTGCCGTCGCGAAGTACCGCCGCGAACAGGTCGTGAACACCATATGACGAAAGCCTTTAAGATTCGGTGAAAATGAGAACAAAAAGAGACCCTCGGCCCTTCAGCCGAGGATCCGGTCTCCCAGGCCCGTCGCCGTCAGCTCCTGGCGTCGAGCACTTCTTCGAGCGTTTTCAGCCCGGTTCTGGGCGATTGCACGAGCACCGCCATGTTGCCGGGCTTGTGTTCGTTGCGCAGCATCTTGATATGCGCGTCCGGGATCTGGGCCCAAGGGAAGACCTCCGACATGGTCGGGTCGATCCGGCCCTCGATCACCAGCCGGTTGGCGGCGGCCGCCTGCTTGAGGTGGGCGAAGTGAGAGCCCTGGATGCGTTTTTGGTGCATCCAGACGTAGCGCGCGTCCATCGTCAGGTTGAAGCCCGACGTGCCGGCGCAGATCACCACCATGCCGCCCTTCTTGACCACGAAGGTCGAGACCGGGAAGGTCGCCTCGCCGGGGTGTTCGAACACCATGTCGACGTTCACGCCTTTGCCGGTGATGTCCCAGATCGCCTTGCCGAACTTGCGGACCTCGCCGAACCAGTCCTTGTACTCGGGGCTGTTCACCTTCGGAAGCTGGCCCCAGCAGTTGAAATCCTTGCGGTTGATGACCCCCTTGGCGCCAAGGCTCATCACGTAGTCGCGCTTGTCCTCGCCGGAGATCACGCCGATGGCGTTGGCGCCGGCGGTCTTGGCGAGCTGGACCGCGAAGGAGCCGAGGCCCCCCGAGGCACCCCAGACCAGCACGTTCTGCCCGGGCTTGAGCTCATGCGGCGCGTGGCCGAACAGCATCCGGTAGGCGGTGGCGAGTGTCAGCGTGTAGCAGGCGGCCTCTTCCCAGGAGAGGTGCTTGGGCCGCGGCAAGAGCTGCTGGGCCTGGACATTGGTGAACTGTGCGAAGGAGCCGTCCGGGGTCTCGTAGCCCCAGATCCGTTGCGAGGGCGAATACATCGGATCGCCGCCGTTGCATTCCTCGTCGTCGCC
>DQCI01000110.1:5686-9315 GCA_003545125.1 Paracoccaceae bacterium
CCGTGGACGTCGAAGGGCGAGATCGGCTCACCGAGGCCGGCCCAGATGCCGTTGTAGTTGACGCCCGCCGCCATCACCAGCACCAGAACCTCGTGGCTGTCGAGCGTGGGCACGTCGACCACCTCGACCTGGAAGCTCTTGTCAGGCTCGCCGTGGCGTTCGCGGCGGATCGCCCAGGCGTACATCTCTTTGGGCACGTGGCCCATCGGGGGGATCTCGCCGAGTTCGTAGAGGTCTTTCTGCGGCGCGTCGTAGTCGAGGGCCATGTGCTTCTCCTGGTCCTGTATCGTCCGTTGCCGCGATGCAGAATCGCGGCTGCTGGTGCAGCATTACGAACGCGACCGCAAGAATGCAACAGCGGACGTGTTGATTTTGTAATTTTATGTCGCGTCGGATGGGTCGGGGGTCCCGCCGGTCAATGGGCGCTCCGGCGCCACGTGGGCTTCCGGCGTCGGGATTTCCGCCGAGAGATGGGCGATCGTGTTGGCGTAGTAGCTCAGAAGCGCACGGTCGTCCGGGTTGACGCTGTAACACTCGCCTGCGCGCCGGAGCACTTTGCGCAACTCCAGGTGCCTCAGGGCGAAATCGACCGCGTAGTCGGCCCCCGCCTTCGGCATGTGGATATAGGCGCCTCGCGCTTCCATCTCGTTCACCAGTTGGGCGAACCGCAGCGCGATCTCTTCGCGCCCCAGCCCGCCGCCCTCGGCCCGGTCACGCTCCATCAGCACGGCCGCGACCACCGGCACCGGCAAGACCGGCACCACGGCGCGGATTCGCGCCATCAGCCGGCGCGCGAGCAGGCCCGTCGGATGGTCGGCCACGGAGGGGTTGTCTTCGATGAACCGGGTCAGCGACAGGGGCTGGCCGAAGCTCACGCTGGCATAGCCGAAGCGGTGGAACCGGCCGGTGAGCCGCTGGAACAGATGGGTCGAGACATGTTTTATCACGTCAGCGAAACGCAGGCGGAACTTGCGGGTGCCGGCGGTGTCGGCGGCCACCAGCATCCGGTCCTCGATCACCCGGTCGTAGTTGAGCGCGACCGGAATGAAGACCACGTCGCGACTGGAACCGGGGCTAAAATCCTCGACAATGTAGTTCAATAGCCCCATCCGCGGCACCCCGACGGCGCCGTTGAGGCTGAGCCCGCCCTCGGGGAACATCGCCTGGGTCGTGCCGCCGGCGGTGGAGATCTGCACGTAGCGCGACAGCACCTTGCGGTAGAGCGCATCCTGGCTTTTGCGGCGGATAAAATACGCGCCCATCGCCCGGATCAGTGCCGAGAGCGGCCAGGTCCGCGCCCATTCACCGACCGCATAGGACAAGTGCGAGCGGTCCGCGGCGAGCCAGGTGACCAGCACGTAATCCATGTTGGAGCGGTGGTTCATCACGAAGACCACCGAGGCCTCGGGGTCGACATGCTCGAGCCCGGCCTCGTCGAACGCACCGAGGCGCACCCGGTAGAAGCCGCGCGAGAGCACCTTGGCGAGCCAGATCGCGAAGCTGAAATAGGCGAAGGCCGAGAACCGGGGCACGATTTCGCGGGCATAGCGGCGCGCCATCTCGAACCCGACCTCTTCGGGCACGCTCTCGGCCTTCGCATGGGCCTGGATCGCCTTCGCCACCTCCGGATCGTAGATCAGCCGCTGGATCATGTCGTGGCGGCGGGCAAGCTTGAAGGGCTCGATCGGCCGGGTCAGTCTTGTGTTGAGCTCGGCCACGGCGCGCTCGAGCCGCTTTCTGAAAAACCAGCGCACCGAGGGAAACAGGAAGTGGGACGCGAACGTGACGGCCGCAAAGGCGAGGATGAGCACAAGCGCCCAAAGCGGCAGTTCGACCATGCGTGTCATGGCGCGCACGTTCTCACCAAACGCCGGGCGGGTCCAGCATTCTATGGCACATCAAAGGCTTGGACAGGGTCACCTGGCAACAGCCGAAGCCGGGCGCCGGGGGCATGGTTCAATCGTCGTGGTCGTTGATCATGCTGCGGAATATCCGCCAGGATCCATCGTCCTGCCGGCGCAGGATTGAAATGAACGTGCCATCGACCCGGCGGGTATTGCCACGGCCCATCGCGAAGTCGACCGCGTAGGTCGCCATCGACCGGGCATGGTCTCCGATGATGACGATTTCATTTGGCAGGAGCAAAAACGCGTCGGTCGGTTTTTCGACCCATTCGATCTCCTCATGAACAAGCCGACCATAGTCCCGCACCAACCCGTTGGCTTGCCGCCGGAGGCCCTCGGGATTCCAGAGCGAAATCCACATGTGCGCATCGCTCGCGAGCGCGGCGGTCTCGTGGCCCACCAACGCGCCTTGTCCGCCGCCTTGTCCGCCGCCTTGTCCGCTGCCCTGTCCGCTGCCCTGTCCGCTGCCTTGTCAACCGGGCTCTCGGCCACGGGACCGGCGAGCCCCAACGGAAAATCCGCACCAAGTTTTTCATCGTGTGGCTCTTGCTTCTCCTCTCTTCGTTTCGCGTCTGCCCGGAAGGTATTCGATCACAGCCGCGGGTTTTGTCGTTGACGGGGCTCAATGCCGGGATCGGAAGAACGCAATCCTGCAGACTTGTTTGCGCTGAAGTTGTGCGCAGGCCGATTGGCAGAGGTCGGGGGCGGCCGCACTGGCCGCCCCGCGAAAAAGCGTCATTTGTCAGAGTTGGAGATGTCGCGGTAGATCTTCCACGACCCGTCGTCCTGGCGTGTCAGGATCGTCATGAACTTGCCTTCGACCTGATCCGCTGCGTCATTCGCGGTGAAGTCAAGCGTGGACGTCCCCATCGACCAAGTCATGTCGCCCAGGATCACGGTTTCCATGGGCTTAATCGACATCGCATCGACGTCGTCGACTGACCAGGTCTTCGCGTCTTCAACCACCGCCTCGTAGTTACGCATCGGCGCCGCAAGCGGCATCTGGATACCCTCGGGATCGTAGAACCCGATCCAGGTCTGGTCATCACCTGCGACGACGTAGGTTTCGTATTCATCCCAAAACTGCTGGATCGCGGCCACGTCCCCCGCGTCGTCAGCCAACACCGCAGTCGATATCATTGGCAACGCAAGGCCCCCGCGATGAGCACGGGAACGATTGTTTTCAACATATGTGTCGTCGCCTCACCTCCTTCGCGGTGCGATGTTATTTTTCTATCACTTATTTGTCTTTGACTCCGCTCAAGGCCTGTGTCCAGACATGGCTCCTTGCGGGAGAGTTGCGGGGGCCGATTGGCGCCCTGCCCATCGACCGGCCGGACCGGGCGCCGGCCGGACGCTCTAGCTGCCGCCCAGCGTGACCCTACCGCAACGCCTCGCCTTTTTCGAACATGGGGCAGGACCATATCCGGTCTGTCGTGCTAGAGTTATCCACAAGATGTGGATGAAACACACCTGAGCAGTTCATTGGAGGTTGCCATGTTGGCCTCGACTTTCCGGATCTTCGCCCTGTCCGCCGCGCTGGCCACGGCCTTGATGTTGATCCTCACCGTCCCCACCGCCTGAGGCGGCCCCGGCCGCGACCCAAGATCACGCAAGGATATTCGCCCGAGAATCGGGCTTGAGTAATTTTGTTGCTTGCTGCAGAAATGCTGCACCGCAACATGAGGTCGAGTCCCCGATGACCGAGCTGCCCCGAAAAGACCG
>DQCI01000110.1:9347-12239 GCA_003545125.1 Paracoccaceae bacterium
GGCCGATCGCCGAGCCGATCGTCCGTGGCTGTTCCGCACCTACGCCGGTCATTCGAACGCCAAAGCGTCGAACGCGCTCTACCGCAACAACCTCGCCAAGGGGCAGACCGGCCTCTCGATCGCTTTCGATCTGCCGACCCAGACCGGTTATGACAGCGACCACAAGCTGGCCAAGGGCGAAGTCGGCAAGGTCGGTGTACCGGTGGCGCATCTGGGCGACATGCGGATGCTGTTCGACGAGATCCCGCTCGAAAAGATGAACACCTCGATGACCATCAACGCGACGGCGCCGTGGCTGCTCGCGCTCTATATCGCGGTCGCCGAGGAACAGGGGGCCGATGTCTCCCAGCTCCAGGGCACGGTGCAGAACGACCTCATCAAGGAATACCTCTCGCGCGGCACCTATGTCTGCCCGCCGAAGCCGTCGCTGCGGATGATCACAGACGTTGCCGCCTATACCCGCGAGCACCTGCCGAAATGGAACCCGATGAACGTGTGTTCCTACCATTTGCAGGAGGCGGGCGCGACGCCGGAGGAAGAGCTCGCCTTCGCGCTGGCCACCGCCACCACGGTGCTGGACGATCTTCGCAACAAAGTGCCGGCGGAACATTTCCCGGCCATGGTCGGGCGGATTTCGTTCTTCGTGAATGCCGGCATCCGCTTCATCACCGAACTGTCGAAGATGCGCGCTTTCGTCGATCTCTGGGAGGAGATCACCCGCGAACGCTACGGGGTCGAGGAGCCGAAGTTCCGCCGCTTCCGTTATGGTGTGCAGGTCAACTCGCTCGGCCTCACCGAGCAGCAGCCGGAGAACAACGTCTACCGGATCCTGCTCGAAATGCTCGCGGTCACGCTCAGCAAAAAAGCCCGCGCCCGCGCGGTGCAGCTTCCCGCCTGGAACGAAGCGCTCGGCTTGCCCCGGCCATGGGACCAGCAATGGTCCCTGAGAATGCAGCAGATCCTCGCCTTCGAGACCGACCTTCTCGAATACGACGACATCTTCGACGGCAACCCGGCGATCGAGCGCAAGGTCGAGGCGTTGAAACAAGGCGCGCGGGCCGAGCTTGCCCAGATCGACGCGATGGGCGGGGCGATGGAGGCGATCGACTACATGAAATCGCGGCTCGTCGAGTCGAATGCCGAGCGGATCGCAAGGATCGAAGTCGGCGACACCACGGTCGTCGGCGTCAACAAATGGACCGAACACGCCCCCTCGCCGCTCACCTCCGGCCCCGAGGCGATCATGGTCGCCGACCCGGACGCCGAGGCCGATCAGGTGGCGCGGCTCGCGGCCTGGCGCGCCGCGCGCGACGCGGGCGAGGTGCACCTGGCGCTCGGCTGGCTGCGCAAAGTCGCCGCGTCGGGCGAAAACATCATGCCCGCCTCGATTGCGGCCGCAAAGGCGGGCGCGACGACGGGCGAATGGGGCGACGCGGTACGCCAGGCCTTCGGCCAGTACCGCGGGCCCACCGGCGTCTCCAAGGCGCCGTCCAACCGCACCGAGGGGCTCGACGACATCCGCGACCGGGTCGATGCCGTCTCCGATGCGCTCGGACGGCGGCTGAAGTTCATCGTCGGCAAGCCGGGGCTCGACGGCCATTCCAACGGCGCCGAACAGATCGCCGCGCGCGCGCGTGATTGCGGCATGGACATCACCTATGAAGGCATCCGGCTGACGCCTGAGGAAATCGTCGAAAGTGCGGCGCGCGACGGCGCCCATGTGGTTGGCCTCTCGATCCTCTCGGGCAGCCACATCCCGCTGATCGAGGACCTCATGCAGCGGATGCGGGCGGCGGGGCTTGGCGACGTGCCGGTCGTCGCTGGCGGGATTATCCCCGAGGACGATGCCGAGCGGCTGCGTGCCATGGGTGTGGCCCGGGTCTATACGCCCAAGGATTTCGAGCTCAACGTGATCATGGATGACATCGTGACGTTGGCCGAACCGCGCGGGAAGGCGGCGGAGTGACCGGCGGGAACATCCGCGCCGTCACCGCCCGCGTCACCGGCCGGGTGCAGGGGGTGAGTTTCCGCGCCTGGACGCAAAGCCGGGCGCACGCGCTCGGGCTTGAGGGTTGGGTGCGCAACGAAGCCGACGGATCCGTCACCGCGATGATCGGCGGGGAATCATCCGCCGTCGACGAAATGGTCGAGGCCCTGCATATCGGCCCGCGTTGGGCCAAAGTAACGGGTGTGACGATTGAACTCGCCGAGATATCCGAATTGCCGCCCGGTTTCCGCATAACCCTCTAAAATCATTCGGATTTCAATCTGATATTGCAAGGCAACATACGGCACCATGCCGGTTTTGTTCCGGGTATTCGACTATAAAGATTTCACTTTTCCCACATTTTCTCTTTTAAACCGTTTCGACGCCTGTTATCAGGCGTTGAATAAACGGTTTATCCGGTTTCCATACCCCCACGGAGAATCTCATGAAGGCCGAATTGAAGCAGATGACGCGAAAGCAACTCGACAAGCTGCGTGCGGATGTCGAAACTGCGATCAAGGCGCTTGACGCCAAAGACAAGAAAACCGCACTGAAAGCGGCCCAGGCTGCGGCCAAGGCGCATGGGTTTTCCCTCGATGAATTGACCACCCGCGAACAGGGCGAAAAACCGGCCCCGCGCGCCCGGCGAGCGAAAAGCAACGCGGATGGTCGCGCCAAGGTCGCGCCGAAATATCGCAATCCGAACAACCCGGAAGAGACCTGGTCCGGTCGTGGCCGCGCCCCGGGCTGGATGGCCGCGCATATCCAGGCCGGCGGCCAGAAGGACGATCTCGCGATCTGATTTTCTGTCGTGAACGCACGCAAGATAACAACCGGGGCCTTTGCAAAGGCTCCGGTTTTCTCTTTGAGTAAGACATGAATAACTGGTTGTCAGGACTCCCGGT
>DQCI01000110.1:12284-15463 GCA_003545125.1 Paracoccaceae bacterium
TTCGTCGCACGTTCCGAAAGTGGCCTTTTCGTACGGCCTGCCCTTCGGATATTCGCCGGACGCGATGATTTCGGCCGGACCGAGTTTGCCCGCCAGTTTCGCGAGGTCTTTGCCGCGGAGTTCGACCGGATGCGCAGCGAACTGGCCTCCGGAAAGGGAAAGCGCGGTTGGCTGGACAAAAACTGGGCCGCCGTCGCCGCGGTTGATCTCTTCGCTGGCGCCGTCGCGGTGATCGTCCTTGCCGTTGCCCTCTCTCTCCGACGGTCAGTCTTTGACGGGGCGAAACGCCCCCGGCTCGGCAAAATGGGACGGGCAGAAGCGAAGTTGGCGGAAGAATTCGAACAAACCAAGTCGAAGGTAGAGGCGGCGCTCTCGCGGATCGACGTGACGATACACCCGGAACTCTACGACCACGCCTGGCGCGATGGGCGCATGGGCCGGATCTCCGGCATGGACCGCGATGCCTGGCCGCTCCCGGCCTACGTGCGCACCCATCTCGGCCGGGGGAAAAGCACGGCCTGGTGGTAAACCCACGTCCCCCCTGTTCGCCGCTGACCGAGCCGGTATAGTCCTCAGGCCAGACAGAGGAGCGTGCCATGACCATTCATATCGGAGCCAAGCCCGGCCAGATCGCCGAAACCGTGCTGATGCCGGGCGACCCGTACCGGGCGCGCTGGGTGGCGGAAAACTTCATCGAGGACGCCGAGCTGGTGAATGAGACCCGCGGGATGCTGGGCTTCACTGGCACATGGCGGGGCAACCGGGTCACGATCCAGGGCTCGGGCATGGGCATGCCGTCGCTGTCGATCTATGCCAACGAGCTGATCCGCGACTACGGCGCCAAGACCCTCATCCGCATCGGGTCCTGCGGTGGGATGCAGAAGAACGTCAACGTGCGCGACGTGGTTCTGGCGATGACCTCGACGACGCTCTCGACCCCCTCCTCGGGCATGTTCCGGGAGCTGAATTTCGCGCCCGTGGCAGACTACGGGTTGCTGAGCGCGGCGCACGCGGCCGCTACGGCGCGCGGCGTCGCGACCCATGTGGGCGGGATCTATTCGTCGGATGTGTTCTACGATGAACGCCCGGATCTCACCGAACAAATGACCCGCCACGGCGTGCTCGCGGTGGAAATGGAGGCGGCCGAGCTTTACATCCTCGCGGCCCGCTACGGGGTGCGCGCGTTGGCGGCACTCACCGTCTCCGACAGCCTGGTGACGGGCGAGGCTTTGCCGTCGGAGGAGCGTGAGAAGAGCTTCGGCGACATGGTCGAGATCGCCCTTGAAGCCGCTTTCAACTGAGTGTTTCCCATGGATTTCAATGACAAACTGGATCGCCTGGCAAAGCTCGCCGTGGGGTTCGGCCTCGGCCTCAAACCTGGGCAAGAGCTGGTGATGACCGCCGATATCGGCGCGCGCGACCTCGCAAACCGGATCACGCGCGAAGCCTACGACGCCGGGGCCAGCAACGTGGTGACGCTCTACAGCGACGACGACGCGGTGCTGGCGAAATACACGCACGGGACCGACGCGGCGATCGACATAGCACCAGGCTGGCTGTTCGAAGCAATGGCCGGCGCGTTCAACGCGGGTGCCGCGCGGCTGGCGATCGCCGGCGACACGCCCGGACTGCTCGCGGACCAGGATCCCACCCGGGTCGCGCGCGCCAACACCGCCCATGCGCAGGCCCGCAAGCCGATGCTCGATGCCATCGTATCGGGCGAGGTCAACTGGAACATCGTGCCCTTCGTGACCGAGGGCTGGGCGCACCAGGTCTTCCCCGGACTGACCCGCGGCGCCGCGGTCGACCGGTTGTGGGACTACGTGTTCCAGGCGCTCCGGCTCGACATGCCCGGCGACCCGGTGGCGGCCTGGCAGGCGCATTTCGCCGAACTGGCCCGCCGGCGCGACCACCTCAACGCGGCCCGCTTCGAGGCGCTGCATTTCGAAGGCGGCGGCACCGATCTGACGGTCGGGCTCGCGAAGGGGCACCGCTGGGTCGGCGGCGGCAACAGCCTGCCCGACGGCACCGCCTATGCGCCCAACCTGCCCACCGAAGAGGTCTTCACCATGCCCGACCGGACCCGCACCGAGGGCCGCGCGGTGTTCACCAAGCCGGCGGTGATCGGCGGCAGCATCGTCGAGGGGCTGGTGGTCGAGTTCGCAGCCGGCGAGGCCGTCAGCATCGAGGCCAGCAAGGGCGTCGAGGTGGCGCGGGGCCACTTCGCCACCGACGAGGGTGCTGGCCATCTCGGCGAGGTCGCGCTGGTGGCCGAGAGCTCGCCCATCGCGCGCTCCGGCGTGCTCTATTTCAACACCCTGTTCGACGAGAACGCAGCCTGCCACGTCGCCTTCGGCAACGCCTACGCGATGAACCTGGAAGCGGGGGCCGACCGCGTGGCGGCGGGGATGAACGAGAGCCAGATCCACCACGATTGCATGATCGGCGGGCCGGAGATCCGGGTCACCGGCCTCAAAGCCGACGGCAACCGCCAGCTTGTCATGGACAAGGGCGAATTCGTCATCTGAGGGAACAGACATGAAAACGCGCAGACTGGGCCGCCACGGACCCGAGGTTTCGGCCATCGCCTACGGGGCGATGAGCTTCGGCGGGTTCTACGGGCCCACGAACCGCGAGGAAAGCTTCGCCACCCTCGACGCCGTTTGGGAGATGGGGGTCGATTTCCTCGACACGTCGAACATCTATGGACCCTACACGTCGGAAGAGGTGATCGGCGCCTGGACCGCGGACCGGGGCAAGCGGTTCAAGATTGCCACCAAGGGCGGCATCGTCATCGGCGCGCCGCGCGGTACGGTCGACAATTCCGAAGACCACCTGCGCGCCGAGCTTGAGGCCTCGATGACCCGGCTCGGCGTCGACCACGTGGCGCTCTACTACGTGCACCGGCGCGATTGGTCGATCCCGATCGAAAAGGTCACCGAGACACTCCTGAAGTTCAAAGAAGAGGGGCTGATCGGGGCGATCGGCTACTCGGAGATTTCCCCCGCCTCGCTCCGGCTTGCCCATACGGTCGGCCACGTCGACGCGGTGCAGTCGGAATACTCGGCATGGAGCCGCCAGCCCGAGCTCGGGATGATCCAGGCCTGCGCCGAGCTTGGCACCGCTTTTGTGCCCTTCTCGCCGCTCGGGCGCGGCATGTTCACGGATCTGGACCTCGA
>DQCI01000173.1:0-3049 GCA_003545125.1 Paracoccaceae bacterium
CCCTACAACCCCAACGCGCGGCGCATGGCCGAGCTGATCCAGGAAGACTTCTCCAAGATCGGCGTCGAGGTCGAAATCGTCTCCTACGAATGGGGCGAGTATCTCGACCGGTCGAAAGAGCTCGATCGTGACGGTGCTGTGCTTCTGGGCTGGACCGGCGACAACGGCGACCCGGACAACTTCCTCGCCGTGCTGCTCGGCTGCGACGGTGTCGGCGGCTCGAACCGCGCGCAATGGTGCCACCAGCCGTTCGACGACGTGATCCAGACCGCCAAGGTGACCTCGGATCCGGCAGAACGGACCGCGCTGTACGAAGAGGCACAGGTCATCTTCAAAGACCAGGCGCCCTGGGCGACCATCGCGCATAGCGTCGTGTTCATGCCGATGCGGCCCGAAGTGGAGGGCTACGTGATGCACCCGCTGGGCGGTCACATCTTCACCGAAGTCGGCCTGGCCGAATAATCAGCCGGGGCGCGGGGGGCTTGCGGCTCCCCGCGCCTCATGCCAAAGGCGTGCGGGGTGCGCGGGCATACATGCTCGGGCGCCCCGCTTCGCAACCAGCGACCCCGAGGTCCGATGCTCCGTTTCTTCCTCTCCCGCCTCTTCACCTTCGTCCCGACCTTCATCGGGGTGACACTGATCTCGTTCGCCTTCATCCGGATCCTGCCGGGCGACCCGATCATCGTCATGGCGGGCGAACGCGGCATCACCGAGGAGCGCTACGCCGAGCTCCAGACCCAGTTCGGCTTCGACCGGCCGATCCTGGTGCAATACTGGGACTACCTCACCGGCGTGCTTCAGGGCGACCTCGGCCAGAGCTTCGTCACCAAGAAGCCGGTGTTCGACGAGTTTTTCACATTGTTCCCGGCGACGCTCGAGCTGTCGCTCTGTGCCATCATCCTTGCGGTTTCGCTCGGCCTGCCCGCGGGGGTGATCGCGGCGGTGAACCGGGGCAAGTTCTTCGACCGGGCGCTGATGACCTCCGCCCTGATCGGCTACTCGATGCCGATCTTCTGGTGGGCGCTGCTGCTGATCATCGTATTCTCAGGCAATCTCGGCTGGACCCCGGTCTCGGGCCGGATCGATCTGCTCTACTATTTCCCGACCGACACCGGCTTCATGCTGATCGATAGCTTGCGCTCCGGCCAGAAGGGCGCCTTCACCTCGGCCGTGTCGCATCTGGTGCTGCCGTCGATCGTGCTGGCGACGATCCCGCTCGCGGTGATCGCGCGCCAGACCCGCTCGGCGATGCTTGAAGTGCTCTCCGAAGACTACATCCGCACCGCACGGGCCAAGGGGCTCGCCCCGATCCGGGTCAACGGGCTGCATGCGCTGCGCAACGCCTTGATCCCGGTCGTCACCGTGATCGGGTTGATGGTCGGCACGCTGCTTGCGGGCGCCATTCTCACCGAGACGATCTTCTCCTGGCCCGGCATCGGCAAGTGGATGGTCGACAGCATCTTCCGGCGCGACTACCCGGTGGTGCAGGGAGGGCTGCTGCTGGTCGCGGTGTTCGTCATGGTCGTCAACCTGATCGTCGATCTGCTCTACGGTCTCATCAACCCCAAGATCCGGAAGCGCTGACATGGCCGATGTGACCCTCTCCGCCGTCTCGCCCGAACGTCCCGGCCGCCTCAAGGAGTTCTGGAGCTATTTCCGCGAGAACCGGGGCGCGGTGATCGGGCTCTATGTCTTCACCGTGCTGGTGGTGCTGGCGCTTACCGCCAACATCGTCGCGCCCTGGGATCCGACGCTGCAAAACCGCGGCGCCACGCTGGTGCCGCCGGCCTGGCAGGAGGGCGGCTCGTGGTCCTATGTCCTCGGCACCGATCCGCTGGGCCGCGACATCCTCTCGCGGCTGCTCTACGGCGCCCAGCTCTCCTTCCTCGTCGGCATCGGCGTGGTCATCCTCGCCTCCACGGGGGGGATCCTGATCGGCCTGATCTCCGGCTTCGCGCCGAAATGGCTCGACACGATCATCGTGCGGATCATGGACATCATCCTGTCCTTCCCGGCGCTGCTGCTCGCCCTGGTGCTGGTCGCCATCCTCGGGCCGACGCTGATGAACGCGATGATCGCCATCGCCATCGCCTACCAGCCGCATTTCGTCCGCCTCACCCGGGCTGCGGTGCTTTCGGAAAAGAACAAGGACTACGTGATCTCGGCACGGGTCGCCGGCGCCGGCCCCGCCCGGCTGATGTTCATCACCGTGCTGCCCAACTGCCTTGCGCCGATCATCGTCCAGGCCGCGCTCAGTTTCTCCAACGCCATCCTCGACGTCGCCGCTCTCGGCTTTCTCGGCATGGGCGCGCAGCCGCCGACACCGGAATGGGGCACGATGCTCGCCGAGGCGCGTGAGTTCATTCTGCGCGCCTGGTGGGTGGTGACCTTCCCCGGCCTCGCGATCCTGATCACCGTGCTCGCCATCAACCTGATGGGCGACGGGTTGCGCGACGCGCTCGACCCCAAGCTGAAGCGGAGCTGACCGCGATGCCGCATCCCGCCTCGACCGCCGCCTCAGTCCTCGGTGCCGCCGCCTTCGCCCACCTTCGCCCAGTTAGCGCTATCGGTAACGAAATCAATACCCTGACCCCCCGTCCGAGTTCGCCCACCCCACCACATGTCCAAAGAGGGGCCCTGCCATGCCGCTCCTGAGCGTCCGCAATCTCACCGTCGACTTCGCCACCACGGCCGGCGAGTTCCGCGCCGTGGAGGGGGTCGACGTCACTGTCGACGAGGGCGACAAGCTGGCCATCGTCGGCGAATCCGGCTCCGGCAAGTCGGTCGCGATGCTGGCCGTCATGGGGCTTCTGCCCTGGACCGCCACGATCACCGCCGACGAGATGAATTTCGCCGGGCACGACATCCGCACGCTGAGCGCTAAACAGCGCCGCAAGCTGATCGGCCGCGATATGGCGATGATCTTCCAGGAGCCGATGTCGTCGCTGAACCCGTGTTTCACGGTCGGGTTCCAGATCAAGGAATCGCTCAAGAAACACACCGACCTCAGCCGGTCGGAGCGGCAGACGCGGGCGATCGAGCTGCTCGA
>DQCI01000173.1:3120-5126 GCA_003545125.1 Paracoccaceae bacterium
ACCCCAAGCTGCTCATCGCCGACGAACCCACCACCGCGCTCGACGTGACGATCCAGGCCCAGATCCTCGATCTGCTGGCCCGCCTCCAAAGCGAAACCGGCATGGCGCTGATCCTCATCACCCATGACATGGGCGTCGTGGCCGAGACGGCGCAGCGGGTTCAGGTCCAATACGCCGGCCAGAAGGTCGAGGAACAGCCCGTGCGCCCGCTGTTCGAGACCCCGCATCACCCCTATACCGCTGCCCTGCTCGCGGCCCTGCCGGAGCGTGCCACCGAGCGCCGGCTGCCGACCATCCCGGGCGTTGTGCCGGGCCAGTTCGACCGGCCCGCGGGCTGTCTGTTCTCGCCCCGCTGCACCTTCGCCGACGACCGCTGCCGGACCCAGGAACCCCCGGTGCAGAGCGCAGCCCTCGGTCTCGCGCGCTGTCATTACCCGATCCCGACCCCGGGGCAGGAGGTGGCCCAATGACCGAGCCCGTCATCATCGCCGAAGGCCTCGCGCGCCACTACGAAGTGGGCGGGGGCATGTTCTCGAAACCGAAGGTGGTCAAGGCGCTGTCGGAAGCGACGTTCGAGATCTACCCCGGCAAGACCCTCGCCGTTGTCGGCGAATCCGGCTGTGGCAAGTCCACACTCGCCCGTCTGGTGACGCTGATCGAGGAACCCACCGCCGGCAGCTTCACCCTGAACGGCGTCCCCGGCACGCCCGGCAACTGGGCTGCCTTGCGCGAACATGTCCAGATCGTCTTCCAGGACCCCTACGGCTCGCTCAACCTGCGCCACCGGGTCGGGTCGATCCTCGAGGAGCCGCTCAAGATCAACCGACCCGAGATGTCCGCCGCCGAGCGCGAAGAAAAGGCGCGGGCGATGATGGAGCTGGTCGGGCTGCGCCCCGAGCACTACGACCGGTTCCCGCACATGTTCTCCGGCGGCCAGCGTCAGCGGATCGCGGTCGGCCGGGCGCTGATGCTGGAACCCAAACTCATCGTGCTCGACGAGCCGGTCTCGGCGCTCGATGTGTCGATCCAGTCCCAGGTGCTGAACCTGCTGCTCGATCTGCAGGAGCGGCTCAACCTCGCCTACATGTTCATCAGCCACGACCTCTCGGTGGTGCGCCATGTCGCCGACGAAGTCATCGTGATGTATCTCGGCCGGCCGGTAGAATTCGCGTCCAAGGAAGCGCTGTTCGCGCATCCGCGCCACCCCTATTCCAAGGCGCTGCTGTCGGCGACGCCGACGACCGAACCGACACGCAAACTGGAGCGGATCAAGCTCGAAGGCGAGCTGCCCTCGCCGCTCGATGTGCCCGAAGGATGCCCCTTCGCGCCGCGCTGCTGGAAGGCGCAGGCACAATGCCGGACCGAACGACCGGAGCTCGAGGGCGTGGACCACCGCGTCGCCTGTTTCTACCCGGAGTAGGGTCCCCCGCGGCCCAATCCCTGCCTTTGTGGCAGGCAGCGGCTGTCGAAGGGGATCGACCCGCGCATGAGCGCGGATCTGCGCGACATACTGATGCGCATGGGGCACGGCGACGGGCTGGCGGCGGCGGACAGGACTTTCCCCAGCCACCGCACGGCGGCCCAGACCACCACCGGCCGGGTCGTCGACCGGCCCGGGCTTTGCACGCACGACGGGATCGCGCTGATCTGCACCGCGCTGCCGCTTGACGCCTTTGTGCCCGCGGGCGCGCTTTTTTTGCAGGTGGACGGGCCGGGCGGGCAGGGCGGGGTGCGCGATTGGTCGACGCGGACGGGCGCGCGGTGATCGGGGACAACCTGCCCGAAGGCGGCGGCGGCTCGATCGGACGGCAGGAATTCACCATCCGTGCGGCCAGGGCCTTCGCCGTCGTGCGGCGCGCGGAGCCGCGCGCCTACCGCGGCTTCATCCTGCGCAAGGGCGTGTTTTCTGAGGCAAATCATCGGGTCGCGTCGGATCTGAAGCGCACCCCCGGACCGGTTTGCTTCAAGATTGCGGGGCGACAGGCCCAAGGGCCCGCCCCGGCCGC
>DQCI01000206.1:0-7308 GCA_003545125.1 Paracoccaceae bacterium
TCGGCGCCGCCGTGCCCAGAGTGCCGAACTCGGCATGGGTGATCCCGATGATGTGGACCGGCGCGCCGGTCGGGGTGCCGAATGCGCCCCAGCCGTCGTGGGGGCCGGTGAGGCTCCAGCGCACCGCGGCACGCGGCGGCATTGTCGGATCGTCGCGGCCGATGACATGGTCGAGAGTGAACCTGGCCGAGGGGAAGGCCGCGCGCAGGCCCATCCAGAACCGGTCGGCCGGGGCCCAGCCGTGGCCGGTGACGGCACCGGGGTATTCCAGCTGTGCCGCCCGGTCGTAGCAGGTGCCGATCGCCGCCATATCCGCCGACATGATCCGGGTGAGCAGCCCGGACAGCCGCTGGCCCCATTCGTTGTCGTTGCCGGTGCCGGTGTACGGGCCGGGCAGGTCGGTTTCGGGCGTGAGCGGCCGCACGCAGGCTTCGGGACCGCCCTCGCGCGCGATCAGGTCGCGGGCGAAGTCTTTCGGCTCCCAGCCCATCTGCCGCACGATCGCGCCCTGGTCGCGGATCAGCCACTCGTCGTTGATCTGATTGTCGATGGCGTGACAGTCGGCAAGAATCCGGTATTGCAGCTTTTTGCCAGTCGCCTTGCCGTACACGCCATCGCCCGAGTGGGTCGCGGTGGAGATGATCCGGTGCGAGGACAGCATCCCCGCCTCCGGCGTGCCCGACCAGATCACGTCCTCGCCGAGGAGTTGACGGTCGGGGAACTCGGCCAATGTCGCCATCGTGGCGGCGATCACACCCTCGTTGCCAACCACGACGCTCCCGGGTGCGCGCACGACGATGTCGGGCGCATAGTAGCCCTGCAGCGTGGATATGCCGCGATCTTCCCAGATCTCCTTGGTGATGCCGATGATGTAGTCGGGGAAATCGGCGAACTTCGGGTCAAATCCCGTCATGCTCATGTGGTCCATCCTTTTTGCGCAATCGCTTCGCTGCTTGAGCGCCATCCTTCGGGTATCCGGGCCGATCCGCGCAGGATCAGCGGCGCCTCGATGGCGACCGCCCGCACGGGTGCGTCGGGGGTTTCGATCTGGCCGAGCAAGAGATCGACCGTGTGTTCAACCATCAGGTTCGCGCGCTGGCGCACCGTCGTGAGATCATAGGCCGCCCAGGCGGCGGGCGGCACGTCGTCGTATCCGACGACCGAGACGTCCTGCGGCACACGCAGGCCCAACTCGGCGCGCAGCACGTCCATGACCGCAAAGGCCATGTGATCGTTGGCAACGAAGACGGCATCGGGCCGGTCGGCGCGGTCGAACATCCTTCGCGCGGCGCTACGCGCCTGTTCCAGAACGAAGTTGCCCACCTCGCGCGCATACAGGTCCTGTCCCGCCGCGCTCAGCGCCGCCCGGAAACCGGCCTCGCGATCACGCTGCGTCGATGCCCCCTCCCAGCCTGCGATATACGCGATCCGCTCGTGCCCGCCGGCAATCAGGAACTCCGCCACACGGCGACCGCCCGCGTGGTTGTCGGAGGTCACGGCCGAAAACGCATGGCCCTCCTGCGTCCGGTTGAAAAACACGATCGGCACGCTTGCGTCCCGGCACCGCTGCGCGAGGTCGGACGACACCGACACCGAGGCCGCGATGATCCCGTCGACCTGGTAGTCGAGGATCTCATCGAACACGTGGTCGATATTCGACGCGGTATTGCCGGCCATGAACACGAGCACATGGTAGCCGCGCGCCTGGAGCGCGTTCGACAGCTTCTCCAGCGCCTCCGGATAGAAGTGATTTTCGAGATAGGCGACGATCAGCCCGATAATGCGGCTCTTGCCCGAGACCATCGCGCGGGCCAGCACATTGGGGCGATAGCCAAGCTCGGCGGCCGCCTTGCGCACCTTCTCCTGGGTCGCTTTCGAGGCGGAAGCGCCGGGCGTGAACACCCGGCTCACCGCCGACTGGCTGACACCCGCCCGCGCCGCGACCTCTGCCGATGTGACCCGTGCCTGCGCCATCACTCCGCCGTCCAGCCGCCGTCGACCATCAGAGAAGACCCGGTCACCAGCGCACTGGCGTCGGAGGCGAGGTACACCACCGCGCCCATGATGTCCTCGACCTCGCCGACGCGCCCGAGCTTGATCTTCTCCTCCACCCAGGTCCGTCGCTCCGGGCGGTCGAAAGTCTGCTTGGTGAGCGGCGTGACCACGAAGGTCGGACAGATCGTGTTGACGCGGATGCCGTGCCCGCCCCATTCGATGGCCATCGATTTCGTGAACCCCTCGACCGCATGTTTGGAGGCGCTATAGACCGCCCGGTCGAGGCCGCCGACCTTGGCCATCTGGCTCGAAATCGTCACGATCGAGCCCCGGATGCCAGCGTGAACCATGCCGTGCGCGACCCCCACAGCCAGGAAGTAGGCGCCCTTCACATTCGCATCCATGACCGCATCGTAATCGGCCGGATCGGTCTCGAGCGCCGGGCTGTGCCGGGCTATTCCCGCCGAGTTGACCAGCACGTCGACCGGGCCGACCGGCGCAATCGCGTCGCGCATCCCGGCCACGTCGCTGATGTCCAGCCGCAGCGCTTCGGCCGAGTGGCCCGCCTGCCGCATCGCCTCCACCGCCGCGCCCAACCGCTCTTGCCCCCGCGCGGCCATGATTACATGGGCGCCCGCCTCTCCGAGAGCCGCGGCGGATCCGAGCCCGATCCCCGACGAGGCGCCGGCGACCAGCGCGCGCTTGCCGTCGAGCCGAAAGGAGGGGGTGCGTGGCAAGGTCATCTCAATGCTGCCCCCCACGCAGGTCTATCCGGCCCAGATTGCGGGCCTTGTTGAATTCGCGCAGTCGGGCGAAGACATTGACACCGAGTTGGGCGTAGGCGTCCAGAAGATCGACCATGACCCAGTTCTCCCGGATCAGCCCGTTCTCGATCCGCCAGAAATCGAGCGAACGCAGGGTGATCCTTTGTCCCGTCGGTGCGATCCCGAGCCAGCCGTCATGGCTGACGGTCTGGACCATGTTGGGCCAGCCGGTCACAGCCGCGTAGTTGGCGTCCCCGAAGAAGTGATGGGTGATGCCTTCGACATATTGTCCCCGGTCCGGCATCCCGGCGAGAAACGGGATCTGGTGCCAGTTGCGAAACCCCTCGATCCCCCGGCCCGTACCGATCCCGGAGGGGCCGTACCAGTTCATCCGCGGGTGCCAGAACCGCTCCAGCTCCATCACCTCCACACCGCCCTCGGCGGGGTGTTTCGTGAGGTATTCCAGCATCTCGACGATGTGATTGCAGCTGGCCTGCGCGCGCGCCGCGTCCCACGGCCCCGGCACCAGCCCGTCATGCATGGCGGGCCCCGGCACGTGCCATTCCCGACCCAGCGACGGCGCCATCGGCCAGGCGCCCGCCTGGAGCATCACCTCGGGAATATCCCACAGCGCCTGGATCTCGACCACCTTGCCGTCCACGATCCGGTAAAACTCGTGGAAGCGCATATGCACCTGGTGGCCGGTGGGCGGGATGTCGAGCCAGGGCCCCGTCATCACCCCGGTGTAATACCCGCCCGCGCCGACCCAGTCGTCGCCATCCTCGGTATGGCCGGCCATGACGATGTTGTCGCGCCGCTCGAGATCTGGCATCGCTGCGAACAACGCCGCATAGGCCCCGTCATAGAGCCCGTCCGCCCCGGTCATGTCACCCAGGGGATGGGCAAACCGGCACAGCGCGTCGGGCGTGAGCGCCGCTTCCAGCGCGCCGCGCACGCCGCGCTCGGAAAAATCGTACATCGCCGCCCGAAGCGGGGCGATCAGGGCTTTGTTCGCCGTGTGCTGGTCCACGCAGGTTGCTCCTTCATCTCACCAGAAATCCTCCCGGGGTCCTGGGGCAGCACCGCCGGTCTCTTCGGCTACTCGGCCGCCTCGCCGTAGCCGACGTTCTTTCCCCCATAGCGCCGCACCCGCACGTTGCATTGCTCGGCATGGCCGACGAAGCCCTCCAGCAGACATAGCCGCGAGCCATAGGCGCCGATCATCGCCGCCGCCTCGTCTGTCGTCACGCGCTGGTAGCTGTGGGTTTTCAGAAACTTGCCGACCCAGAGCCCGCCGGTATAGCGGCCCGCCTTGTTCGTCGGCAGGGTATGGTTGGTGCCGATCACCTTGTCGCCGTTGGCAACGTTGGTGCGGGGCCCGAGGAACAGCGCGCCGTAGCTGTGCATGTGCTCGAGGAACCAGTCGTCGCGGTCGGTCATCACCTGGACGTGCTCATAGGCCATGTCGTTGGCCACCTTCAGCATCTCGTCGTAGGTGTCACAGAGCACCACGTCGCCGTACTCCTCCCAGCTCACACGGGCGGTACCGGCGGTGGGCAGGATCTCAAGCAACCGGTCGCATTCGGCCAACGTCGCCTCGGCGAGCTTCTTCGAGTTGGTGATGAGGCAGGCGGGGCTGTTGTAGCCGTGCTCGGCCTGGCCGAGCAGGTCGGTGGCGCAGATCTCCGCATCCACCGTCTCGTCGGCAATCACCATGGTCTCGGTCGGCCCCGCGAAGAGGTCGATGCCGACGCGCCCATAGAGCTGGCGCTTGGCCTCGGCGACAAAGGCGTTGCCGGGCCCGACCAACAGGTGCACAGGCTCGATCGTCTCGGTGCCGATCGCCATCGCGCCGACCGCCTGGATGCCGCCGAGCACATAGATCTCATGCGCGCCGCCCAGATGCATCGCGGCGATCACGGCCGGGTTGGGTTCGCCCTCGAACGGCGGCGTGGCGGCGATGATGCGCGGCACACCGGCGACCTTGGCGGTGGCCACCGACATATGCGCCGAGGCGACCATCGGGAACTTGCCACCGGGCACGTAGCAACCAACGCTTTGCACGGGGATGTTCTTGTGGCCGAGGATCACGCCCGGCAGGGTCTCCACCTCGACGTCGCGCATGCTGTCGCGCTGTGCCTTGGCGAAGTTCACCACCTGCGCCTGGGCGAACTTGATGTCCTCCATGTCGCGCGCCGACACCTTGGCGATGATCGCCTCGATTTCCTCAGCCGAAAGCCGGTAGCTCTCGCGGTCGTAGCCATCGAACTTCACCGCCAATTCGCGCACCGCGGCGTCGCCCCGCGCCTCGATATCGGCAAGCGTTGCCTCGACCACGGCACGCACCTTGGCGTCGTCCTCGGCGCGTTCGGCTTCGGGTTTGCCGCGCTTCAAATTCTCGATTGCCATCCTGTTCTCCTCACAGCTCGGGCCGGGGGGCCACCCGCTCGCCCCGGTCGAACGTCTCCCAGCCTTCGCCGCCGAACACGTCGACGCCCAGTTGCGCCAACACATGCGGGAAATCGACCATCACCCAGTTGTCGGTGATCTTGCCGTCTTCCACTTTCCAAAAATCCATGTAGCGGATCTCGATCCGCTTGCCGGTGGCGGCAATCCCCATGAAGTCACCGGAATGGGTCGCCTCCTGCCGTCCGAAGGCGGCCGCCCATTCGCCCATGAAAAGCCGCGCCTCGTCGATGCAGGTCTTGTCCGAGAACGCCGCCTGGAACGGGCGCTGCCAGTTGTCCTGGAATTCCTGAAGGCCGGTTTTTGTCCCGCAGCCGGTATTGCCCCTCCAGCGGAACCCTTCCGCGAAGAACTGGCCGATATCGTCGATCCGGTGATCGTTGAGCCCGTCGACCATGCCCTCGATCACCGCGCGGGTCGCGGCGGTTTTCGACAGGTCGGTGTCGCGGCTCAACACCGCCTGTTCCGGACGTGAACCTTTCATGGCAGTCTCCGTTCAGTGCGATGAAGGCCCGTCACGGCCTGAAGAGCCCGCGCCCTCATCCTTTCACCGCCCCCGCGGTCAACCCCGAGACGATCTGGCGTTGGAAAAACAGCACCAGCACGAAGAGCGGCGCGGTGGCCGAGACCACGGCAGCGACGGCGAACATCACGTTGCCTTCCTCGAAGGTCGAGCCGAGGAAACCGGCGATCGCCGGCACCATCGTGCGGTTCGATTCCGACAGCAGCATCGAGGTCACGGCGAAGTCATTGTAGGCGAGCAAAAAGCTGAACAGCCCGGTGGTGATCACGCCCGGCCACATCACCGGGATGATCACGTGCCGGAAAGCCTGAAACTGGGTGCAGCCATCGACCTTGGCGCTCTCGTCGAGGTCTTTGGGAATGTTGAGGAAAAACGAGTGCAGCATCCACAGGGTGAAGGGCTGGTTGATCGCCACGAGCACGATGATCGAGGTCGGCAGATGGCCCCAGAGGTTCCACTGGAAGAACGGCAACAGATAGCCCGACACCAAGGTGATATGCGGCATCGCGCGGAACACCAGCGCAATCATCAAGAGCCAGAACGCATAGCGGTAGCCCGAGCGCGCCAGCGCGTAGCCGCCGAGCGTGCCGAGGGTGAGCGAGATCACCACGGTGAAGATCACGACGATGCCGGTGTTGAGCGCCGCACGCCAGAACTCTTCCTGAACCCAGGCGCCGTAATAGCCCGCGCCGGTGAATGCGCCGCCGGTTTCCACCATCGTGCGGGTGCCCCAGAGCGCGTAGCGCCAGTCGGCCTTGGAGAAGAAGTCGCCCTGCACCTTGAACGAGCCCCACAGGGTCCACAGAAACGGGAATGAGGCGATCACGATCCACAGCAGCACGAAGCCGGTCGACAGGATGAAAAGCCCGCGCGGGGTCTTGTTGACCTTGCTCGACATCAGACCACCTTGCCTTTGAAGTCGCGCCAGGTGCGCAACAGCACCGGCGCGAGGAGAATGGTGACACCGATCACCGTGAGCACCGAGGTGGCGGCGGCTGAATTGAACCGGATCACGTCGCCCTTCAGATCGTTGTAAACGATGATGGACAGCGACGGCGCGTTGGCCTCGGCCGAGAACCCGATGATCGGCTCGAACACCCGGAAATTGTCCATCAGCTGGATCAGCGAAATGAAGATCGCCAGCGGCATCAGGTGCGGGATGACCACGTAGCGGACCTGTTGCCAGCGGCTGGCGCCGTCGATGCGCGCCGCTTCCAGTGTCTCGTGGCTGACCGATTGCAGGCCGGCATAGAACACCACGAAAGCAAACGGCGCCGAATGCCAGACCCCGTAGACAAACAGGGTGATCCAGGTCAGCGTCGGCGAGGCCTTCAGCGACAGGTCGGGATCGTCGAATATCCATTGCAGGGTCTTGCCAATGATGCCCTGCGCGTCGATCATCCAGAACAGGATCAGCGAGCCGATCAGCGGTGTCACGATCATCGGCAAGAGCGAGACGAAGATCGTCGGCCCTTTGAGGGCGGGCGTGACCCGGTTGACGCCGAGCGCAATCATCAGGCCGAGACCGATCACCAGGGGCGTCACCAGGAAGGTATAAGT